>CANLAH010000116.1 GCA_947488685.1 Acidimicrobiaceae bacterium | reverse complement strand
ACAGTTCGTCAAGCCGCCCATCTCGCACGCACTGACGAACAAGTACGTGATCTGTATGCCGTAAAAGTTCTTGATGTGCATCCGGCACTTGGCAAGGTTGCGGGGCGGCGATTACTCATAAGTGTTGGCGCACATCAGTTCAGTACGTTGGCATCTCTTGACGATGACATGATTGAACGCATTGAACGAGCGATTCACGGTAAGTCAGCATGAGCAAGCCACTCATCATTGTGATCTCTGGACCAGGTGGTGCCGGCAAGGGAACTCTTGTCGATGCGTTGCTCGAACGTGACACTGCACTGTGGTTGAGTCGTTCGTGGACAACGCGAACCCAGCGAGAGGGTGAGCCAGACGAGGCGTATGTGTTTGTGTCGCGAGATCAGTTCCACCGAAGAATTGGCGATAAAGGATTTTTGGAGTGGACCGAATTTTTAGGAAATCTGTACGGATCTCCGATTCCTGATGACGACATTGGCAATGACATTGTTTTAGAGATTGAGCTCCATGGTGCCAAGCAGGTAAAGGAACAACATCCAGAAGCATTGTTGGTCTTTGTGATGCCCCCTTCACGCCAGGAGCAGGAGCGACGACTACAGGAGCGTGGAGACCCCTATCGCCATGTGATGCAGCGCCTCAAAAAAGCCGAGAGCGAGGAGCGAGAGGGCACAGCCTTGGCCGATGTGGTGATTATCAATGATGACCTGGAGAGGGCTGTGGCCGAACTAGTGCTTGCTATCGGTGTGGCACGGCGCTCGCGCGGCTAGCCTGACAGGGTCCTACGGAGGTCCCCAACATGTCCCGTCAAAATGATTCAATGATCGATCCCAAGATTGAGGAACTCCTCGATCGTGTGGATTCCAAGTTTAGTCTCGTCACTCTTGCTGCCTATCGCGCGCGCCAGATCAACTCATACTTTGGTCAACTTGGCGACGGCCTCGGACACATGATTCCGCCACAGGTTTCATCTGTTGCTCGTAAGCCATTGTCGATCGCGTTTGAAGAAATCGCTGCTGACAAGATCGTCAAGGTTGCTCGTCCTGACTACGAAGAAATGCAAGATGAAGCAACTGCAATGTTTGGTGAAATCCCCGACAATGTTGACGCCAGCACAATTGCTTTGTTACAGGGCTCAAATGTTGACGATGTCGCTGTAGACGAAGCTCCTGCGAGCGAGTGATTCTCGTTAAATAGTTGCCATGTCGCAATTAGCCTCGCGGCGAATAGTTCTTGGAGTCTCCGGCGGAATCGCCGCCTATAAATCTGTCGAACTTTGTCGCCAACTTGTCGATCTCGGAGCGCACGTCGTGCCAGTGATGACTGCTGATGCACATCGCTTTATTGGTCCTGTTACTTTGTCGGCGCTTGCATCCGAGCCAGTTCACACCAGTTTGTGGGACGATGCGTCGGCAATTCCACATACACAATTGGGGCAAACAGCAGACATCATTGTGGTGGCACCTGCAACTGCGCGAGTGCTGTCGGCATACGCCACGGGCTCATCTGAAGATCTGCTCACGGCGACACTGATCGCAACTCGGGCACCAGTTGTGGTGTGTCCGGCAATGCATACAGAAATGTGGGAACACCCAGCCGTGCAAAGCAATATTGAAATTCTGCGGTCTCGCGGTGTCCATATCGTGGAGCCAGAGACCGGTCGACTTGCCGGAGGAGACATTGGGGCAGGTCGCTTAGCGTCGACAGAGAAAATATGTGCCGAGATCATCCGTGTTCTTGGAATGTCTCACGATCTTCTTGGGCTAGATATCGTCGTGACCGCCGGTGGTACGCGAGAGCCAATCGATGCGGTTCGCGTTATTGCTAATCGCTCAAGCGGAAAACAAGGATACGCAATCGCGACAATTGCCGCTCAGCGAGGTGCTCATGTCACGCTCATCACAACGGTTGATCGCGTGGTGCCATCTGGCGTCACTCAAGTACAGGTCGAAACAGCCCAGCAAATGAAAGATGCAGTTGACGCTGCGGCTCTATCGGCAGACGTCGTCATCATGGCCGCAGCAGTCGCAGATTTTCGACCAGTCGTATGCGCAGATCAAAAACTAAAAAAGGCTGATGGGGTGCCCAACATCGTGCTCGAACCAACGCCAGACATTTTGGCAGGACTAGGCCAACGCAAGCCCCTCGGTCAGACACTTGTGGGCTTTGCTGCCGAGACAGACAGTCTTGTAGCCCATGCCACTGCAAAATTATCTGCAAAATGCCTTGACCTCATTGTCGCCAATGATGTCAGTGCTGAGGGTGTGGGTTTTGGCCATGACACCAACGCCGTTGTGCTGTTGAGCCCCCATATGCCAGCGATGACCGTGGCGCTTGCTGACAAACACGCGATTGCCCATGCCGTATTAGATAGCGTAGTGAAGGTTCGTCATCAACAACAGGAGAGCAAGTGAAGAAGTACACATTTACATCAGAGAGCGTGACAGAGGGCCATCCAGACAAGATGGCAGATCAGGTCTCGGACGCAGTTCTTGACGCTCTTCTTGCTCAAGACCCTGATAGTCGTGTTGCATGCGAAACGCTTTTGACAACCGGACTCTGCATTGTTTCTGGCGAGATCACGACCAAGGGGTATGTCGACATTCCAACAATTGCCCGCGAAACAATTATGGGTATCGGCTATGACAACGCAACATATGGTTTTGACGGCAAGACGTGCGCAGTTGGTGTATACCTCGACGCGCAAAGTGCTGATATCGCTCAAGGCGTTGATGCCAGCGAAGAAATGCGCCGTGGCAAAAGTGGTGAAGACATTCTCAACAGCCAGGGTGCTGGTGACCAGGGAATGATGTTTGGTTATGCATGCGACGAAACTCCCGAACTGATGCCGTTGCCGATTTGGTTGGCACATCGCATGGCAGAGCGCCTGACTGAAGTTCGTAAGTCGGGACAAATCCCGTACCTGCGTCCAGATGGCAAGACACAAGTGACTTTTGAATACGAAGACGGTCGTCCTGTGCGATTGAGCACAGTCCTGATTTCAACGCAGCACGGAGATCGCGTTGATCGCGACACGCAGATTCGCCCTGACCTCATTGAGCAAGTCATTATGCCAACCATCCCCGAAGCGTTCAGAGGTGATAAGCCAGAAATCCATATCAACCCAACCGGAAAATTTGTGTTGGGCGGACCTCACGCCGACACTGGTTTGACTGGTCGAAAAATAATTGTTGACACCTACGGTGGTATGGGTCGTCATGGTGGTGGTGCATTCTCCGGAAAAGATCCATCAAAGGTTGACAGGTCTGCTGCCTATGCCGCACGGTGGGTGGCTAAGCATGTTGTGGCTAGCGGTGCTGCTGCAAAGTGCGAGGTTCAAGTTGCATACGCAATCGGAATGGCTCAACCAATCAGTATTTTGGTTGAAACATTTGGGACAAATAAAGTGTCAGAAGATGAGATCGAAGCCGCAGTTCGCGCCACCTTCGACTTGCGCCCAGCTGCAATTGTTCGAGACCTTAATTTAAAGCGTCCGATCTATCAGCAGACCGCTGCGTACGGACATTTTGGTCGCAACAACCCAGACTTCACGTGGGAAATACTTTCTCGACTTGATGCGTTTAAGGCTGCTGTCAAACTCTGAGCGCTGAGCCTGTTCACATTGCACGAGTCGTCACTGATGTCTCGGGTATCGACAAGGTTTTTGATTATTCAATTCCGCCAGAATTGGTGCAAGCAACACAAATAGGAACAAAAGTTCGCGTCAATCTTCACGGTCGTCGCGTCGGTGGTTGGGTCGTTGCGATCGGCGATTCCACAACACCAGGTTTCAGTAGCGCATTCGAGTCTAAATTGATACCGCTGGTGTCCGTCTCAGGTGCTGGAGTCGAGCCATATCTCGTTGACCTCGTGACGTGGGTGGCAACAATGTGGTGCGGGCCGATTCGCGCGGTTCTCAGTTCGGCAACAGCGCCGTCGGTGCGGGTGAGCCGTGGTTCTCCTCAGCGTGGACGCAGCGTGAAGCCAACCGATGACGGCGTGGCGACATCAACGCGATTACTGATCGAACAAGGCGGTGGCGTGATTGTGGTTCCGCCACTGCAGTCAGCGATATCAGTGATTGCTGCGGCGGCCCAGAGTGGTCCGGTGTTGGCGTTATGCCCGACGATTCGAATGTGCATATTAGGTGCAGCAAGTTTGCGTCGCCGCGGTCTAGTTGTGGCTGTGATGCCAGATGATTGGTCACGTGCAGCAAGTGGGGTGGATGTAGTGATCGGTGCTCGCTCTGGCGTCTGGGCGCCATGTGTTGGGATGGCGTCGATTGTGGTGATTGACGAACACGACGAGTCGTACTGGGAAGAACGCGTACCAACATGGAATGCACCCGAGGTGGCCCGAGAACGCGCGCGGCGCGCTGGCGTTGCGTACATTGCGGTCTCCTCGGTTCCGTCATTGCGCACTCTGAGCACCGTTTTGCCAGAAGACATACACGAGACTCCTGTGACCGTGAGTGGTTGGCCACAATTCGTTGTTGAAGATCTTTCCGCGCAATCAGTCAAGACCTCACTTGTCACAACATCGCTCGTACAAGAGTTACGTGACCCCAAAAAAACAGTTCTCGCAATCTTTAACACCACGGGGAGCGGTCGCTTACTGGCATGCAAGCAATGTCGCGCGATCGCCAAATGTTCTGCATGCGCAACTGTTTTGGCCCAGGATCAAGTCGGTGAGTTGCGGTGTGGCGTCTGCGATACGGCTGTGCCGGCGGTCTGTAATGCATGTGGTCGCACAGTATTCTCGGTTCTTCGCGCTGGCACGGCACAACTGCAACGTGAGCTCTCAGCAACGGCAGCACGAACTGTTGTTGAGGTAACAAAAGAGACACCACTTGACAAACTTGACCTTAGTTGTGCCTATGTCGGAACAGAAGCACTGCTGTATCGAGTCTCTTCTGCTGATGTTGTTGTTTTCTTGGACATTGATGCCGAACTCATGGCTCCGCGTTTGTCTGCGTTAGCCGACACGTTGGCTTTATTGGTGCGCGCAGCACGAGTTGTCGGAGTGCACGGACGAATTATCGTGCAGACGCGAGCAATTGATCATCCATTGATTCAGGCGATACAAAAAGCAGATGCTCTCCACATTCAAGAAGCCATCATGGCGCTGCTGCGTTCCGAAGCGGGGCGACGACGGTCAATGGCCTTGCCTCCTGTTGCATATTGCTCCCTTGTAGAAGGACTCGTTGACGAACCACCTCAGGCACCTGGCATACAAATTGCGACCTTCGGTAACGTGAAAAAGAAACAAGACGATGCGAGCAATATCTATCTTGTCAAATCCGAACGTCGGGATGATTTAGTGACGTATCTCGTGCAGTTGCGTCAGACTGTGTCGGAAAAAATTCGTGTGCGCATCGATCCGCCACGGATGTAGCTAGATGGCGCGAGGGCTCACTTGCAATATCCGAAATCCAGACCTGCTCAGAACTCGTTGAGTTGGGTAATGTTCGTCTTCTAGCCATTTTTGCAACGAGTCACTCCCGAGATTTTTGTTGACTACGAGACGGCTATATCCACCGGGTGCTAGGCAGACAAGCCAACGCAAGAGCATTGAATGAAGTTCGGGTTTGCCAACATGAATTGGTGGGTTTGACCAGATGGCAGCAAATTGTGCCGGCCCAGAACGAAGTGTTAACTGATCCACATGGCATACCCGGACATTGTCAAGCGAGTTGTCTCGAGCGTTGCGCTCACACAATGCCAACGCTCGTTCGTTTACATCAATCGCCCAGACAGTTCTGTTGGGGTTTCTGAGTGCCAAGGTGAGCGCGATAGGCCCGACGCCACAGCCCAGATCCAGTAGGTCTCCGTCAGGGAGCACTGTTGTGTCGCCGATATTTTCTAAAAGAATCTTTGTTCCACGATCAAGGGAACCGTGACTAAAAGTTGCGCGATCGCTCGTCAATGTGAGGTGTCGTATTGGGCCGCGCACCACAAAAGTGGATTCGGCACTAGGGGCGACGGGCTTTTCATCAAAATAGTGAGAGGGGGGAGTGGGAGTTGGTTCTGGCATCGGTGTCTTTCTTCTAGATAGCCTGTCAGACATGGCCTATGACATACGAACATATGGCGACCCAGTGCTTGCGTCCAAGGCTGCGGTCGTTGACAACATTGACGCCAAACTGGTCCGCCTGGTTGACCACATGTTGCAAGCCATGTACCGCGCCCCTGGTTTGGGATTGGCTGCCCCGCAAATCGGCGTACAAAAGCAAATCTTTGTCTACGACGTCGACGAACATCCGATGGCCTTGATCAATCCACGTATCGTCGAATCAAGTGGTGAATGGGTGTACGACGAAGGATGCTTGTCAATTCCTGGTTTGTATGTAGAGATTCTGCGCCCCAAAGAGGTTCATCTCGAGGCACTCGACCTAGAGGGAAACACCATCACGATCGAGGCTGATGAACTTCTTGCTCGATTATTTCAGCACGAACTCGATCACTTGGACGGAATTTTGATGTTTGATCGCATGTCAGAAGAACAACGCAAAGAAGGTTTAATTGAATATCGCAAGATGTCCCAAGAGTCGACGTCGCTGGGTGAATCCAGACACATCGGATTGAAGTAGAGCA
>CANLAH010000115.1 GCA_947488685.1 Acidimicrobiaceae bacterium | reverse complement strand
GTGTCACCAGAAATCACTACCGAGCCGTCAGGCGTGGTGACTCTGTACGCAACTGCATCAGGCACTGGTTCATGGTGCACAGCAACAGATTCCACTACTACTGCGCGATCCGCAGAAGCCCACACTTCTGCGGGAGTGAATAATGCAGGAAATTCACGAGCATCAAGCACTACTTCGCGTGATCCCGTGTGTTCGCGTCGAATGTGGGTGTCTTCGTCGTACGGTTCCAGCATTCGTTTCACGAAACGCGCAGCTCCTCCAGACGGCGCAAAAATGGGCAGTGGGGTAGCTACCTCATCAAATTGGGTCTCAATCCATCTCGACAAAACTAGTTCTGCTAATCCGAAAACGTGATCGCTGTGAATGTGCGTGATGAACACTGCATCTAGATCAGCAAGTCGAAGACCCGCTTCAATTAACCGATTACACGTGGCGCGACCTGCATCGAATTGCACAACGACATCATTATATTTCACGAAGACGCCGGCTCCAGCGCGACCTGGTGCAATGTTTGGAATACCAGTGCCGGTGAGGGTAACTGTTGTTGTCATGACGTCAGCACATCTGATTCCAAATGTGTCGATAAGAGAGAGACAACATGATTGAACTGGTCGAGTTGATTGGCTGGTATCGCGTCATACATTCGCGTACTTTGTTCGGCGATTTGCTCAATGATCTGGTCAGCAACTGCAGCGCCACTCTTAGTAATTGAAACAAGTGAACTGCGTCGATCTGAATTGTCAGCAATGCGAATGATGTGACCAGATTGTTCTAACTGCGTGAGCCGATGTGTGAGACCAGAGGGCGACACCATGGCAACCTCAGCAATGTACGACGGAGTCAATGTGCTGGTGGCTCCATGGCGCCGCAGGGTGGCCAAAACGTCAAACTCGCCAACCGTGAGTCCGTGTGACTTGGCGATGATCTGAATCTTTGCTATCCCCGCTTCAGCCATGGCGTGAAATCGCAGCATGTGGCCCATGGGCATGAAGTCAAGGTCAGGCCTTTGCTCCTGCCAGGTCGACACCGTCTCGTCTATGTATTTCCCAATTTCCATTGCCCCATTATAGGCAGATAGTTTGACATCAAACAGTTTGATGCCGTACTATTTCTTCATGGCACTTAACGGACTATTAGATATTCAAATTGCTGTTCCTCAACCTCAGGAACTGTTTGACTTCTGGGTGCAGCACGGAATGAACGCGACAGCCGATGGCGTGCTTGGCACACCCGATCGTCCGGTGCAGATGCAGGTAACCCAAGGGACGTACCGACATTTATCTTCCATGCATCTGAGTTGTGACACCGAATCTGACATTGCTGCGATTGCCAAGCGTCTCACCGATGCCGGAATTGCGTCAACGTCCGACAGCACAACATTGCGATGTGTCGACCCAGTCTTTGGCCACTCAATCGTGATTGACGTTGGTTCGCCGCACTCGCTCACGCCAACTCAAACACGTGCATTCAACAGACCTGGTGAACGCATTCGCATCAATACCCGTGCTGATGCAGTGTTGCATACAGAATCACCCATTGTGCGTCGCGTTGGTCATGTAGTTCTTGGAACGCCACATCTTGCTGAAGCAGTTGACTTTTATGCAAATATTTTGGGATACCGCATTTCCGACCAAATCATGAAAGGTTTTGCAACCTTTATGCGTGTTGAGTCAGATCACCACAACTTGATGATTCAGCCTGGCCCTACGTCATATTTGAATCACTATGCAGTTGAGGTAGACGACATTGATGCAGTGGGTCTTGCCGGGTCAAACGCATTGAAAGACGAAAGAGTGTCAAGTATTATTGGCGTTGGTCGACACAATCTTGGAGCCAATGTCTTTTGGTATTTGCGCGATCCATCAGGAAACATGTTTGAATTTTTTTCTGACATGGACCAAATAGTTGATGAAGAAATGTGGGAACGGGTGCATCGTCGTCTCGACTGGGAAGGCGAAGACGGTCCTGCTGGATTCTCTGTCTGGGGACCAAAAGATCCACCAGAAGAATTCTTTAGTCCGTCAGATCTTCCTTCAATTGCTGCTGCTCGCGAAGCAAGCGGACTGAAGTAACGCAATGGATCTTGGGATACGGGGTCGGTGGGCCATCCTTGCTGGCTCAAGTCGTGGGCTCGGACGTGCATGCGCAGAAAGCATTGCGCGTGAAGGAGTCAATGTTGTTATTAACGGTCGTACCCAAGAAGACGTTGATGTTGCAGTTGCAGAACTGACATCTCATTATGGCGTTGAAGCGCGAGGTGTTGTGGGCGACTCGGCCACGTCGAGTGTGCAAGATGCACTGATGGCCGCTTGCTCCGAGCCAGACATTGTTTTATTAAACGGTCAAGGACCATCACCAAAGGGATTTCTTGATATTGAAATCGATGATTGGGATAGCGCCGTACGTCAAGCACTCACAGGCCCTTTGGCTCTTGTACAACGTGTTGTTCCAGGCATGAAAGAGCGCAATTTCGGTCGTATTGTTGCTGTGAGTTCTGCAATGGTGAAATCACCAAATTCATTGATGAGTTTGTCGCACGGAACACGCCTCGGACTCACAGGCGTCTTAAAAGGACTTTCCAAGGACCTTGCCAAATACAACGTCACGGTGAATCAACTGTTGCCCGAAAGATTTGACACTGCTCGGCAAGAGCAGATGGCGCATGTTGCGATGAAAATATTGGGAATCACTTATGAAGAAGCACGAGCACAACAAATTGCTTCAATCAAAGCAGGGCGACTTGGTCGTCCAGACGAATTTGGTGATGCGTTTGCGTTTCTCTGTGCAGCACAAGCCGGATATATCAGTGGTCAAAATCTGCAACTTGATGGTGGCAGTTATGAAGGAGTGTTCTAATGACAATGACAACAGCTCGTACGAGTAGTTACGCAGCCCGACCTATTGAGCAATTGGTCAGTGAGATCTCTGCGTTGCATTCACAATTTGATGCGACGGCTGCGGAGTCTGAAGAACTGGGTGATGCTCCACAGGCCCTAGTGGATCTCATGCGTCAGATTCGTGTGCCCATGATCAAGGCACCGCTTGAAGCCGGTGGTGATCGACTGTTGTTGGCTGACCAGTGTCGCTATTTCACTGCATTGAGTTACTCAAATGCAACGGCTGCATGGACTGGTTTTAACCACGCTGGTGCGGCTGCTGCTGCAGGGTCACGCCTTAGTGACGACGGCGTTGAATTGTTGTTTGGCTCAGACCCCTCGCCGTTTCTTGCTGCTGTGGCCATGCCAACTGGAACGTTTTCACGAGTTGACGGTGGAGTGCTAGTGAACGGTACGTGGAACTATGCAAGTGGGGTTCGACACGCCGATTGGGCCATGTTGACTGCCATAGAGGCAGTTGAGCAACCCACCGTCACTCTTGCGGTCATTCGTACCGCGGACGCCACTGTGCACGGTGATTGGAATGTCATGGCGTTGAAGGGAACTGGCAGCGTATCTATTACGGCGAAAGATGTGTTTGTTCCTGCAGCGTTAACGGTTGACCCGATGGAACCACCAAAACGTGGTGGCGCAATGTATGGGTTGAACTACCCAGTTTTTGTAGCTGGGGAGAACCTTGGTTTTACCTTTGGCGCATGCACACGATTCATTGATGAACTTGTTGTCTATGCGCGTGGAAAATCGCGAGGTTTTGATGGGCGACTAGCAGATCGTGGTGCGTTTCAATATGAACTCGGCCGTAGTTCGCAACAACTGAAGGCTGTGCAAGCCCATGCGCTTGCAACGCTTGCAGAAGTTGATGATGCAATGGAAAATGGTGGTGAATTTAACGCACGACATGAAGCTGCTGTTACTGCAATGACTGCTTATTGCACCGAGACTGCAGTTTCTGCAATTTCACGTCTCATGAGTTTTGCGGGCGCTGGTGCGTTGTTCAATTCGAGCCCATTACAACGGTGTTTCAGAGATGCACAAGGTTCAGCACAACATCTCGTGGCATCAAATCAGTCGCTTGATAAATACGGCGCTGTGTTGCTAGCGGATGCTTAGTAATGAAGATCGCAATTGTTGGCGGTGGAATAGGCGGGCTCACAGCGGCTCTTGCACTGTCGCAGAACTCACATGACATCACGGTCTTTGAGCGTTCGGCAGGAATCAGAGAAATTGGCGCTGGTGTACAAATCAGTCCTAATGCCGGACGACTCTTACATTCGTTGGGCCTCGGAGCGGCATATTCGGAAATTTCCGTAATCCCACATCGAGTGGTGCTTCGTCGCTGGGAGGATGACTCCATTATCCGAGCTACAGATATTGATGAAGGCTTCTTATCTCAACATCAAGTACCCCTTGCAAATATTGCGCGCAATGAATTAGTAGAAATTCTCGGAGATGCTGTTTCTGATCGCGCAAATGTGGAATTGAAATTCTCAACCCATGTTGTCGCAGTAGAACCAGGGGAATTGTCATCTGTCGTTCTTTTCTCAGATGGTGCGTCGCAGTCTTTTGACATAGTTATTGGTGCTGACGGCATTCATTCAATCGTCCGTCCGTGCGTCGGAGGCATCGACAAGCCTCGGTTTAGTGGGTCTGCTGCGTATCGCGCGTTAGTGCCGCGCAGTGCCGTAGAAGATTTACCGATTGAAGTAACGAACCGTATGGGGCCTGACCGACACGTCGTGAGCTACTTCATCGGCCGAAATCGCAGTCATCTCAACCTTGTCTGTATCTCGCCAGAAGATTCATGGAAATCCGAGTCATGGACAGAACAAGGAACCATGGAAGATTTGTATTCACGCTTTGAAGGATGGTCTCCCGAGTTTCTCTCGCTTCTTGGTCGAGTTAAAGAACCAGTCTTTCGGTGGGCGTTGTATGACCGTGAACCATTAGAACAGTGGGGACTTGGTACGACCACATTGCTCGGTGATGCGTGTCATCCGATGCTTCCGTTCATGGCGCAAGGCTCTTGTCAAGCAATAGAAGATGCCGTAGTTCTTGCTCGGTGTTTGTCAGACGTAGGCACGAGTGATGCATCTAACGCATTGCGTAGATATGAAGATGTTCGCCAAGGCCGTACGGCACAGGTGCAAACGTCGTCATTCATGAATAGAGATCTATTTCATATGGTTGACGGCCAAGAGCAGAAAGACCGAGATATGTTTTTCTCGATAAGCCCACCGGGAATGTCAATCCTCGATTGGGTGTACGAGTACGACGCACTCACGGTCGCTGTCTAGTGCGAGAATGTTTCTACTGAGACCCCTAGATGGCCTAGGGTTCACACAGTTAAGGAGTTCTATGAACGGTGACCAAATGATGAGGGCGCGCGCGGCCACTCTTCCTGCACCACAGTTTGACAACCCAGCGTGGGTAACCCCCGTTGCGCTTGGGGATGCCAAGGTTGCCATTGTGACGTCAGCCGCTTTGTATGTAGTCGGTGACAACTCTTTCACCGCTGGCGATACTGGTTATCGATTGATTGATCGTGATCGCCGTGATCTTATTCTTGGTCACTGGAGCCCCAACTTCGATCAGATGGGCATCAAGATGGATCTCAATGTGGTCTATCCCATCGATCGTCTTGAAGAATTGGCCGCACAAGGCGTTATTGGTTCGGTTGCCCCACGGCACGTGTCGTTCGCCGGAAATCAACCAGACGATGTATCAACGATTCGCCTTGACACCGGGCCATCAGCTGCGGCTCAACTTCGCCAAGATGGTGTTGATGTTGTCATTCTGACACCTGTTTGACCTCTTTGTACGCGCACCGTGAGTGTGCTTGCGCATATTTTTGAAGCTGCCGGAATAGCAACTGTCGTGTTGTCGTCCGTGCGTGAGGTTGCCCAGAAAGTGTCTCCTCCACGAGCCTTGCACTGTGAGTTCCCGTTGGGTCGACCATTGGGTATCCCCAATGACATTGAGTTCCAGACGGATGTACTGGTGCGCGCATTCGCGTTGTTGAATGAACAATCTGGTCCCGTTCTTGTTGATCATCCAGTCGTCATAGAAGCCGATGAACAACCAGTATCTTGCGCAATACCACCACGGTTCGATGCGTCATTGCCTCCTTGCGTTGACGAGGCTCGCGGATTACGTAAGGCGCATCAGCGCGCATTTGAACGCAGGGGAGTCACTTCGGTTGGTCGTGTTATTACGCCGGATGAAGTTCCAAACGCGCTCGCTATTCTTCATGCCATTGCTAATGGGCAAGACTGGACAACTGCAGAGATTCCTGGTGGCAATGTGATATCTGTGTGTCATGACATTCGTACGTATTACGAAGAAGCCGCACTCGAACTCATCAATGGTCCAGCGCCCGGCGGACGTGCGATGGAAAACTGGTTTTTTGAAACCACAGAAGCAGGTGCAACTGTGCTGGGTGCTCGTAGAGCTATGCGCGACGCAGGCGCAATGTTTCCGTTGTGGTTTTATATGGCGCCAGCCAACCGCGACTCCGCTTAGTACATGACGCGACAGCAGAAGATATGGCGCAGGCTTTGAGCGCTTTGGTTATTCAGGCCTAAAACAGGGATGCGAGAAATGGGCTAGTTGAAGGATGGTCACCTATCAGTGGTCAATACACGCAGACTTCCAATGCCATGCCTCAGGTTCACATAATGTGCATCTATGACCTTTGACCGCATGATCGCTCTCGACTTTGAAACCACAGGGCTCAACCCTGGGTATCGGCCACTAGAAATTGCCTGGGTGGAATTCGACAGCAACTTCAATGAAGTTGAGCAGGTGAACTCACTCATC
>CANLAH010000114.1 GCA_947488685.1 Acidimicrobiaceae bacterium | reverse complement strand
CCAGCTGATTGATCTCCGACACGCAGATGTCCAAGATCTTGTAACACCAACACGTAATCATCATTGGCATAATCGGCAGCCACGTAGTGAGCGCTTGGCACGGTTGGCAATTGTGGAGCAATTTCTGAATAAAAACGAGCCTCACGTTCAAATACGCGTGCCGGTGCCAACATGCCCCGAATCATTGGATCTTGCGTTGGTATTTTACAAATCACACTCTCTGGACCGGAGCCGCCTGTGTACGTAACGCCGAGCCTTCCGACTTCTCCCATAAAACCAACTCCAGCGCCCATATTGTGTGGCGTCAGCGAAGCAACAGTTGTTGAAGCATCAATGGCCCCACTTGCCCGCAGCGACTGCGTCATCCAATCTGTTGTAATACTCGCGACAGTGGTTGGTAAACGGCTCATTGATTTTCTCCTCTTACAAGATTGTTCCTGTGTACAGGTAACGACCGTAGTCGGATGAGGTTATCCGCGACCAATCATGCCTGCTCCTGCCACAACCGTGGCGATGTCACGTGCATAACGCGGTGCCAGATGTGCGCGAACAATATCTAGAGCCACATCGCCACGCGTGTCTCCGGCTCGCTGCAATACGTCAAGATCAATGATGGTCTGCTCAAGTGCTTTGCCAAGTTGGCGGTGCGCCGCAAGAACCTTCTCGCGATCCATTGGTGCGGGCACATCTGCCAGAGTCCCGAGGGTTTTCGCGCGCTCGCGAACAGCATCTGCGGATGCACCTGACACACCTTCTAGTGCGCCCGCCGTATCGCGCAGTACTTTTGTCATCGCATTGTGTTCATCGACAACATACGAATCATAAACTGGCACCATCTGGCGCAACTCTTGAATCAGTGATTGCATCATTGCGGCTGTTGCCTGTGCTTTTGGATTAGCCAGGTTCGGCATTAGTTCCTCACTAATGGCGTATATCAAGCCCATCAAAATATCGTCAATACTTGGACTGGTGTTCATGATGCCGCTCCTGGATAATTCATTTGTTGTGAGAATGCCTGTAGTGCCGGAATACTGGACTGCACTAGATACACATGCAGCAGTTGGTGGTGTTCGCCGGCGAGTCTGCGTGAGATTGCGGAGTTCACTGGTACGGCGATATTTGCAGTACCAAACATATTGAAATAGTTGATCTCTTCGGCCGTGACATTAAATCCTGTGAGTTCGTTGTAGTACGCCAAGAATCCGCCTTTGTCACGTGGGTGATCCATGATGCGCGTATTACTCAAGAGATCCATCGTGGTCATCCAGCCCAAGTCCTCACGCGGATCACCAACACGACTATTTTCCCAGTCAATCAGTGCGGTCACTTTGCCGTTTTCATACAAAAAATTAGCGGGGTTGAAGTCACCGTGCACAAGCGCAAGTGGCAATGCCCGTGGTTTTGTGCGACGCAAAGTTTGAAATAAATCAATGAGAACCATGATTGACGGATCAAATGCCACAGACGGATATGACGAAATGTAGTACTCACATGTTGAGTCGATGTAGTCATCCCATGACGTTGTTTTGATTCCGACTCCTCGCGGATCACTCAGTGCACCAGTTGGGTCAATAGTGGCGATATCACTTGTATGCAACTCAACAAGCACCTCACACAAGTGACGCACCACATCGTCAACTTGATCTTCGTCGGGCCCGCCATTAAAGAGGTCGGACGTATTGCCATTGCCATGCATGCGCTGAATGACCATTGCTGCTTCACCAAATGGTTTGGGGTCGAGTTCGTATCCATAACTCTGACTCACTGGTACTCCAGTATTGAGCCGAATTGATTCAATCAAGTCGTGCTCTACTGCTCGACTGGTCTGCAAGATTGAGATTTCGATGGGCGGATCTTTGCGCAAAATGAGCGGCAGTCGCTCTTGGGCACCACCGCGAGTCAATTGCGCTACACAGCTAAAGGTCTCGCGCGAGAACCCCCCCGGGATCTGCTGGAAATCTTCGATCCCGACGTCATCCGCGTCTGGAAATCTCTTCTTCAAAAAACTCACCAATGATTGTTCCAATGTCGTCCCCCGATACACATTTTCAATGAATTGTTGGTGAACCTTAGTGCAATAGAATGGGCACATGACAATTGACCGAATCTCTACGGACAAACTTCTCACCACCACTCGCTCTGTGCGAAAACGACTGGACCTCAGCCGTGCCGTTGAGCCAGAGGTCGTGCAGGAATGTATTGAAATCGCCATGCAAGCCCCGACCGGAACCAATGCGCAGAACTGGGCATTCATGGTGGTCACTGATGCCGCCAAGCGCAAGGCTATTGCCGACGCATATCGCCAAGGCGGAGAAGTCATGTCGGGCTCGGGATATCCGCCACCTCTCGAACCTGGTGACCCGCGCGAACACGTCATGCCCAAAGTCATGGAGTCGGCTCAGTATCTGGGACAAGTTCTCGAGCAAGTCCCCGTGCATGTCATTGCCTGCGTCAAAGGTCGAGTCGAGTCCGTCCCAATGGTGATTGCCCAGGCCAGCACGTACGGATCTATCCTCCCGGCCGCATGGAGCTTCATGTTGGCGCTGCGCTCTCGTGGCCTCGGAACGGCTTGGACCACAATCCACCTGTTTCAAGAAAAAGAAATCTCCCAGTTGCTCGGCATCCCAGACGACTGGACCCAAACTGTTCTCTTCCCCGTCGCGTATTACACGGGCGATGATTTCAGACCAGCCCATCGACTGCCAGTTGATGAGATGACTCACTGGGATTCGTGGGGTAACCATCGCTCACCCCGTCCCCGTCCCTGACGGTGACATTCTCAAGTAGTCAAGAAATATAGGGGGAATCCCCCACTTTTGCTGTCGGATGGAATAACTTTAGGTCTATGAAAAAACGAGAGTTAATCCATGCAGTAGCCATCCATACCGACGTCGATAACAAGACTGCGGCCAAACTTGTCGAAGGAACAATTGACGTCATTCTTGCCAATGTCGCCAAGGGTGAGATCGTCAATATTTCAGGATTTGCAAAGTTTGCAAAAATCAAGCGTCCTGCCCGTATGGCCCGTAACCCGGCCACTGGTGAGCCAGTAAAAGTTAAAGCAAAAACAGTTGCCAAAATCACAGCACTCAAGGGCTTCAAAGACATCGCACTCGGTGTTTCACCAGCACCAAAAGTTGTGACAGTTCGCAAGCCTGCACCAGCACCTGCAAAGAAAGCTGCTCCTAAAAAAGCCGCCAAGAAAGCAACAAAGAAAGCTGCTCCTAAAAAAGCCGCTAAGAAAACTGTGAAGAAGACAGTTAAGAAAGCCGCTAAGAAAAGGCGCTAGTCCAACTCGTCAAGGTTCGCCTTGACAAAAATCTGAACGACCCGTTCGTTGTGTGAAAGCGCAATGAGCGGGTCGTTTTGTTTACTGAATCTGTGTCGCCACCAAAACATCTGTTGCCTTGCACAGCGCCAGCACCTCATCGCCTGGCGCCAGTCTCAATTGATGTGTTGCTTCTTGTGTAATCGTGGCAGTCATCTCTTGCCCTGAAGAAACGGCGAGTTTTACTGAGGACAAGACCCCACCATGCTTCACTTGAAGCACCGTCGCACGCAGTTGATTGCGCGCACTTAACTGCAATCGGTCACTTGAGTCTGAATCCGAAACGACATCGTGGCGTTGCCCCAATAGTTCGTCAAGGAACCTTGCAACTGCACGTGCTTGCTCGCGACGCCACACTGCTGCCACTGAGTCATCTCGATCTCGCAGTAATCCAGAAAGAACAACTTGCAACGTTGCCCGTTGTTGAGTGAGAAATCGTTGCGATGACAGACCTGACTCATCACGAAGCAATAGCTTCACAAGCAGTTCTGTTCGAATGTCGCGGATATGTTGCACTGGCTGATTCAGCCATTCCTTGCGCACTTGCTCTCCGGACTTTGTGAGTTTCAAGATCCACTTGAGTTGCCCTCTTGCCCCAGTTGATTTGGCACTACTTAAATACTTCTTTTTCACTAGGCCATCAAGAGCCCGATACACAACAGGTCGGCTGACTGTATATATCTGACCAAGTCGTGTTGCGGGAGCAAAATGCTGTGCAATGTCATATCCATGTGTCGCCCCGTTACCCACCAGCGACAAGCACATCCCCTCAATGACCGAAACTGTTTGTTCACTCATAGGTTTACTCTATAGTCCTTAGCGGACTATTCGATAGTCTTTTTGATACCACTAGCCTGTCGAGATGAAACTGTGGCGTCACTTTGGCCGAGCAGCAATATGTTGCATCGTCATCACTGCCCTGCTTCCGGCTTGCACAACGCGCCAATCACAGGCGCCAGATGACTCATCAAAAGATCTCGTGCTCAATGTCTTGGCCTCGGCCTCACTCGCCAAGGTTTTCACCCGCATCGCGGAAGCATTCGAATCAGAGTTTCCCGATATATCAATTACCTCTACCTTTGATGGCAGCGCCACCCTCGTCACTCAAGTGAAAAACGGTGCACCAATGACCATCGTGGCTCTTGCGGACACGACAAACATGGACAAACTCATTTCAGCAGGTCTGATTGACGCGCAAAGTTCGCAGGTCTTTGCCACCAACACAATGACCATCGTGGTACCCCGTGCAAACCCTCGCAAGATCACAGGGTTGATCGATCTCGCAAACGCTTCACTTGATGTTGTGCTCTGCGCGCCAACCCAACCCTGCGGCATCTACGCCCAGCAGATTCTTAAAAATGCCAACCTCAACATTTCAGCAAAAAGCCTCGAAACAAGCGTGAGCGGCGTCGTCAGTAAAGTCTCGACTGGTCAAGCAGATGCCGGGATTGCCTACACCACCGATGCCATTGCATCAATCAAAACTGTAGACGCCGTGCCTATCCCAGCGTCACAAAATATTGTCGCTCAGTACCCCATCGCTCGGGGATCACATTTGTCGACAAGTTCCCAACAGGCGGCTGACGCATTTATTGCTTTTGTTGTCGGCGCAACCGGTACCAGAATCCTGACCGATTTTGGATTCGTGCTTCCGTGACACATCGTTCGCGCTCGCTCAGCAGCCCACGCGGTTTCTTGATTATTGCTGTCATCTGTGCAATTCTCATCGCTCTTCCGCTTGTGGCGCTGGTCATTCGAGTTCCGTGGACCAACTTCTGGTCATCACTCAGCAGCGATGCGGCGAGAACTGCTCTTTTTCTTTCTGCTCGCACGTCGCTGATCAGCACATCTTTTGCCATCATCACAGGTCTCCCACTCGCATGGCTTCTGGCACACCGCAATTTTCCGGGCATTGCATTTGTACGCGCACTTTGCGTGCTTCCCATGGTGCTACCTCCCGTCGTAGGGGGCGTTGCATTGTTATATGCCTTTGGGACAAAAGGTCTCATCGGTTCCGCACTCAACGACTGGTGGGGTATTCGTCTGGGTTTTACTCAAACAGCAGCAATCCTGGCCCAATACTTTGTTGCCGTTCCATTTTTCATCGTCGTCATGGAGTCAGCATTTCAACAATTCGATCAACGACTCGCACAGGCTGCACGAACATTAGGAGCAGGTCCGTGGCACACGTTTGTCACTGTCACTCTGCCGGTTGTTCGACCCGCGCTCATCGCGGGCGTTGTTCTGACATGGGCCCGAGCACTCGGCGAGTTCGGCGCCACGATCACATTTGCCGGTAATACACCAGGGCGCACTCAAACCCTGCCGCTCGCCATCTATACGGCATTTGAAAGTGGGGACGATCAAGCACTCGTCCTGTCGTTCATCATGATGGCTGTGTCGTTTGTTGTGCTCGTGCTCTTGCGTCAGCATTGGATCTCCGCACTCAAAAGAGGTGGGCAATGACGCTTCATCTTGACTTTGATATTGCGCGAGACAACTTCATGCTCACCGTCAACCTTGATGTCGCAAATGGCGAAGTACTAGCGCTCACCGGCCCTAATGGCTCTGGCAAAACAACAACACTTCACGCTATTGCCGGGCTCTTGCCTTGCTCGCGCGGCGTCATTTCTTTCAATGACGTCATCTTTGACGCAAACGCCAGCACAACGTCAGTTTTCTTGCAGCCAGAGCAACGCAAAGTTGGAGTGGTCTTTCAAGATGGCGCGCTATTTCCCCATTTAGATGCACTTCAAAATGTGGCCTATGGACTGCGGGCTCAGGCCGTGACCAAATCCGATGCCATCGATCGTGCTCACAAAATGCTTGCCACCTTGAAAATCGACCACATGGCGAACTCTCGACCACACCAACTCAGCGGTGGCCAAAAACAACGCGTCGCTCTTGCACGAACCTTGATTACTCGACCAGATATTTTGCTACTTGATGAACCCACTACTGGTCTCGACCAAGAATCTCGCCAAGACACAGTGCGCCTGCTCGACGAAATCTTTGCAACTTTTACGGGTCCTGTTTTGCTGGTATCTCATCAACACGATGACATCTCGTCGCTCACACGCTCAATTGTGCAGATCACAGTAGAGCGCACAGCAAAACATGCAACTTCAACTTTGCATCGTTAAATACAAAACCCTTTTCACTAGTACGGAAGCGTGTAGGAATTTTCAAGCTCGTCTTGGACAACGGTTGCCACCGTGGCTGTTGTGTCAACGATAAGTTCGGCATCAAGGGTGCGAGTTCGAAACGACCAACCCTCTGGCATCGACAATCGTGAACCAAGATCACTCAGATTATCTTGGGTCAGAGTTGGATCAACCCCGATGCAATAAGCCTGCATCACATAAGCACGACCATCAGGGTTGACGAGTTCGTGCACCACAGAGCCTGCGTCAAAAAAGAATACTGCGCCGCGATTGAC
>CANLAH010000113.1 GCA_947488685.1 Acidimicrobiaceae bacterium | reverse complement strand
GAGTGCACTCCAAATCGCCTCGCTTCGTATGACGCCGCCGCCACCACCCCACGACCTGCCGTCCCACCTACCACCACTGGCAGCCCTGCCAGATCTGGGCGTCGCAGCAACTCCACGGATACGAAAAACGCATCCATGTCAACATGCAAGATGGAGCGAGAAGTAGACACGTCAACTATTACGCTAATCCAACATGCAACCAGATACCCCTGACACAAGCCTCTCGGCAATTCCATCGCGCCTCTCTCGGGCCTTGGCGTTTGTGGCAATTTGTATTGGCGGGCTCTCTGGTGGCCTCATTGGATACGCCGTCGTTGATTTGCAGTGTTCTGGTGACTGCTCTGTGCCTCTAGGTCTTGGCATCCTGGCTGGCGCACTGCTGTGTGCTGGCGGGACCGCCATCGTGTCAGTTCTCGTTCTGCGTGCCCAAGGTGAATGGCGCGAACTTCATGACTCGCCTTCGAAAAGATTCGGTTGACTCGTATGTCACGTGACGAAGACTTGCTAGATCTCGCGATCTCACTCGCCCACACCGCTGGAGACATGGCGCTTGCAGGACGCAAACAAGGTTTGAGCAATGTGGACACAAAATCTACAGCCACCGACATGGTGACAGAATTCGATAGAGCAAGCGAAGTGCTTATCGCTGACGGAATCCGTCGCGCACGCCCTTCTGACGGAATCATTGGAGAAGAAGGCGCACGGCAAGAGTCTGCTTCTGGAATCACGTGGCACATCGACCCCATTGACGGAACAACTAACTTTTTCTTTGACCTGCCAACCTGGGCTGTGTCAATTGCTGCAGTCGACGACAACGGAAGTCTTGTCGGAGTGGTGTACATCCCAGCACTCGGCGAAACATTCACCGCTATCCGTGGTCATGGAGCGTTCCTGAACGACCAACCCATCTTTGTTCGAAAGAATCCGCTTCTGAGCGATGCACTTGTCTGCACTGGGTTTAGCTACTCCGCGCAAAAGCGAGTGTCGCAAGCACAACGCATTCCGATCATTATTGAAAAGGTTCGCGATATTCGCCGCTTTGGCGCTGCTGCAATTGATCTGTGTTTCGTTGCCTGTGGTCGCTTTGACGCGTATTTTGAAGAAAATCTCTTATCTTGGGATCTTGCTGCGGGTCAACTCATCGCCACCGAAGCAGGTGCCATCGTCACTGATTTCTCGGGCAACACTGTTCATCCTGCAGAGGTGCTTGCTTGTCAACCCGAGATACACCGCGAACTGAGTGCTCTCATTATGCGAGCAAGCGCATAGTCATCCAATGACAACAGTTCTTGCTATTGATGCTGGCACCACCGGAGTACGAACTCGAGCAGTCTTTGCAGACGGCCGACCATCCATTTCGTCATATCGAGAGTTTCCTCAGTATTTTCCCCAGCCAGGTTGGGTCGAACACGATGCCGAAGAGATCTGGTCCGCAGTACTTGAGACTTTGCGTGATGTCATCTCTCGCGTGACAGACATTGCCGCAATCGGAATCACCAACCAACGCGAAACAGTTGTTGCCTGGAACACCTCAACTGGGCGTGCGTATGCCAAAGCCATTGTCTGGCAAGATCGTCGCACAGCAAGCATGTGCGAGTCGCTTGCGTCATCTTTGCCTCTTGTGCGCAAAACAACTGGACTCGTTCTCGATCCATATTTCTCCGGCACAAAAGCGGCATGGCTACTCCAACACGGTGTTCCTGACACAGCCGATCTTGCTATCGGCACTATTGATTCTTGGTTGATCTGGAAACTGACCGGCGGTGCTTCATTTGTCACAGATTCCACAAACGCATCGCGAACAATGTTGTTTGACATCAACACAATGTCATGGAGTTCTGAGATGTGCACTCTCTTAGGAGTACCGATGCATGCACTTGCGCAGGTTCTGCCATCAAGTGGTCATTTTGGTAGTACTTCTGTCGAAGGACTTCCGACGGGTATTGCGATTACGGGCGTTGCTGGCGACCAACAGGCTGCCCTCTTTGGACAAGCCTGTTTTGATATCGGCATGGCCAAGAATACGTATGGCACAGGCAGTTTTGTTCTGTTGAACATCGGCTCAAAATGTCCACCGCCCACGGATGGCATGCTCACGACTGTGGCGTGGGATCTTGGCGACGGCTCACCGACATACGCACTTGAAGGATCTATTTTTGTCACAGGCGCAGCAGTTCAATGGCTTCGCGACGGACTTGGCATCATCGAAACATCTGCCGAGATTGGTCCCCTTGCCCAGTCGGTGACTGATACGGGTGGCGTCTATGTTGTGCCTGCATTCACCGGACTCGGTAGTCCATGGTGGGATCCGCACGCGCGCGGAACAATTGTGGGCATCACACGTGGCACCACTCGCGCTCACATCGCACGTGCAGTCGTTGAATCAATGGTGTTTCAAACTCGCGATGCAATTGATGCGATGACGCAAGCGTCTGGGGTGCCACTTGCAGAACTGCGCGTTGATGGTGGTGCGTGTGTGATGGATTTTATGTTGCAACATCAAGCCAACGAACTCGCAGTGCCTGTTCTTCGTCCCATCGATACTGAGTCCACTGCGCTTGGCGCCGCATTCTTGGCAGGTCTTGCCGTTGGAGTCTGGCCCTCACTTGAATCGATTGGTCAAACGTGGCGACTCGACGCACGTTTTGAACCTGGGGCCATGTCTGGCAACTATGCCCAGTGGACCCGCGCTGTGCAACGCTCACTGCGTTGGGACACAGACTAATTACATCGACGCACCCAATAGAGCCGCGCCAATCGCCCCTGCGCGTTCTCCCAACTGCGCACTTTCGAGTCGTGGATGAGTGCGGCTCGCCGATGAATACAGCAATTGGGAAAACCATTTTTGCACAACGGGCATAAAGACTGCAGATGATTCAATGACGCCGCCGCCAATCACGATCACCTCAGGATCAATGATGTTGGCAAGATTTGCAAGACCCACGGCCACCCATCGAGAAAAAATCTCCACAACCTCAATCATTTTTGCATCACCATCTGCTGCACGTTGCGCCACTATTTCGCCGGCAACTCCACCAGCAAAGTTTCCCAAAGCCCAGCCAGAGGCATAACGCTCCCAACAACCACGAAGACCACAAACACACTCGATGCCATCAGCTTGCACCACCATGTGTCCTATCTCACCGGCATATCCATGGGCTCCGCGCTGCAATTGTCCGCCAATGATAAAACCCGCGCCAATGCCGGTCCCAAGTCCCACGAATGCAGCATCCGCAACGCCGCGTGCTGCACCAATTTTCCATTCTGCATACGTGGCTGACGTTGCATCATTTTCGACATGAACTTTTCGGCCACATCTATTTCTTAATTCCGTTGCGACTGAAAGTTCAACGACATCTTTTAGGTTTGGCGCGGCTTGCATGATTCCAGTCGGAGTAATTAGCCCCGGAAGTCCAACTCCAACTGTTGGTGCGTCAGCAAGCTCTTGCACAATCTCATGCAAGGTATCAATCAGGTCTGCTGTTGACGGAGTGGGCCTGCGCACCCAAGACAAAATATTCCCAGACTCGTCGGTAAGAACTCCGAGGCACTTTGTACCACCGACGTCAATGCCAATGGCGTTCACGATTCAGCGCGAGCTTTAAGTTCTTTCACGGTATCGAGGATACGAGCCTCGGCACGACGCTTCACAAAACCTGGCAGTGGAATAACTAGTTCAATTGCAACTTCGTAAAACACTTGTGTGCCATCCTCGACTGCAACAAAAGAGTACGCACCGTCGATTGCCCTCATGATGTCACCATCTACAAGACTCCACGCCAAGCGCGCCGGCGCATCGCTGTAGTCATACTGCAATGTGTAGTGAGTGCTGCGACCAAGTGCTGATGCCCGAAACTCAACACGAGAGGCACGGCCTTGCTCATCGCGCGCAATGATTTTTGCATCTTTAACATCAGTGGCCCATGACGGGTATGCCTCGAAGTCAAGCGCAACGGCGTAGCACCGTTCAATCGACGCTTGTATCAAGGAGGTCTGGGCAGCGCGATCAGTCATGGTCTTTATCTTGCCTCGTCCGAGACCCTCCCGTGGATGACCCTTGCTGATTTTCGTCAGAGACTGGCGATTCCTGGCCATCTCCTCGTAGTCCAAAACTGCCATGAAAAGCCGCCCATAGACCATTGAGCCCAAGCCCAAGCATCGGGGCCAAGATGCCAAAGGCCAATGTGCTGCCTGCTCGTCCGTCTGTTGTACCCCGGGCCAATGCCGTGGCTAATGCAACAACACATTGTGCGCCAAGGCACCCGTTCATTGAGTAACTCATCCCACGCGGTGCGATGCCGTTGAGCAAGAAATACATTTCGCCGACTCCAATATTGTCAGTGCGACTTCGCTGCACTGCGTTCCAGTATCCCCATAAAAAAACAACAACGCCTACAGAAAAACACACCAACGACACCACGACGGCGATCCCCTTCCAGGGCTGGCGAAACAAGACGGCAGACAAAATAGATGCCACGGCAAAAACACTCGTCATGAACACGTTGATTCGCAGAATCACAGCACCAGGATTTTGTACATCGTTTGACATTTCTAACATCATGTCAGTGCGTGCAGGGCTACTGCTAATTGTTCAGACAAAACATCATAACTAAACATCTCGACAGCTCTTTGGCGTGATGCAACAGCCATCTGCGCACGCAACGAATCATTCGACAGCAGCGACACCAGCGAACTGACGAGTGCGTCAACGTTTTGTGGATCGTCAATCACGTGTCCGGTGACACCATGCTGCACTGCTTCTGCCGCACCGCCGCTGTTTCCGGCAATCTGAGCAACTCCGCATGCCGCAGCTTCAAGAAACACGATGCCAAACCCTTCTTGTTCTAACCCTGCCCACCGATTGCGACACATCATCGTAAACACGTCTGCACATCCAAAGAGTCTCGGAAGATCTGCGTCACTCACTCGTCCCAGAAATTCCACTGGTGCTTGCAGTTCATGCGCAAGATTTTTCAGTCTCTTGAGGTCTCGCCCTGTACTGCCGATGACCGCAACCAGATTTGGTCGATCACGCGCGAGCATCGCAACAGCGCGAATAACTACATCAAAGCCCTTGCGTGGCACCAATCTGCTCACTCCCAACACAATTTCGGCATTGTCGTCAAGGCCGAAATGTGCTCGCGCTGTTGTGCGTTCTTGTGCTGTGAGTGGCACAAAACGATCGACATCAACACCCGGCACAATGATTGTCATCGGTAATTTTTTTCCGGCAGCATGCTCGGCTTCTGCTGCTGGATAACCACCAGCCGCAATGATGTGTGTCGCTCCGTGCAATACGCGGCCCAGGACTTGTTTTGATACTGGCAATCGCCCTGGCACTGTTACTTCTGCGCCGTGCAGGATTAACCAATACGGAAGTTCTAGAGCAGGTCCAATTAGTCCTAGCGGGAGCGCTGGATCGAGAACAACAAAGTCGGCGCCACATTCGCGAGCAAACGCATTGATCTGACGCACCATCCATGGGTGAGGCAACAAAACTGGTTCCCGAGTTCGCCGAATCTCAAACGGTTGTGCTGCATCAAATTCAGCGGCGCCATCGTGGGGACTCGTGAGCACAGCAAAAGAATCAGGCGGAAGTCGGCGCCACCACTCCCACAACAAAGACTGAATGCCGCCAATCTTTGGAGGAAAATCATTCGTTACCAATAAATGCTTCATAGGTCGCCCCGTAAGGTTGGCAGATTTTCAAGTTCGTCGCGCACCATTTCATCTTGAACTGTGTTTTCAAGATGAGCAAAGAGACTAGTGAGTCCGAGTCTGGCCGCTGCCCAAATAGCATGCGCCCGCAAGATTGAGTCGTGGGAGCCAATATTGGCGCGCAGCACACTCACCACTCGCTCGTCACTAGGGCGAGCGATGTTTCCCAAAATCACGAGCGCGTTGCGCCTCAGCCACAGTGGATTGCGTTGATGCACGTACCACGGGTCGCAGCGTTTCATAAGTTCTTCATCGCTAGCGTCGAGTATCCAGAGTGCGTCGATATGACGAAGTGCAGTGCCAGTGATTTTGACTGGTACTGATTTTCGTAGCGTTGGCGGACACACTGTTTGGCAGTCATCGCAACCATAAATACGATCCTTGAGCACAACGCGGTACTGACGATCAAACGCGCCAGGTTTTTGCAATAGCCATGACAAACATTTATTGGCGTCTACCACTCCCGGTTCGATGATTGCCCCTGTAGGGCATGCAGGAAGACAACGAACACAAGCTCCGCAACTTGCAGTTGACTCTGTTGCAAATGGCAGACTCGCGGTAGTGACGACACTTCCGAGTACAAAATAACTTCCAGAGCCTTCAAGTAAAATATTGGCGTTCTTGCCATACCAACCAAGACCTGCGCGCTTAGCAGCTTCTCTATCGACAAGCGCATTGTCGTCAGCAAGAACAACTGCTGCGTGACCATCATGTCGCAACTGATTACTGATGACTGTCAATTTGTCTTTGAGAACTTGTTGATAATCGGCCCAGGCGTATCGCGCAACCTGAGCCGGGTAATCAACTGCGTCAGTTGTGTCATCGTTATCAACTGCCGCGTACGACAACGCGGCAACAATCATGGACTGAGCACCATTAATAATGTTGCTGGGTGTTGTGCTGCGCTCAGGATTGCGAAACGTGAATTGCATCCCGTTCACAAGTTTTTGCTCTAGTCGATGGCGCAACTGCTCCCGCGTGTGCAACATCTCACTAACAGGTGCGACTCCGACAGCATGCAGACCAGTTGATAGCGCAAGGTGCTGCAGATCTTGCCAATACT
>CANLAH010000112.1 GCA_947488685.1 Acidimicrobiaceae bacterium | reverse complement strand
ATTCCTAATTTTGCACAGATCCATTTCTTTTCTTTAAATATTGGATACCAAATATTTTTTGGTGACAGAGCAGCACACACAACTGATTGCTTGGACACCTTGGTGACTTGACCAGGCTTCGTGCAAGGTGTTGCCACAACGAGGGCAGCATTGCGTGTTGTTGTCGACGTGTCTCCAGAGGAGATGAGTACGCCAACTCCCACAAGTAGAGCAACAGCAACAATGCCGGTGATGATTTTGTTGGATAAGAACTGGTTCATAAGGACTTCCTAAATCTGAAGGTACCTTCACCATAGGGCATACTGGACGGGATTACTGCTCAGGGTTGCTGGGTATGGGGTGCGGCGTTTCGATACTGAAAGTCAGCCGAGCCACCAACGCATAATCGGTGCCCCAACAAAAACCGTGAGTTGGGTTCCAATAGCCAAAAATGGTCCAAACGCAATATGTGAACGCATTGTGATGCGACGCAGAGCAAGAGCAGTTACGGCGCATACTCCAGCAATAACAAACGACATGACGATTGCGATGAACACTTGCATCACGGAGAGGTAGCCGATGAATGCTCCTAATAATGGTGCCAGCGAGACATCTCCTTTACCTAAACCACCGCGCGATAGACGCTCCAGAATGAGAAGCACAAACCACATCACAAAAGCGCCAATAAGCACAGCAAGTAATCGGGATGCATGATGTTGCACTATCGCTGAAATAACAATAATTGGTAGGCCGAGCAAGGCTGCCTTGGTGCTAACGCGATGCAATAGTAAATGAGTATCGAGATCAACAAAGAAGTGCACAACGAGTGCACTTGCAAAAAATGAAAACGCTAGAACATCAAGATTGTTTTCGAAGCGAGAGACAAGACCAAGGTAAATGAGCGTTGTTGAACTCACCACAGCGGCTGAGAAGAATCGGGTCTGATGAAATCTGCCAGAATAAAATGTGTGGTGTTTTGATATTTCCGTGGCAATGATTTGCTTAATGCGACGACTGCTAGTTAACCCACTGGCAGCACCAACGATTGTCCATGCCAGAATTCTCCACATGCCAAAAGATGTGTGCGCTATTCCTGCACAAGTTCAATTAATGTGCCGTAGCTACCTTTGGGGTGGATAAATGCAACCGTTGTGCCGCGACTACCGGGGCGAGGTGCTTTGTCGATGGGGGTGGCTCCCGCTGCGATCATGGCGGCGAGTGCTTCTGCGCAGTCAGCAACTCGGTATCCGATGTGATGCAGCCCTTCTCCGCGTTTTTCAATTGCTTTAGCGACAGGTGAATCGGGTCGAGTCGGTGTGAGCAACTGGATATAACTCTCAGCCACTTTGAGAAGTGCCTCTTCTACGCCGTCACTCTCAACAATTTCACGATGGTCTACTGTTGCGCCAAACGCTCGCTTGTAATAGTCGATAGCAGCGTCAAGATCTGTGACTGCTATTGCAACGTGATCAATTTCTGTCAGCAACATATGATTCTCCAATTATTTAGCGACGGAACAACGTCAGATTTTTTTCGCCTACTTTTGCTCGAAGTTCTGGGTCGTCGATACCAAGACCCTCTGTCGGCGCCAAACACAACACACCAATCTTTCCTTCGTGCATGTTGTGATGAACTTGGTAGGCGGCCTCGCCCACATTTTCAAGTGTAAAAACACGTGATAACACAGGATGAATCATGCCTTTACTCACCAAGCGGTTGGCATCCCATGCTTCGCGGTAGTTAGCAAAGTGACTGCCGATGAGTCGCTTGAGACGCATCCAAAAGAAGCGGTTATCAAACTCAAGCATGAAACCACTTGTTGCTGCGCATGTCACAACAACACCACCGCGCTTGACGACATACATCGATGCTCCAAATGTGGAACGGCCTGGATGCTCGAACACAATGTCTGGGTCTTCACCGACAAGTTCGCGAATGTCTTTTCCTAATCGACGCCATTCTGACTCGTTATGCGTGTTGTCATCGTTCCAGAACTTATAGTTTGCTGCACTGCGATCGATCACTGCCTCGCAACCCATGTTGCGTAAAATTTGCGCTTTTTCGGGGGAACTGACGACTCCGACCGGAATGCCGCCACCATTTAAAACATATTGCACTGCATATGCGCCGATGCCACCAGTTGCACCCCAGATCAACACGACATCACCTTGTTTCATGTTGGCGCCATTGCGCGACACCAACATGCGATAACTCGTGCTATTGCATAACGCATTAACCGCTGCTTCTTCCCATGAGAGGTGAGTTGGCTTTGGCATGAGTTGATTGGCTTTGACAATGCACAGATCTGCAAGACCACCAAAGTTTGTTTCGTATCCCCAAATACGTTGATTCGACCCCATCATGGAATCGTCATGCGATGATGGGTCTTGGTCATCGACATGATTGCAATGCACGGTTACTTTGTCGCCTGGTTTCCAGTTACGAACTGCACTTCCGACTCGCAATACAACACCCGAGGCATCACTGCCAATGACTTGATAGTCGCGATCGTGGCGCTTTGACCATTCACTCTCACGACCGAGCCGCGCTAAAGGACCAAAGGTGCTGATGGGTTCAAAAATTGATGTCCACACGGTGTTGAAGTTGATTGACGACGCCATGACTGCCACCACTGCTTCGTCAGGGGCAAGCTCAGGAGTAGGGACATCGCCCACATGCACACTGCGTCGAGGATCTTTGTCGTTGCTGGCCATGCCAGTGAACATCTCCTGCTCGGCTTTGAGTACGTGTGCTGCCCTGTATTTGTCAGGGAGAGCGATAGCGGCCAATTGGTCTGGGGTTGCGCCATTCAGGATGGCTTCACGAATACGGTCCATACCTGCTGACGATACCCAAAAAAGCCTCAGTGTCCCCTACGCTAAAGGGTCTTGCGTTTCGAATTGAGACGCCATAACTCATGGAGACTCACATGGCCGGTTCATACATCGTCGCAGGAGCACGGACTCCGATCGGAAAAATGAGTGGCGCGCTTGCGTCATTTAGTGCAGCCGAACTTGGTGGGTTTGCCATCAAGGCAGCACTTGAGCGTGCTGGTGTTGCACCACACGAAGTAGAGCACGTCATCATGGGACAAGTTTTAATGGCAGGTCAAGGACAAGTGCCGTCGCGACAAGCAGCCGTCAATGCCGGAATCCCGATGAATGTTCCGTCAATCAACGTCAACAAAGTGTGCCTCTCTGGTTTGAACTCTATTTACTTGGCGAATCAGATGATTCAGTCCGGTGATGCCGACATCGTTATTGCTGGCGGCATGGAGAGCATGACGAATGCACCATATTTAGCAATGGGTGCGCGTGGCGGATTCCGCTACGGCAACACTGAACTTTCTGATGCAATCATCAAAGACGGACTCTGGTGCGCATTTGATGCCTGCTTGATGGGACTTGGTACTGAGCGTTACACGAGTGGCGGCATTAGTCGTGAAGAACAAGACGAAGCAGCCATGAAGAGCAATGTTCGCGCAGCAGAAGCAATTGCTGCGGGTCGTTTCACTGATGAAATTATTCCAGTTTCGATTGCACAGCGCAAAGGAGACCCCACCATTGTCAAAGATGACGAAGGTGTGCGCGCCAACACCACGATGGAGTCACTTGGCGGCCTCAAGCCAGCGTTTGATAAAGAAGGAACAATTACTGCAGCAAACGCAAGCCAAATCAGTGACGGTGGTTCTGCTGTTGTCGTGATGTCCAAAAAGGCTGCTGAGGCACGGGGTATCAAACCTCTCGGAGAAATCGTGTCGTACGGAATGGTGGCTGGCCCAGACAATGCATCGTTGTTGCACCAACCAAGTCGTTCCATTATGAAAGCCCTCGATCGTGCCGGGATGAAAATTTCTGATGTTGATCTGTTTGAACTCAACGAAGCATTTGCAGCCGTTGGCATTGCATCAATGCGTGAGTTGGGCATTACAGACAGCATTGTCAATGTCAATGGCGGAGCAATTGCACTCGGGCATCCAATTGGCATGAGTGGCAACCGTTTGGCGCTCACGATCTTGCACGAACTTCATCGCCGAGGCGGCGGTGTCGGCGCTGCTGCACTCTGCGGTGGTGGCGGACAAGGCGACGCAATTATTCTTCGCACGGTCTAGCCACTTGATTCCGTCATGCTAAAGGCATCGCTCGAACGGGGATGGTTCATTGCCCGTTCAGTGGTGTTGGCTTGTGTGATTGGCGTTGTCGCCGGAATTTCATCTGCTTCATTTATTGCGTCACTAAATTGGGCGACCGATAGTCGCCAAAATCATTCATGGCTTTTGTGGCTGCTCCCGATTGCTGGTCTTATCGTGGGTGCTTCGTACCATTATTTAGGCAATGGTCTTGAGCGCGGCAGCAACCTTGTCATCGAACAACTTCACGAACACTCCGAGTGGATCCCTGTTCGCCTCCCTCTCCTTGTCTTTGCTGGCAGTGTTATCACACATGTATTTGGTGGTTCCGCGGGCCGCGAAGGTGCCGCACTACAAATCACCGCCGGACTCATTGACCCAGTAATAAAACGATTTTCTGTGCTGCACCAACATCGATCAACGTTGCTCATTGCTGTAGTTGCTGGCGGGTTTGGCTCTGTTTTTGGTGTGCCAATTGCAGGTGCAATTTTTGCACTTGAGGTTCAGCGCATCGGTCGCGTGCGATACGACGCACTAATTCCGGCACTCGCTGCAAGCATTATTGGTGATGCCACTGCGCGAGCCCTCGGCGTGAAACGCACTCTGTATCCACAACTTGGCAATTACGAGTGGACATGGTCTCTTGGTCTACGGCTTGTCGTTCTTGGGATTGCTTGCGGCATCGTGGCAACTCTGTTCTCACGCATCACTCATTTTGTGCGTGACATACTTTCTCGAACGATCTCGTGGTATCCGCTGCGACCAATGATTGGTGGCGCAATTGTTGCATTAGCCGCGCTGCTATTTCATTGGCGTCACTACTTAGGACTCTCGATACCTCTTGCCGTTGATGCAATGAACGGCAGTAACGCCGCTAACTGGATTCCTAAACTACTGCTAACAGCGGTCACGCTTGGAAGTGGTTTTGTCGGCGGAGAAGTGATCCCACTCTTTGTAATTGGTTCTCTTTTAGGCGCAGGGGTCGGAGATCTGATTGGGCTTGATCTTGCTCTCGGCGCAACTGCAGGTTCAGTTGCAGTGTTAGGGGCTGCAGCCAATGTGCCGTTGGCGTGCACAATTATGGCCGTTGAGTTATTTGGTGGATCTAGCGTTGCAGCCTTTGCACTTACATGTGTAGTCGCGTATTCGGTCAGTAGTCATTCTGGTATCTATCATGCGCAAAAAATATCTGTGAATAAATCCGGTCATTCACTGTAGTTATTTTTTATATTTCGATAGTGCGGCGGTTGCCTAGAGCACGACCAAGTGTGATCTCGTCTGCGTATTCGAGGTCTCCGCCAACTGGCAAGCCACTTGCAATGCGAGTGGCTTTGATACCGAGTGGTTCGAGTAATCGCGCAAGATAGAGCGCAGTTACTTCACCCTCCGTATTGGGATTAGTGCAGACAATTACTTCGGTGACGCCTTCGGGCGCCAAGCGTCGAAACATTTCTTTGATCTTCAACTGCTCTGGCCCTATGCCTTGCAATGGATCGAGTGCGCCCTGCAGCACGTGGTAGCGGCCCCGAAACTCTCCTGTTCGTTCGATTGCCACGACATCGCGAGAGTCTTCAACTGCACACAAGATTGAAGAATCGCGGCGATCATCGCTGCAGATACTGCACTTCTCTGACTCGGACAAATTAAAACACATGTCGCAATATCGCACACGATCTTTGGCATCAGTCAGCGCGTGGGCAAGTCTGTTGACGTCTTCTCGTGGCATTTTTACAATATGCATAGCGATTCGTTGTGCCGACCTTGGTCCGACTCCTGGTAATTTTCCGAACTCATCGATCAATGTCTGAATCGGAGGTGTGTACGGAGATGCCATCGCTATTTTTTCTTCTTGTCGTCTGGAACAACTGCTGAGCCGGGGAAAACACCTTTCAGCAGATCGACAGAGACAGAAATATTTGCAGGTCCTTCGATAAGTAGTGCAGGGTCGATTGGGGTATACGGATCTTCTTTGACTTCATCAACAATTGTTCTGATTGCTTCTTTGCTCGGACGCTCGATGCCACGTGATGCAGTTGCGTCTGCAGTGAGTTGCACCGTGTACTTGGCGCCACACAATTTGCTGATGGCAGCTTCTATGTCTTCTATATGTGCTTTACACCTAGCCATATGCGATGTATTTGGCGCAGCAATCGTGACAACATTGCCATCAACGGCCACAATTGAGGTGGGATTGTAAATGGCTTTGACGATCTGTTTGACCGACGACAACACTTGTGGCCAGATTTCTGCGGGTGCAACCGATGTAGACGGCGCTGCCGGTGTTGCCGGTGTTGTAGGTGTTGCAGCAACACGAGCGACCGGAGCAATTGGTGCCGTGATATCTGGAGCAAGAGCACGACCACCCACCATCGCTCTGCCTGTAGTTGGATTAGATGGAGCGGGTGGTAATGCCGTCATGCCATTTTCTTTGAGATCACGCACGGTGTCTTCGAGTATTTGTAAGCGAGTCATGAGTGTGCCCATCGAGTCATCAAGAGCAGGCGATGCCAATCGAACAACGGCAACTTCTAATAACAATCTTGGGTCTGGAGCGTGGCGCATGTCAATAAGTGCTGTTCCGAGAACTTCCATTGCACGAACTGTCATAGCCGCTCCTAGGCGAAGCGCTTGAAGACTTATTTCTTCAGCACGACCTTGGGGTACCTGCAAAAGTTCTGGTGACATCAGTGATAAAAATGC
>CANLAH010000111.1 GCA_947488685.1 Acidimicrobiaceae bacterium | reverse complement strand
CGACGAAGACGTTGCGCCACTCGAAATTGGTCAAGTACTCGTCAAAGTTGACACTCTTTCAATCGACGCATTTATTCGCACCACATTCAATGAAGTGAGCTTCCATCAAGGCTCAAAAATCGGAAATATCGTTCCAGCCCTCGGAATTGGTGTTGTACTCGAGAGTCGTGACGACGGATTCAGTGCGGGTGATTATGTATTTGGAGCGCTGTGTTCTCAAAGCATCGCTTGCATGCCAGGGGTTGCCTTGCGTCGACTTGATGTCAGTGTTGTGCCACCAAATAGTTACGTCGGTATATTGGGTCTCACCACTGGAATGACTTCATATTTCGGAATTGTTGATGTCGGCGCCGTCAAAAAAGGTGACACAGTTGTTGTGTCTGGGGCAGCCGGTGCAGTTGGCTCACTTGCTGGACAAATCGCCAGACTCTCTGGCGCATCACGTGTTATCGGAATCGCAGGCGGCCCTCATAAAACAGCATTCCTTGTTGACGAACTGGGCTTTGATGCAGCAATTGATTACAAAAATGAAAATGTTGAGACTCGTCTTGGCGAATTAGCCCCAAATGGTGTTGACGTATTTTTTGACAATGTCGGTGGCGACACTCTTGACGCTGTTCTCATGCACATTAAAGACGGCACACGTGTCGTGATCTGCGGCGCAATCTCGCAGTACCAAGACATGGACAATGTACGCGGCCCGAAGAACTACCTCAAGTTGGCAGAACGCCACGCCACGATGGCAGGGTTTGCTGTTTTTCATTTTGCCGAGCACTACGAACGCGCCGAGAAACAACTCACTCAATGGCTAGCGAGTGGTCAACTCATTATGCGCGAACACATCGAACAAGGCATCGACAGGTTCCCCGCTGCACTTAACATCTTGCAAAATGGCGGCCATCACGGAAAACTTCTCGTTCGCGTGGCTGAGAACAGTTAATCAGCAGACCAGCTAGTCAGCAAGCCATCTAATCAGTAGGCCATACATCGGCTGTCGAAGAGATCTGATCTCTAAACATCGGATGACTAATGCGTGCGAGTTCATGGGCCCGTTGCGCGATTGATAGTCCACCTATCTCCGCTGCTCCATATTCAGTAATTACCACGTCTACTTGATGTCGTGGGGTTGTGACAATGCTCCCCTCCGGAAGTCGGCCCAAGATGCGAGACACCAATTGTCCATTCACTGTTGTTGTAGATGGCAGACAAATCAAACTTCGACCATTTGCCGAAAGGCCAGGTCCAGCAACAAAGTCCTCGTGCCCTCCGATGCCAGAGAATTGTTTGCCATTGATGGAGTCAGCAATGACTTGACCAGATAAATCAACTGCCATCGCGCCATTAATCGACACCATGTTGCGATTACGAGAGATTAGTTCAGGTGAATTCACAACACTGACGGGCATAAAGCGCACATCATGATTGCCGTCAAGCCATTCGTAGAGTTCTGGAGTTCCGGCAGCAAAAGTTGTCAGCGAGAAGCCATCAAACTCTGTTCCCTTTTTATTTGTCACTTTTCCGGATTGATGTACGCGCATTAAACCAGTTGTAAACATCTCGGAATGAATGCCGTAATCACCACCACTCCCCAGGGCGAGTTGCGTGGCAATCTGACTTGGGATTCCACCGATTCCGGTCTGCAAAGTGCATCCATCATGAATGAATCGAACTGCGTGTTGCGCGATAATGATCTCTTCTGCTGTTGCCACAGCGTCGGCAAGATCAAGTGGTTGTCGATCAGACTCAACCAGAAAGTCAATGTCACTGATGGCAATGCGATGCTCATATCTGCCAGGCACTCCGTACGTGTGCGGAAAATGTGGACTGACCTCGACAATGAGAACTCTCTCTGAATCGCGGATGACGGAAACAATCTCGTTTGCTGTTGCGCCAGCATGCAGCGACAAACTCACATATCCATCAACAGGACTTGCTCCTGCCACCGCCATTACTCGGGGCTTGAGGTGGGCAAGCACTGGCTCAAAGCGCCGAAAATCTGCGGGGATAAAATCAATGTCAGCGCCACTATCGCGCAAGAAGCGCTCCGCTGGCCCAAAAAATCCACTCTGAAAATGCACTGCTGGATCCATAAACACTGCATACAGATCAGGCAACAGCGCACCTGATACGCGCAAATCTACAAAGTCTTTTCGGTCTCCCAATGCATGCATAAAAGCACCAGGGATTCCGGGACCAAGCGGTACTGCCAACGTGTCACTTGGCCTGATTGCCTGGACTGCTGATTCCATTGATGAAAACACACCGCTCATTTCATGACTCCGATCTATCTCTCAGCCTAGAGACTTTGTCCGTGAGTGGAGTCACGCAATTGTGACGCGAGAATAGAGCGTGTGAGCAGCATCGTCGTTTCAGAACTGGCATACTCCCCGCCCGGATCTGATCAATTGTTCTTTGACGTGGGCTTTGGTGTCTCTCCAGGAGAACATGCAGCACTTGTTGGTGCAAATGGCGTTGGCAAGAGCACCATTTTGCGTATCTTGACTGGCGAACTTTCACAAGATGACGGAGAGTTCACGGTCAACGGAACAATGTTGGCCATGACCCAAGACGTTGGTATGTCACGACCAAACGACACAGTGCGACACATGCTGCTTGAGGTCGCCACCCCAACATTGCGCGTAGCCGGCAACGCACTCATCGCAGCTGAACTCGCATTAGCCAATGGCACTGACGATGGAATGGGATACGCCGTCGCATTGTCGGATTGGGGTGACCTCGGTGGATACGAACTTGAAACGCAGTGGCAAGCCGCTGCTCAACGCAGCGTCAAAACACCAATCACTGATTTTTCTACGCGCCTCATTAGCGAACTATCGGGCGGTGAACGCAAACGACTTGTTCTTGATCTCTTGCTCACATCCGGAGTCGATGTATTGCTTCTTGACGAACCAGATAACTACCTTGACATCCCCACGCGCGCATGGCTCGAAGAGCAAATCAAAGCGTGTCGCTCAACAATCTTGATGGTCAGTCACGACCGCACAATGCTCGAACGAGTCTCCACAAAAATTATCGCAATCGAAGGATCTGGCTGCTGGATACACGGAGGCTCGTATGTCACATACCCAGAGGCACGCGAAAAACGTCAAGCACTCTTGGGTGACGACCTAAAGCGATGGAACGACGAAGAACGACGACTCTTTCATCACATGAAAATCATGAAGCAACGCGCTGCTCAAAATTTCAAAAATGCAACAAAGGCAAACGGTGCAGAAACGCGCTGGGAAAAATTTGTTGCGGCTGGTCCACCACCACCGCCAGCACCTGATCAACAAATTTATGTGCGCCTGCGTGGTGCCGACTCTGCTCGCCGTGTCGTCAAGTTTGACAATCTCTCAATGGGAAATCTTTTTTTGCCTTTCTCGGACGAAGTGCATTACGGCGAGCGCGTTGGCTTGATTGGCCCTAACGGAACAGGCAAAAGCCATCTACTTGGTGCACTGAGTGGCGACAAACAACCAGACCACGGAACAATTCTCTTTGGTCCACGCACATCTGTTGGGGTGTTCACCCAAATCAATGATCGACCAGACTTCATCGGCCGCGAATGCATCGACATCATCCGTGATCGCGTTGTGGATGAACAAAAAGCCATGGGTGCACTCGCCCGCTATGGACTACGAAACAATTCTCGCCAAGATTTTGCGACACTCTCCGGCGGACAAAAAGCCCGCCTCGAAATCCTGTGTCTTGAACTCGAGGGACACAATGTGCTTCTTCTTGACGAGCCCACGGACAACCTTGATATCGAGTCATCCGAAGCACTCGAAAAAGCGCTCGATGGTTTTGAAGGAACCGTCATTGCCGTCAGCCATGACCGAACATTTCTTGCTCAGTTCGATCGGTTCATCATGATTACCGATGACGGCGAGGTCTACGCCTTGCCCGATTTTGAGATCGCACTGGCTGGACTGAGTGCACCAGATACTTTGTCCACTCTGCGATTAGCCAAACCACTTACTGCCTCGTAGTGCATCTCTTTTGTCGCCAATAACGCCGTAGCCTAAGAGGCTGTGATTCTTATCGATGCCCAAGGCGTAAAAGCCTCTCGCCCAAATCGGCCGCTCTTTGCTGATTTATCGATCACTGTTAGCGATGGCGATCGCATCGGGGTTGTCGGGCTCAACGGTTGCGGCAAAAGTACGTTGCTGCGCATCATTAGTGGTGACCTCGAACCAGATGCCGGAGTAGTGCGCAAAGGGCGTGGCGCTCGTATTGGTGTTTTGCCCCAACTTCCAGTTCTTCCCGTGGGAACTGTGCGCGAGGCAGTTGGTCACGACTGGCAAGGCGAAGCGATGCTTGATCGCCTCGGAATGTCTGGGCTGATCGATGCTTCTACAGCAGAACTTTCTGGCGGACAAAAAAAGCGCGTTGCGCTTGCTGCCTTGTTGGTATCAGAGTGGGAAGCGCTCATCTTGGACGAACCCACCAACCATCTTGACCTTGATGCAATCTCGTATCTTGAAGAATGGTTAGCAAATTACTCGGGTGGACTTTTGCTCGTCACACATGATCGTCACGTACTCGATCATGTCACCAACAAAGTTCTCGAAATCGATCGCGGACACTCGTATATGCATATTCCTGCCAACCGCCACGCAGGTTCTGGCTATGCGGCGTACTTGGCCGGACGTATTGAGCGTGAAGAACAAGCAGCAACTGCTGAGCAAATTCGCAAAAACCTTGCCAAGCACGAACTCGCATGGTTACGTCGTGGTGCACCTGCTCGATCAACAAAACCAAAAGCACGAGTTGACGCTGCCAAAGAGATCGTCGCTCGTCGCGCTGATGCACCTGCTCGTGCCGGAGAACTTGGCTTGTCACTTGGCAGTCAACGGTTGGGCTCAAAAGGAATCCAATTGCATAGCGTCGGATTCAGTTGGCCCGCAACATCTCAAAACCCAAATGGCGCGCTTGTCTTGCAACCATTTGAGCACGAACTTGAACCCGGTGATCGTCTTGGCATCGTTGGACCAAATGGCGCTGGCAAGAGCACGCTGCTGGATCTGATTGCTCAACGATTGCATCCAACTATTGGCCATATTGAAATGGGTCGCACTGTCAAAGTTGGCTACTACGACCAGTTGGGGCGCGACCTCAATCTCAATCAACGGGTTCGTGAGGCTGTTGCTGGCGACAAAGGCGCGCCATCAGTCGAAGACAACAATCTGATGCGTCAATTCTGGTTTGATGGTGATGCACAATTCGCCCCCATCTCTACGTTGTCTGGTGGCGAACGCCGGCGCTTGCAACTGTTGCTCACACTTGCTGAACAGCCAAATGTCTTGTTGCTCGACGAACCCACAAACGATCTTGATCTTGACACTCTTCGTGCACTTGAGGAATATCTCGATACATGGCCCGGCATTGTGGTTGTCGTGAGCCATGATCGTATTTTCTTGGATCGAACTGTCAATGAAGTACTCGCCATTGATAGCGCCGGAGATGCCGCTCTCGTGCGTGGCGGTGTGCAGGGGTGGCTCAATCAACGCAAGACACCAAAGCAATCCACAAAAGTGCGTAGTGCAGCATCGGTATCATCCAATGTTGTGCCAACGCCGGCACCGCGAGTGACCGTCACTGCAAAAAGCGCCAGCACATTGCGTCGCCTTCTTGTCCAGGCCGAAAAATCTCTCGCCGATGCAACAACGCAACTCGAAAGCCTCACCGCGTCGGTGGCCACTGCGGGTGCAGACCATGCTCTGTTGGCGCGCCTCAGTGCCGAACTCGCTGTTGCCCAAATACAGATGGACACGGCCGAAGAATCATGGTTGGCCCTTGCCGCCCAAGCCGAACTGCAAGGCGTCTCCGTCAAGTAATACTGCGTTGGACAGGAGGCGGACTCTTGTCTTTTGGTGTTGATGCGCTATAAATATCAGTCAGCCATCAACAACGATGGCCTCTCACGGGGGTGCATATATGGGTCAGTTCAGCGGCAAAACAGTTCTTATTACGGGAGCGTCATACGGATTAGGTGAAGGGTTCGCAGAAGGGTTTGCCAAAGAAGGCGCGGACTTAATTCTGACCGCCCGCTCAACAGAACTTCTTAATAGTGTTGCCGATCGTTGTCGCACAATGGGCTCAAAAGTAACTGTCGTCCCTGGCGATGTGTCAATCGAAGAAGATGTGATTCGAGTTGTACAAACCGGAATCAAAGAGCACGGCAAAATCGATGTTTTGATTAACAACGCAGGTGTCAGTGACATGCGCGGAGTTTCACCTGAAAACTTTGACATGACTACTTGGAACTGGATCATGTCAATCGACCTGAACGGTGCGTTCATGTATATGCGTGAATGTGGCAAGCACATGCTCGAACGCAAAAGTGGTTCAATCGTCAACATCTGCTCCATCATGGGTAGCGGAGCAAATGAACTCAACATCATCGCCTACACGGCAGCCAAGGGAGCATTACGAAACCTCACTCTGCAATTGGGTTGCGAATGGGCAGACCGCGGCGTGCGTGTCAACGCAGTGTCTCCCGGATTCATCATCACAGAGATGGTGCGCCCAGCACTCGAAGCATTGGGGATGGACAAATGGATTGCCAGTCGTACGCCGATGCGCAGAATCGGTGAACTCGAAGAGATTGTTGCACCAGTGATGTTCTTGGCATCAGATGCCGCGAGTTACATCACGGGACATGATCTGCTCGTTGATGGCGGAACAAATGCAGCCAATGGCTATTACCAAATTCCGCCTATCCATCATGAGTGGAACGCTGAGACTGCCCCACGAGTTGGTCAGGGCTATCCCGGAATTCAACCACGTCCAGATTGGTATCAAGCGTTGTCATCGGGCATCCCCGGAATTCATTATCCAGTGCCAGAGGCCTGATCAGCAATTGCGCTCGCAATTAGATCAAAAACTCCGACACGCGGTGGTCG
>CANLAH010000110.1 GCA_947488685.1 Acidimicrobiaceae bacterium | reverse complement strand
TTGGCATCCCAAGAAAAGTGTCGATCTTGTCATCTGCCACAGCGTATTGCAGTATTTATCCAACGCCGGCGTGAGTGCAGCGATCGAGAACATCTCTCTTTCATGTCATGGCGTTTTATACATTGAGGTGCCAACTACGTCAGATCTAAAACATGTTGTTGATCGAAAAGCCACAGACTTCGAAATTCATCATCGGACAGGTTCGTGGTATCGCAAACTTCTTTCAGCGAACTTTCAGCAAATCGGCGCAGGATTGTGGCTCAGCAGACGTGCAGGTGTTCCGTTATACGAACTTGAACATGCAAGTAAATAAGGACTTATGGAATCAGTACTACTTTGCCAGCGATTCGGCGCTCTTGCAGATCTCGCATGGCCTGTATTGCGTCATCAAGTGCATAAACAATTGGCTCAACTGGGTTAAGTGTTCCGTTGCCAATCGCATCCAAAATATCCTGGATGAGTTTCTGGTTTTCTTCTTGGTGTCGACCAACCCAGGCACCCCAATCAACTCCAGTGACCCTGCGATTACGTAATAACACTTGATTCGCCGGCAGACGAGGGATGCCCGCAACAAATCCGATCACGATGTAGTTTCCGTCTTCACCTAACGCTCGCAAACATGTCTCACCGAGCTCTCCGCCAACAGGATCGTAGAGATAGTCCACACCGCCACCCGATAGTTCTTTGGCACGCTCTTTCGTGTTTTCGTTGGATGTATTGATTGTGGCAAAAGCCCCTCGAGCGGACGCCAACGCAAGTTTTTCCGGCGACGATGCAGCAGCAATAACTCGCACCCCCATTGAGTGGGCAACATCGACAGCGGCTAGCCCGATTCCTCCACCGGCTCCCAACACCAACATCGTGCGGCCTGCTTCAAGGGGTACACGAACCGTAAAAGCAAACCATGCAGTCGCATAACTCTGCATAAATGTTGCTGCTTGACCATCTGACAATGAGTCTGGAAGAACCAAAACGCGGCGCGCATGTGTGACTACCTCATCGGCAAACCCACCGACACCCACAGGAGCAAAAACCCGATCACCAATCTTTACATTGGCCACATCTGGCGCAATCTCACTTATACGACCAACGATTTCTCCACCGGGAATAAACGGCACAGGAGCTTTTATCTGGTAGCGACCTTCGCTCATCAGCGAATCAACAAAATTCACACCGCTGGCAGTGACCTGCACTCGCACCTGTCCCGCAGACAATGGAACCGACGGCAGTTCTTGAATAGAACCTGTCTCGAGTGGACCAAGTTCTTTAAAAACTAAAGCACGCATCGTGAAGCCACTGAAAGTCAGCGAGCCAAAATATCAGCAACTTGCTGTGCCCGACCTGCATGAATAGTTTCTTCACGACCGTTCAGGCGCAACAATCGAGCAACTTCTTCGTTGCTTTCTGCGTCCGCCCACATCTGATAGCCGGCGTCTCCGTTTATTTCTCCCTGCACTACCGCTAAAAACATTGCTGCATCAACGGTGTCTGGTAACGGAATATCAAGAATCTTTTCTAGATCAGGAGTTGGCGTCCACTCATGCCCAAGTTTGATTTCAATTGCTCGCGCAACGCGCCGAGCATGACCTTTTTCTTCGATTGCATTTTTACGCAACAGTGCGGCTGCGTCAGCATTTCCGACTCGATCTGCAAGCAAGTTGTAAAACACTTCACCACTGCACTCGAGTTGATAAATAATTTCTAACTCGGCGACTCCCAAGGATGTTTTTGCAGCAAGAGAGGCTCCTGCCGTGTAGAAGTTGATCTCCGACATTTCTTCTCCCTCGCATTCGAAATACAAAAACTACGCGCTTGTGCACCGTCTGTATAACACTATTTATTTACTCAGTTATGTGCGTTGCGAACAAGCACACATAGTGACGCGCCTGAGCGCGCCGCCGTCAGAGGGGACGGACGTTATTTGCTTCGACGCCCTTGTGGCCTTGGCCGAGTTCGAACTCGACTTGCTGGCCAGCTACGAGAGACCGACGACCGGTTCCCTCGATGTTGGAGAAGTGAACGAAGACATCGTCTCCGCCTTCTTGGGAGATGAATCCAAATCCCTTTTCGTCGTTAAAAAATTTTACGGTACCGGTTGGCATGACTAATTATTTCCTATCGTTTGGTTACGTTTTTAGTATAGGGGACTAAAACGGAAAGTGGAAACATTCAGATTTCCTCCACCCTGCCCACCCACTATCTCAATCGCCGTTGGTATGGTGTCCTCTCATCAATCCTGCTGAGAGCCAGTCTGGAGAACACTATGAGCCATATGAGTGCTACATCCCATACAACCCATCCGACGGTTGACCTTGAACGGGCCGAGGACGCAGTTCGCGACTTACTCCAAGCCCTTGGCCAAGACACAGCACGGGACGGAATCCTTGACACGCCTGCTCGAGTTGCTCGCATGTGGGCCGAACTGCTGCAGGGCTACCAAGAAGATCCAGCCAGCCACCTCACTCGAACATTTGAAATCGAACATGACGAGATGGTGTTGGTCCGAGATATCAACTTCACATCGATGTGCGAGCACCATCTTTTACCCTTCACGGGCGTTGTGCACATCGCCTATCTTCCCGGAACAACGGGCAAGTTCACGGGCCTCTCGAAACTGGCACGATTAGTAGAGGGATACGCGCGGCGTTTGCAAGTGCAAGAAACTCTGACAAGTCAAATCGCAGATGCAATGAACTCGATGCTCGAACCTGTTGGTGTACTCGTGGTCGTTGAGGCAGAGCATATGTGCATGTCAATTCGTGGCGTGCGTACTCCTGGCGCCAGAACAATCACCACCGCAGTGCGCGGCATTTATCGCACAGACTCAACTGCACGAGCAGAAGTCATGTCGTTTATTCGCGACCAAAAATAACAACGACGTCACAACACCCCTATGGGATTCCCTCATCCCACTCCTGATCTGCCCGGCAAATGGCCAGCACTGCGAGCAGAAGTAATAGCCGTACAGATTCCTACACAAGAATCTCAGACTCTTTTACAACTTCTTGATACTGACGCACCAGAACTCTTAGAACCCGCACATATCTGCGCCACCGCTTGGGTACTGAGTCAAGATCATTGCCACACACTCCTCGTTCAACACTCCACCTTGGGCTGGAGCACGCCTGGCGGTCATCTCAACCAACACGAAACAAGCAGGAATGGTGCATTACGAGAATTACTTGAAGAAACTGGTATCGATGCTGCGGCAGTGCAAATAGTCGGTGACGCTCCTGCAATCATTCACCAGCACCGCACCGCAGGAGAAATACCGCATCAGCATTGGAACATTGGATGGCTCTACGTTGGCGACTCTGCCGCATCACTCACCTCAATCCATGGCGCTCAGTGGTGGCCGCTTGACAAATTGCCCGCTGGACCAGAAGATCATGGCATAATTTTTCCGAAATTACTTCAACTTTTACCACGGTAGAAGCTTTCGCTTAATTCTTGAACCAAGTGACCTGTCACTGAAGAGCGATCTCACCCGACACGGGTTTACGAGTTAGGGCTGCATCTCTATTTAAAAGCCCGCACTGGACGCACGAAGAAGGGGTCGTCCTTGATGAGTTTGCCCTGAGTCCCATAGCTGAAATACTGAGCCCAAGCCGCAGGATAATACTGGGAATACTGGCCCGAAGACAGAACGGTACAAGAGCAATCTAAAGAACTCCAATAGTAGTCAGCGGCAAAACCACCAGTCGGTGATGTACTTCCGGTGCAACCTTTCTGCGTATGGGCCCATCGAGTGGTATCCGTTCGTCCGTTTGAATGTATTTTGCACAATTCATTTAGTTCATCTTTGGATGGCAAGCGCCATTGACCTGCACTAGCCGTACTTGTGGAGTAGTTGTTGGCGACATCAGCAGCAGCACCCCATGTAACTCTTGCCCTCTCGCCAGATACTTGGTAATCAGTTGGAGCTGCTTCTAAGTAAGTCCATGTTTGTGGTGTGTCTGCAACATAGAACACGGTGCCACCACCAGGGCCTGCGTCGCCCACCTTGCAGGTTCCGCCTGTTGCGCACGTCAGTCCGATTGCATCTGGTGCGGTTGGAGCAACGAGAGCAGCATTGCGCGTTATTGACGACGTGTCTCTAGACGAGATGAGTACTCCGACTCCGACAAGTAGAGCAAGAGCAACAATGCCGGTGATGATTTTGTTAGACAAGAGCTGATTCATGAGAACTCCCTCAGTGCTAAGACCCCTTCACAATAGAGCACGTAGAACACATGTACTGGTCGGGGTTGTTGAGTAAGGGTGTGCAGCGGTTCGGGGGGCGAAGACACTCGCTCATGCCATATGCCGAGCAGGGCTAGATCAAAAAGCACGGACTGGAACCACGTAGTAGGTGCCGCTCCTGTTGTCGCCGCCCTGATCCCCGTTGCTGAAATTCTGAGCCCAAGCCATGTTCAATTTTCCCCCAGAAGAACTCCAATAGGGCCCTGCTTCAAAACCACTACGCAGTGTCCCTCCACTACAAACCGCACGTCCGCCCTCTGCCTGATTGGTCTGGCGTGCGTACTTGCACAATTCGTTTAGCTCATCTCTAGATGGCAAGAACCAATTTGAATATCCCCCTCCTCGATAACCAGCAGCAAAACGCCCAGCGGCGAAATCACAATCTGACTCTTCTATTGATTCATTAGTTGATGTCGGGACATCAAGAATCTCGGCCGTATTGGTATTTCCGAAACCGATCCCTGTCTCCGGTTGCCCGTCAAAGATCCCGTTGCAACCCCACGACATACTTCCAAGATTAGTTGGAGCTACTTCTAAGTATTGTCCCCACCAATCTCTCCTCCCTAAGTCATAGAACACGATGCCACCACCAGGGCCTGTCTCGCCCACCGAGCAGTATCCATCTCTTGCACATAGATTCACAATCACGAGATTGGCAGTCGACGTCGTGTCTGCATACTTGGCGGTGGCTGCTTGAGTGGCCGTGATGGTGGTTGTGCCGGCAACGCCTTGAGGTGTAGTCGTTCCTGCGGTGACTGTTGCGATTGTTCTGTCAGAGCTTGTATAGGCCCAAGCACCATTACTGCTTGACGTTGGTGGCGTCAGTATGAATGCTGGAGATGTTGTTGTCTTGTCCGTTGGCAGCACCCATGCCTGCGCCACTGGAGTCAAGAGCGGCAAAGTAATAGTCGTCGAGTTCGTTTGCAACCCAAGTGCGCTATATGTAATCGTGCGATCGCCGGCACTGTCACCACTAAAGATCACCCGAATGGTTGCTTCACCTTGGGTGTCTGTTTGTGCTGCATAACCTTGATTCTGCTTAGACACTGTGGCAGTTACTCCCACGCCACTTGTCCTCACTGGATTATTCGAGATATCACGCAAGCCGATCACGGGTGATTGCGTCAAAGACCATGTACCAGCAGCATCGTCGCCCACTGGTCCGGCAGGACTAGTAAGCACTATGAGTTGTGTTGCCACGCCAGCACTGAGTGTTGTGGTTTTTTCTGATGCTTGTGTCGCGCCATTTGTTGGCGTGTAGCCAAGGGTGTATGTGCCAATCAAGCCTTCGATGCCAAGACCAGTAAATGTGGCGACACCTTGAGCGTCTGTTGCTGTTGTGTTGATGAGCAGCGTTGCGACTTTGTCGGTGTCGGCGGTGGGAAATTGAGTGATTGTTACAGTCACTGTGATGCCTGCAGTGGCGACCTTGTTGTTGTTGGCGTCAACTAGCTGCACTACTGGGAACTGTGAAAACGCAGTGTTGTTTGAGGCTGCTTGGGATGCTTCTGTTGTGATCTTGACTGTTGTGTAGTCACCAGCAACAACAGTGACCTCTGATGTGGTGCTCAATTCACCAGACGTAAACGTCAAAGTGGTTGCACCTGCTTGTGTCAGGGCTAGGTCAGTGAACCCAGCAATACCTTTTTTGTTAGTGGCCACGGTTGTTGCGCCACTGAGACCTTGAGATGATGACGTAACAATGACATCAGTTCCAGAAGCAGCAATGACGTTGGCACTTGAATCCTCAAAATGCAAGACAGGTTGTTGATCAAAGGCTTTGCCACTCACCACAGAGCCAATAGTCGTACTGTTCACCAACTGAGTTGCCGCTCCAGCAGCCAAGACAAATTTGTCTGACGTGATGCCTTCAAGACCTGGAGTAGTAAATGTCAGAGTGATGTCTCCCATGATTCCTGTGAGAGACAATGTTTTAAAGATGGCACGACCTGTGGCGTCTGTGACTGCTGTATTGCCCGATAGCGCTACATCAGTGCGACCAGAGACAGCCGTAATGGTGATTCCGGCTGTTGAGTTAGAGGCACCTCTTTGATCAAGGAGTTGCACAACTGGCTGAGTTTCTAACGCTGTGGCGTTCACTCCACCCAAAGGTTGTGTCACAAGAGACAATGTTGCAGGCACTGCAGGTGCAAGAGTTGTCACGGTTGTAACTGCCAGAGTTGTCTCGGTTGCAGGTGTCTCGGTTGTGACTGCCAGAGCGAGCGGTGTTGTTGGGGAAGTCTCGACAATCAATTCAGGATTTTTTTTCAACTTGATGAAAGCATCTTGGTCAGTTGTCGGAAGGCCAGGGTTGCTGTTCGCCATTAGTGGTTTTGTCAAAAACCAACGCTTCTTTGATGATTTGTTTTTACCGCAGACAGAAAAGATGCCATTTTGTTTCCGTGTGATTCCTAATTTTGCACAGATCCATTTCTTTTCCTGAAATACTGGATACCAAATATTTTTTGGTGACAGAGCAGCACACACAACTGCTTGCTTAGAGACCTTGGTGACTTGGCCAACCTTGGTGCAAGGCGTTCCCGCAACGAGAGCTGCATTGCGTGTTGTTGACGACGTGTCTCCAGATGAGATGAGTACGCCTACTCCTACGAGTAGAGCAAGTGCCACAATGCCGGCGATGATTTTGTTAGATAAGAACTGATTCATGAGGA
>CANLAH010000109.1 GCA_947488685.1 Acidimicrobiaceae bacterium | reverse complement strand
ATCACGCTGACCACGTATGTTGTGAGGTCAGGGACCATCTTGACCGTGGCCTCAATGCCGACTTGTTTCCAGTAGTCAACAATTGCCGCTAAGGCATCAACCGTTGATTGTGAACCCTGCAACAGTTCAATCGTGAACTTGACGGGCTTGCCGTAATCTGCGAGCAACGCTTTCGCTCCTTCTGGATCAAACTTGTTGGCAGTTGCTGGAGCCGAATACCAACGTGATGTCATAGAAATTGGCGTGCCAGATTCTGTGTCGTATCCGAAATAATCAAATGCGTCTTTAAGCGCATCGCGGTCGATACTCATTTCAAGTGCACGGCGAACTCTGGCATCATCAAGCCCTGGTTTTTTGTTATTCAAATGAATATTTCCATAGCCACTGACGGGCGGAATACTGATTTGGAATCCTTTGGAGTCTGCTTCTTTGACACTTGCACTGACGATTGTGGTCATTGCGTCAAGATCGCCTGCAATAAGGGCAGTCAATCGAGCAGTTTCATCCGTCACGAATTTATATGTCAGCGAGGCCAATTGAGCTTTGTTCTCGCCCCAATACGTATCGTTACGAGTAAGCAAGATGTGATCGGCAGGAATCCATTCTGTAAATGTGAACGGACCAGTTCCGACTGGATTGCGCTTTACCTTTTCTGGATCTGCAGCAGACGCTGGCGAAACCATGACGCCATTAATGCCAGATAACACATTTGGAAATGCCGTCCAGGCAACTGCCAATGTAATTTTAACTGTCATTGGGTCAACAACATCAACAGCAGTGATGTTCTTTAGTCCAGAACCGTTATACGGCGAGACGCGTTGGCGCTCAAGATTAAATTTGACGGCGGCGGCATCAAACGGTGTGCCGTCATGAAATGTGACACCATCTTGCACGACGAGCGTCCATGACAAGCGATCTGCCGACTCGGTGACGGTCTTGGCCAACCAGGGAGTAGGCGCTTCGGTGTAGTCACCCACCATCAGCGCTTCAAATATTCCGTCATACACAGAACCATTTGCCAAACTCAATGAGTCACCCGCTGGATCAAGGCTTGATGGCTCGGCATCAAGTCCGACTGTCATTGTTGCAGTGAGATCATTGTCTGCGGGACTACTGGCAACTGTGCTGTCAGAAGAACCCCCTGTATCAGAAGAACCACTTGTGTCTGTTGACGATGAACTACCGCCACACGCCGCCACAAAAAGTGCGAGCACTGCAACTCCTGATACGACCCTTGAAAAACGACGAGCACTCATGATTTCCCCCAATGCGTTGAATGTGTAGTCCTATTTTTAGCACCTTTTGAGCGCGCTCAGAATCACTCGGGATGTAACGCAAGAACCTCGTCCAACCAGGGGAGCAAAACATCCAGCATCGCCTGCTGGCTATGTGACAAAAGGTGTCCATCGCTGCTCATGATGTGCAGATCTCCATGCCCAGCAATTGCCTTCACGACTTCGCTTGCCTCGACTGGCAAGATTTCATCCTTGTCGCCATGGAACAAAAGAAGTGGGCGTCCATTGAGTCCGCCTGCAATTTCACATCCGGCCGACTGAGTAGAAAATGTAACGACTCCGGCCACTATGTCAGGCAATGCCACTGCGACGCGCACAGCAACCGCTCCTCCGAAACTATGCCCCATGATCACCACGCGTTCGACGCCACTTCCCACAAGTAACTGCACGGCAGCAGCAACATCTACACAACATGCGTCCATGTCGTTAGGTCGCCGATAACTCACTCGCAGAGTCGGCACACCACGCGCTGACAATATTTGACCCAGTTCGTGATACAGACCTTCACCTGGTCCGAGTAGTCCACCCATTGCACCACCACAAGCCACAACTCCTGCAGAAAAAAGATCTGTTGTCGGTTCGTGCCAAAGCGCTGACAATAATCCCTTCATCGTGTACATCTCAATGTGTCTCAGCGTGGGTGTCAGCATCACGTTTTGGCTGGCCATGACCCCGAGCACCTCAAGCGGAGTAGTTATTTTGTGCGCATCGTCGCTCATACTAGGTACCCTAGCCGTGTGCTCAAAACGAAGAAATCACCCGTTGATCTCACGGTGAACAACGAACACCAACTTGCCGTTCGTATCGGCAGAGCGTGGCGAGATATTCGACGCGGTGCTGCTGCTAGTGCAATCCGAGACCGTATTTTTGGAAGTGGACCTGACGCGCTTGAGCCTGGACAAGTAGACACTCTTGATCTGTTAGTCCAACAAGACGAGTGGCGCATGTGTGATCTTGCCACGGCCTTGCATATTGACCCCAGCACTGCGACGCGCGCAATCCAACGACTCATCCCAGATGGTTTAGCGGAGCGAGTTGTTCATGACGGTGATGGCCGAGTGGTGAAAGTTCGTGTCACTCAAGTCGGCCGAGATCGCCATGCTGACATTGCATCTCGTCGTCTCACCGTATTGTCACACATCCTGGCGGAATACAGCCCCGACGAACGTATCCAAGTTGCTGACTTATTTGAACGGTTTGTCATCGCCCTTGACAATACAGACGCTGAACTTGCCCAGACTCAGACCCCGACTGCATAAACCCATAATGCAAGCCCAAAGATCCGTTGGGAACAGCATCAATTCGCTACGATAGAAGACATGTTCGCAGCAGAAGTATGGCATTGGTGGCTTGGAGTAATTCTTCTTTTGGCTGGAGTCGGAGCCATTCTGCAAACCGTTATTGGATACTTAGTAAAAGTAACTGCCACGCGTTATCCCAGTCGTCGTCAACGCAAACAGCAATAGCTTGTCAGATGGGTCATGACACACGATGTCTCAACTCATCGCTGAACTTCTAGCCCAGTGCACATTTCCACCCAGCGCAACACCTGTGTCATGTGCAGTTTCGGGTGGAGCAGACTCGATGGCATTGATGGTGCTCGCCGTTAAACACGGTCTCCACGTCACCGCTCACCATGTCAATCATTCGTTGCGAGATGATTCAGATACCGATGTAGAACTCGTTTCATCACTTGCACAACAACTCGGCGTCGAGGTGGTGACACATCGTGTCAACGTTGAGCATGGCGCCAACCTTGAAGCCCGCGCTCGCTCTGCCCGATACGGCGTCTTGCCATCTGACATCATGACCGGACATACTGCTGATGATCAGGCCGAGACAATGCTCATCAACCTGATGCGCGGAGCCGCCACACAAGGACTCTCAGCTATGACACCGGGTATTTGTCGGCCGCTTCTACAGCTTCGCCGCACCGATACGCACGCGCTCTGCGCCGAACTTGACATCTCGGTGGTGCATGATCACACCAATGACGACACCAGTTATCTCCGCAATAATATTCGTCACAATCTCTTGCCTGCAATGAACACGATGTCGCAACGTGATCTTGTGCCCATCCTCACGCGTGCAGCCAATGTCATGCGCGACGACAACGAACTGCTTGACATTCTTGCGGCTGCACTTGATCCAACCGATGCTGTAGCCCTCACCGCGGCACCAATTGCCCTCGCACGACGCGCACTGCGCACGTGGCTCAGTCACCCGTATCCTCCTGATCAAGCCACTATCGAACGAGTGCTCATGGTCGCTAGTGGAGCGCGCCTGGCGTGTGATATCGGTGGTGGCCGTGAAATTCGTCGGAGCAAACAGCGTCTTGTATTGGGTTCTGTACGGTAGATTGTTTCGTGCGTGGTGGCAGATTCGTCTGCTCGCCACGGCAATGCCAGAACAAATACATTTCATCTAGCCAACAGAATCACCAGGAGAACCGAATGCCCCCGAAATTGCGTGGAAAATGGGCCTTAGGTATTACGCCTCGAAACTTTACGTGGATCATCAAAGATCGTGTCGCCATTTGCGAGCGTCCAGGTGGCTACGGAGACAATCACCGTCGCGTTCGCCGTCAAGAAGAAATCATCTGGTTAAGAGAAAATCATTTCGACTTCGTCGTTTCAATCATTGCTGCGCCACATAACCTTCACGCCTACGACGAACTGCATATGCCATTTCGTCATCGTCCACTCAGCGGAGCAGACGACCTTGATGCATGGCTCCGTGTGTTCTACACAGAACTTCGCGACCTCATCAACAAAGAAGCAAAAATCGTCATTCACGCAGAAGAAGTCGGTGACCGTCTTGTTGGCATTATGGGCGGATACATCCGCTGGAGCCAAATGTTAGAAGACTCCTCGCAGGCCATCCAGATCACCGAACACATCAGTGGTCGCCAACTCGACACATGGTCTCGAGAACTAATTTTGCGCGTTCACGAATTGCGATAGATCGTGATTTCCGTGTGTTCAACTCACCGTCTCTAACGTTCGCTCAATGACAAAAAAGCGCGTAGTGATAGTCGGTGCCGGAATCGCCGGACTCACCGCGGCACGAGCCTTGTCTCACGCGGGTCACAGCGTCATTGTTCTTGATAAGGGAAGATCTGTGGGTGGGCGCATGGCCACTCGACGCATTGGTGATGCCATTGTCGACCATGGTGCACAATTTTTTACAGTTCGATCTGATGACTTTGCAGCGATAGTGCATGAGTGGACACACGACGACATTGTTCATGAATGGTGCCGTGGTTTTGCTTCCGACGATGGGCATCCGCGATACATCGGCACACACGGAATGAACAGCGTGGCCAAGTACATGGCCCAGGGACTAGACGTGCGTTGCAGCACAATGGTCTTTGCAATTTCTCGAACGAATTCTGGTTGGACAGTGCAGATCGATGATGCCACTGAATTGCAATGTGATGTTTTAATTTCAACGTGTCCATTACCGCAGTCATACTCTTTGTTATTTACTGCAGGCGTCGAACTTCCAGAAACCCTGCGTGGCACGGACTATGACAGAACAATTGCGCTACTGCTGACATACACGGGGACAGATCCCATTGCTGCGCCTGGTGGTCTCCAAAACCCCGACAGCACTTTTCAATTCGTCGCAGACAACATGGCAAAAGGCATCTCTGGCTCACCTGCGCTTACGTTGCACGCCAACGCAGAGTTCAGTCGCACACACTGGGACGCATCGCTCGAACAACAACACGAGATCTTGGTGTCATCCGCTGCTCCGTATCTTGATGGACTCACCATTACAGAATCACAAGTAAAAAAATGGCGCTTTGCGACGCCGAAGGTTTTGTGGCCAGATTATTTTTGGTCAACAGACGACGCAACATTGTTACTTGCTGGTGATGCTTTCAAAGGAGCAAAAGTAGAAGGAGCCACATTAAGTGGACTCAATGCCGCTCGATTTGTGTTAGCGAACTAATTACTCAACAGACGACAGCAACACCGCAGTTGCCGAGCGCATTGCACGAGATGCTGCTGTATCCGGAAATACATCGCAGGCTGATTCTGCGCGAGCCACATACATACGAGCACGATCAACAGCATGCGCGACACCACCATTGGCTCGCACAATCTCAAGGACTTTTTCGCACTCAGCATGGTTGAGTGGTTTTCCTAACAACGCTGCCAATTCTGCAGCGGCTGGTCCGCCTGCAGCCAATGTTGCAAGCGCCGGTAACGTATATACGCCTTCGACCATGTCGTGCCCTGCTGGTTTTCCGAGTTCTTCATCTGTGGCAGTGATGTCCAAAATGTCATCCACTATCTGAAACACCATTCCGTACGCCACTCCGTATTGCGTCAATGCGTCAACTATGTGACGGTCATATCCCGACACAAGTCCACCAATACGCGCAGCAGTTGCATACAGCGATGCAGTTTTGCCCTCAATTGAATTCAGATACGAGTCGACAGGACGCGCGATGTTGTATGTATGGCGAAGTTCTTCGATCTGGCCTTCACACAACCGACCAATAGTGCGTGCCAATAATCCGGCTACTTCGTTGCCTAACGATGCAGCAATCTCAGAAGCGCGCGCCAGCAAAAAGTCACCTGCCAGGATTGCTTGCAGATTGCCCCATTTGGCGTTGACGGTTTCGACACCGCGGCGTGTTGTGGACTCATCCATTACATCGTCGTGATACAGCGAACCCAAATGCACCAATTCACAAGAAATTCCGCCCTGAACGGCATCCTCAGCGACCTCGCTATCGTCCATTACTTGAGACGCCACGATTGACAGAACGGGGCGCAGACGCTTTCCGCCAGCAGATATGAGGTGCGAGGCAATCTCTGACAAATACGCATCGGGGGTATGCACGGCCTCCCGCAACGCCACTTCCACCCGCTCGCGGTCGGCATTCATCTCCCGAAGAGCAAGAAGTGGGGAAGAAGTCACACCGTCAGGATACGGCATCAGGATACATCTCTTCCCCACTGTGCCGATACAATGAGAGCCATCGCCACTACTTTTTGGTGATCATCAACGAATTCCAATGACAAGGTGGTCAACTTGTTCGAACGCTTTACTGACAGGGCCCGACGGGTAGTAGTTCTTGCCCAAGAAGAAGCCCGTCTTCTTAATCACTCCTACATCGGCACCGAGCACATTTTGCTTGGACTCATTCACGAAGGTGAAGGCGTCGCTGCCAAGGCACTCGAATCTCTTGGCATTTCACTCGAGGCAGTGCGTGCGCAGGTAGAAGAAATCATTGGACAAGGTGGATCATCGCCATCCGGACATATTCCGTTTACGCCTCGTGCTAAAAAAGTTCTTGAGCTGTCATTGCGCGAAGCGTTGCAACTCGGACACAACTACATCGGCACCGAGCACATTCTGCTTGGACTCATTCGCGAAGGCGAAGGCGTTGCCGCTCAAGTATTGGTCAAACTCGGAGCAGACCTCGCTCGTGTGCGTCAACAAGTAATTCAACTGTTGTCCGGATACCAGGGCCCTGCTGGCAAATCAGATTCGCAGCCTGCCGGCGCTGGTGGCAGCAAAGACGAACCAGGAGAAAAAGGCGGCAGCCAAATTCTCGATCAGTTCGGACGCAATCTCACCCAACTCGCTCGCGAACGAAAACTCGACCCCATGATTGGTCGCGAACGTGAGC
>CANLAH010000108.1 GCA_947488685.1 Acidimicrobiaceae bacterium | reverse complement strand
AGCGGCTGCATCAGATACCACAACAGTTGCGACCAATTCTCCAAGTGCAGCCTTGACTGCAGCATCCCAGCCAGCGTCTACCTCTACAAGATCGATGAGCGCACCAGTCACGCCTTGTGTGTTGGCAAGTTGCTGTGCTGCATGTCGCGCCCTCGTCGGTGCGGCCGCAGACTTCATCGCATCGAGTCGCGCTTCAAGGTGCGCGCTACGAGTCTCTGCGTCGGTGCGTGCAACTTGGGCACGATCGAGTCCAAGTTCTGCTTGGGAAAGACGCTCCTCAGCATTTTTTACACCTGCCCGCAGTGGGTCAACCACTGCTTCGGCTTCTGCAAGTTCTTGCTGGAGCCGTTCACTGTCGGCGACTAATTGTTCTTCTCGAGACGCAAGTTGCTCGAGACGAGTGGAAAGTCTATGAATCTCACCCAATCCGAGTTCGACAGTATTTCGAACTGTTCGCAACTCACCTCTTACCTCGGCTGCAGCGGATGCAGCCGTCGTTGTGGTGCTGGGTATTTGTGATTCATCATTTGTTCCGGAGCGGTGCGCTGCAAACTCTTCTTCTTCAATTCGAAGTGCTTCACTTTCGGGGAGTGCAGCGGATAATCCAGTCTCTACCTCGTTTAGTTCGGTGCGCAATCGCGAGGCTTCTGATTCGAGTGCTGCAACAACATCTTGAGCCATTAGCGACAATTGGTCTCGCTCCATTGAGCGTTGACGTTCTGCCAATACCGCTGATAGTCCGCGGGCCCGTTCACGCAATTGCTCGACCTTGACGAGTTCGTCACTCACGCCGCTGTCTCCGCGCGCAGAAAGTTCTGCTTCGCAACTCATCACGGTGGTGTCAAGTGCAGAAAGTTGACGACGGATTTCTTGTTCTTTTGAACCGCTCTCATTTTTTTCTGTTGCTAAGGCAAGAAGTCGCGTCCGCAAACCGGCGATTTCACGGCCTGACAAGTAAAGACGTAGTTCGCGCAATTCCGACACGATCTGACCGTGACGCCGCGCTGCATCTGCTTGTCGTTCAAGAGGACGCAGTTGCCGGCGTACTTCTCGGATGAGATCTTGCACGCGCAAGAGATTTGCTTCTGTGCCGTCAAGACGACGTTCTGCTCTTTCTTTACGCTTGCGATATTTTAAAACACCAGCCGCTTCTTCGATGATTGCGCGACGGTCTTCTGGTCGTGCATTTAAGACGGCATCGATTTGGCCCTGGCTGACAATGACATGTTGTTGACGCCCGACTCCGGCATCAGACAACAGATCCTGAACATCAAGAAGACGACATTCAACACCGTTGAGCGCATACTCACTTTCGCCGTTGCGAAAAAGAGTTCGCCCAATCGTTACTTCGGTGAAATCAATTGGCAGAAGACCTGCCGAGTTATCAATCGTGAGCAACACCTCGGCACGTCCAAGCGCGGATCTCTTTGATGTTCCGTTGAAGATGACGTCTTCCATTTTCTGACTTCGTACCGCGCTCGGTGCCTGCGCACCAAGCACCCACGCAATGGCATCAACAACATTGGACTTGCCAGAGCCATTGGGACCGACAACAACGGTGACGCCAGGCTCCATCTCAAGCACTGTTGTGTCTGCGAAGGATTTAAAACCTTTGAGAGTAAGTGACTTCAAAAACACAGCACTCTGACAGTAATAGACAAACCGCCTCCAAGAGTGATTTGTCGTGCCTGTGGATAAATAACGATGACCAGTGCAATGTCTCAGCGCTGGCAGCGAGGGCAAAAACACGTTGACCTACCTGCTGCCATGACTCGCCGAATCCTGCCGATACCGCATGTTTGACAGATCTCGCCACCATGGCCGTAGACCCTGTGTTGATCTTGAAATGACCCCACCTGCCCATCCACGTCGACGTATTGCGTGTCGGTGAGCGTTGAGCCCCCGGCAGTAATTGCGGTCTGCAAAATATCCGTCACTGCGTCGGCGAGTAACCCGATTTGGCGCTTCGTCAATGTGTCAGCGGGCCGATCCCAGCGCAACTTGGCACGATGCAAGATTTCGTCGGCATAAATATTGCCTATTCCTGCCACGACTGATTGATTCAACAGCAGGGGCTTGAGAGCACCTCTGCGACCCCGCAATGCGTTCTCAAGGACACCTGCATCAAACTTGTCACAGATTGGGTCCACCCCCATGCGTGTTAACTCTGGCAAAACCCCAGATTCATCATGAGGGTCGTAGACGACGACTTCTCCAAATGTGCGCGGATCAACAAAACGCAACTCATGCTGCGGATGAGATGGCGTTTGGTCAAGGTGCAGCACCACATGGGTGTGTAATGGCCGTGCCACATGTGGCTCATCGATCAGCACCCGACCGCTCATGCGCAAATGAATCATCATGGCATCGCCAGTATCAAGAGAGAAAAGTAAATATTTCCCCCGCCGACGCGCATCCACAATGGTGGTGTCGGTCAAACCATGAATGACCGCATCTCGACCAACGCGACGTACTGATCGCTCCCGACCAACTTCGACACAAGAGATATGCCGACCGACAGCCAAGGCTTCGATCCCCCGTCGCACTGTTTCGACCTCTGGGAGTTCGGGCATTGTTACGCCCCCGGCTGAGCCGTCAGATCTACGAATGCATGTCGCGCTGCTTCTTGCTCAGCACTTTTTTTATTCTTCCCTGTTCCGGCGCCTGCCGACGCGCCGTCGATTACAACAACCGATGTAAAAACTTTGTCGTGGTCAGGACCAACGCCAGATGTTTGATAGATCGGCGCACCGAGAGATCGACGCGCCGTTATTTCTTGCAAACGTGTTTTATGGTCGAACGCATCAAGATTGGGAATGACCTCTTCGATGCGTTCGAGCAAATGTCTGCGCACGAAAAGTGAGGCTGCCTCTGCGCCTGCATCGAGATACACCGCTCCAATAACCGCCTCGAAACAATCAGATAAAATAGAAGTTTTATTTCGGCCTCCGGCGCTGTCTTCACCTCTGCCAAGCAAGAGATATGCGCCTAGATCGAGTGAACGCGCAACATCTGCAAGCGCGATGGCGTTGACCACCGCTTGACGCAAGTCCGACAACTTGCCTTCTGCGCTGTCATCAAGGCGATGGTATGCAATATCGGCAATCGCCCACCCAAGCACCGCATCTCCCAGAAACTCAAGTCGCTCGTTTGAGATTGTCTCTTGAGTTTCTGCCAACCATGAGCGATGCACGAGGGCAGTACGCAGCAATGAGATGTCTGAAAACGCATGTCCAATAGATGCACTCAATGCGAGCAGTGCATCATCGTGGACTTCGTCAGGTTTCATGCGCTCGACCAGAACTACTTACGCAAAGCGGCGTACACATAATCAATGGTGTCACCCACTGTTTTGAGTTCGGCGAGATCATCGTCATCAACAGTGAAGTCACCTGTCATCTCGCTAAAAATGCGCTCAATTTCGTAGGAAAATTCGACAAGATGCAATGAGTCAGCGTTGAGGTCTTCTTTGAAGAGTTGTGCCTCTGAGATTGAATTTGCATCAACCTCAAGAACTGCTGCAAGGCATGCAGTGACGGTTACAGAAATAGTTGCCCTGTCGGGCAGTGTTGCAGACATGGTGTCCCCCTTTAGATGTCTAGCGTAGTCGCAGCAATAGCCACGCGAATCTCTTCGACCATTGCGACTTCGACCATCTCTTGGGCGCACTTGATTCCGTTAAGAATGGCTCGAGCACTGCTTGAACCATGAGAAATGATGCACACACCATTGACTCCGAGCAAAATAGCGCCGCCATAAGTGTCGGGATCGAATACCTCGTACATAGGCAATAATGCTGGCATTAATGCATCGGCATGAGCCTGGTTTTCGGGAGTTGATGCAAATGCGTTGAACAATGATTTCACTACTGTCTTGATTGTTCCTTCAATCGTTTTAAGAGCAACGTTTCCGGTGAATCCGTCTGTCACCACAACATCAACGACACCGGTCATCATGTCTCGACCCTCAACATTGCCAATAAAATTAAGGCCAGCAGCCTTGCTCAGCAGTTCGTACGCTTCTTTGCGCAAGGTGTCGCCTTTGCCAGGCTCTTCTCCGATCGACAACAGACCAACACGTGGGGTTTGAACTCCGAAACGTCGTCGTGAATACACGGTTCCCATATGGGCAAATTGCACGAGCCACTCTGCCAGAACTTCTGCGTTTGCCCCCGAGTCAATCAGCACGCAGGGAGTTGAGCCAGGCACCGGAATGGCTGTGGCAATTGCTGGACGATGAACACCAGCAATGCGTCCCATGCGTAATAAAGCACTCGCCATAGTGGCGCCTGTGTTTCCGGCCGAGATCATTGCACTGGCTTTACCTTCGCGCACTGCGTTGGCGGCGACAACCAACGTGCTGTCTTTTTTACGACGCACAGACGACGCCGCGTCTTCGTGCATTTCAATGACTTCCGTGGCAACAATGAGTTGCAGTTGATTAATGCCTTCTAGGTCAGCGGGTCCGACAAGAGCGATGGGGATTCCTAGATCAGCAGCTTGCAATGCGCCGGCAAGAATCGCATGCGGGGCGTTATCGCCTCCCATTGCATCGACGGCAATGGGCAACATCTTGTGAACTACTCGTCAACTACCGTTGAGTTATTCGCCTGCAACAGCGACTGCAACACGGTTTTTATACCAGCCACATGTTGGGCAAACGGTGTGAGGAATCTTGGCAACGCCACAACGAGGGCATGTGCTGCGAGCAGGTGCGTCAAGACGCCAGTTACTTGCGCGACGGGCGCGAGTTTTGCGTTTTGAGGTTTTTCTTTTGGGAACGGCCACGGTGGTCTTCCTTAATTAGTGCGGGACTTGCGAACCACATGATGTGAACGGGACTTGCGTCCCTCTGGAGCCTTGATGTTATCGGGATGAGACAATTACTGACGCTTCTCAGGAATCTTTGGTCAAGTCGCGACGGGCGCGAGTTTTGCGTTTTGAGGTTTTTCTTTTGGGAACGGCCACGGTGGTCTTCCTTAATTAGTGCGGGACTTGCGTACCACTGTTGTGAACGGGACTTGCGTCCCTCTGGAGCCTTGATGTTATCGGGATGAGACAATTACTGACGCTTCTCAGGAATCTTTGGTCAAGTTCTCTCTCAGGGTGTCCAAAACCGCCCAGCGAGGGTCCGTCACGTCAGCAGTGCATGAGCAGGATGCCTCTGAGAGGTCGGCCCCACATTGACCACAAAGCCCAGGGCAATCGTCGCGGCATGTAGGCGCCAGCGGAACAGCAAGCAAGATGTTCTCTCGAACCATGGGCAAAAGCGACACTTGGTCTTGTTCGATCGCAAAGGCGTCGGGGTCTTCGAGAACCAATTGATACATCTCGGAAAAGTCAACCGTGAGCGCTGTCTCGATGGACTTCAGACACCGCCTGCACGTGCCGTGCCACTGGGCTTGTGCGTTGCCCGACACGGCCACCCCATTGGCGAGTGACTCAAGATGCACAGTCACCGGAACCGCCACATCGATTATGCGCTCGTCAGCAAAATCAAAGTCTGCGACTGCAATTACTACTTCGATGTCCTTGATTGTTCCGGGACGCCGCAGAAGTTCGACAATATTTACGAGAAGTGGCGTAGCCATCAGTTGCAACTTTTCTGTTTACGATCGATCTTGATCGAAAAATCCTGTGACGCCTGCATCCTCGACTCCAGTTGTGGGTTCTGCTTGCTCAGGAGCATTTTGTATTCCGATAGTCAATCGTTGGCGACCATTGGCGACCGTCTTGGTGAGACGGTCTAGCAAAATTTCAAAACTTCCTAAACGCTGGTCAAGAAAATCTTCCGTCTCATTGCGCTGGCGCCGTGACTCTGCATCTGCAGCATCGATCACTTGTTGAGCACGAGCCTCTGCTGCACGCACAACTTCGGTTCGCTGCACCAAGCGCTCTGCTTGTTGACGAGCGGCACCAAGAAGTTCATCTGCTTCCCGCTTTGTTTTTTCTAGAAACTCTTCGCGCTCCTTGAGCATCCATCTGGCCTGACGGATTTCTTCAGGTAGACGACTAAGAGCATCTTCGAGTAACTCGATGATTTCGTCACGATCTAATCGCGGAGTACTCGACAGTGGCATATTCGGAGCAGTGACGATGACGTCCATTGTGCGTCGCAAGAGAATCTCGCTATCGCCCAGTCGAGCTTGCGCTTGCACGGGTTGAGGAAATGTTGCATCAACAGAATCTTCAAAATTGTCGTCTCTCATTTTTTACTCCGTTGGGGATATGTATTGCGCAGAACAGTTGCAACCTCGCTAGGCACCATTGCTGACGTATCGCCACCATAGTGAGCGATCTCACGAATAAAACGACTGCTAATAAAACCAAAAGCAGGCGAACAGGGCACGTAGACCGTTCGCACCCCAGACACCGTGAAATTAGTTTGGGCCATCTGTTGTTCGACCTCAAAATCAGACATCGTGCGTAGCCCTTTGACGATGCAGAGCGCTTGACACGAAATTGCTGCATCAACTGCAAGTCCTGCAAATGATCGCACCGTCACTGAACTGAGATGACTCACTGAAGATTCGATCATTGCAATTCGCTGCTCAACACTGAAACTGGCAGAAGATTTCTCAGGATTGTGCATCACCCCAATGACGACCTCCCCAAATAATTTTGTTGCCTGATCAACCACGTCCAGATGTCCCAAGTGGAACGGATCAAAACTTCCGGGATATAAAACGGCACTCATACGCCGTTTACCGTACCTGTTATGGCGGGTGTGCGACACAAAAATGTCACGACTGTGCGTCCGTAACGGCGTTCCCGAGTGGCTTCCCAGCCCTCTGGGGCAACAATGGCACGGTTTGACTCGGCCACCACAATGGGTGCGCAAATGCCAGCGAGCAAGCGATCCCACTGGTCAAAGTCATATGGTGGGTCAGCAATGACGACATCTGCCTCGAGTCCATGTGCCCCTTGGGTGCCCGCATCCATCGCCAACACCGTGCACAACGCA
>CANLAH010000107.1 GCA_947488685.1 Acidimicrobiaceae bacterium | reverse complement strand
CTGCGGCCGTCCAATACGGAACCCCTTTTACGCCTCAATCTTGAAGCACCAACCCGAGATGAGTGTGACGAGCGCGTGGCAGAGGTGCTGACGCTGATTACCGCCTAAGATGTTCGTATGAGTATTGACCGCGCACTCCTCGACATCCTTGCCTGTCCTCAAGACAAAGGCGCTTTGTATTATCTAGAGGCTGAATCTTTTTTGTATAACCCGCGACTGCATCTGCGGTATTCGGTGCGTGACGGAATTCCGGTGATGTTGATCAACGAAGCCGAGACAGTAAACGCTGCCGAAAACGACCGCATAATGGGACTTGTCGCATCGGGTGGACTAAAACCCACCTTTGGCTAATTTGTCAGTTATCATTGACCCTTGTTCGGGCTGACTCGATCGGAGCCAGTAGGCCCCAGCCCGACGTCTCACAGTTGAAGTGTGTTTTGCACGCCTCGATTCCATGTACGTCAAAGGAGTTCATATGTCAACATTTGCCACCCGTCGTGATTATCGCGTCGCCGATCTCAGCCTTGCGCCATTTGGTCGCAAAGAAATCCATCTTGCAGAACACGAAATGCCAGGCCTTAGGTCGTTGCGCAAAGAGTACGGCACGATAAAGCCACTCACCGGAACTCGGATATCTGGTTCTTTGCACATGACGATCCAGACTGCTGTTCTTATTGAAACTCTTGTCGAACTCGGAGCAGAAGTGCGCTGGGCAAGTTGCAATATTTTTTCTACGCAAGACCATGCGGCTGCGGCGATTGTTGTTGGTCCAGAAGGAACAATGGAAGAGCCAAATGGTGTACCAGTGTTTGCCTGGAAAGGCGAAACGCTTGAAGAGTATTGGTGGTGTACTGACCAGATGATGACGTGGCCAGACGGCAACGGTCCCAACATGATTCTTGATGATGGTGGTGACGCAACGATGCTGGTGCATAAAGGAGTGGAGTTTGAAAAATCAGGTGTCGTTCCTGATCCGACAACTGCTTCAAATCCTGAACTTGCGATCGTGCTTGGTTTATTGCAGCGGTCACTGAAGCAGGATCCCAAGAAGTGGACCACGATGGCGGCAGGAATCAAGGGAGTCACCGAAGAAACCACAACTGGAGTAAAGCGCCTTTACAAGATGGCCGAAAGAGGCGAACTCTTGTTTCCGGCAATCAACGTTAATGACAGCGTGACAAAGAGCAAGTTCGACAACCTTTACGGATGTCGACATTCACTGATTGACGCAATCAATCGTGCAACAGACGTCATGATTGCCGGCAAATCAGCAGTTGTGTGTGGCTACGGCGACGTTGGCAAGGGCTGTGCACAAAGTTTGCGTGGTCAAGGAGCACGAGTTGTCATAACCGAGATCGACCCCATTAATGCTTTGCAGGCAGCGATGGAGGGGTACCAAGTAAGCACGCTTGAAGATGTTATTGACAACATCGACATTTTCGTAACAGCTACTGGCAATGAGGCCATTATTACGGCTGAGCACATGGGAAAAATGAAACACAACGCGATCGTGTGCAACATTGGCCACTTCGACAACGAAATTGACATGGCAGGTCTGGCACGCAGTGGCGCAAGTCGTGATGAACTCAAGCCCGGCACTGATTTGTGGACATTCCCTGATGGTCATGCAGTGATCGTGCTGGCAGAGGGACGTCTTGTCAACCTTGGATGTGCAACTGGACATCCAAGTTTTGTTATGAGCTGTTCGTTTAGCAATCAAGTAATTGCTCAGATTGAGTTGTTTAAAAACACCAAGAATTATCCGCTAGGCGTGTATGTGTTACCAAAGCATCTTGATGAAAAAGTTGCGATGGCTCACTTAGAAGCACTTGGCGTTAAGTTGACCAAACTCACCGACGAGCAAGCAGATTACATGGACATGAATCCAACTGGTCCGTTTAAGACGGAGAACTACCGGTACTAGGGCTCGCAGGCATTCGGAACCATCCGAGCGTGGCGTGCACTAATGGTCCTATCCCAAAGGCAAATGCAAATGTGCCAATCCCAATTTGGCCACCAAGAGATAGTCCAATCAGCATCACAACTATTTCTACAAGCGTGCGTGCAGTGCGCACGCTCAGCCCAAATCGTTGATGTAAACCAACCATAAGTCCATCACGCGGACCTGTGCCAAGTTCGGCCCCAATGTAGAGACCACTACCAATAGCAACAAAAATAATTCCAAGAACGACGTAGGCGATACGCATCGCCATAAGACGGGTATCGGGCAATAGGTCTTCGGCAATGTTTTCAACGAAACCAATTTCAAGGGCATTCATGATTGTGCCAAGTCCTGGTCGTTGGCGAAGTGGAATCCACAGCACTAAGAGGCTGAGCCCAACGATGATGATGACTGTGCCGAGTTCGATCTGAGAGTGCTTGGAGATGCCTTGATGGAGCATGTCCCATGGAGCAAGTCCAAGTCGTCCCTGCACAAAACATGCGATTCCGATTCCAAAAAAGGCGAGTCCAGTTGCACATCGTGTGATGCGTTCGAAAAACTTATCCGATAACGGTCGATTTTTAGAGGGATCTAGCACGCCCCGACACAATAGCGTCTCTAATGGTCATGCAACTGCACCTTTTATTTACGAAGGGGAGATTCGATCTAAAATTTTAAGACTAAAGTACGCCAACCAGCGGAGCATTGCGCGCGAGTTGAGTCACTACTTAGTAGTGCACATTCAACAACGCATCGGAACAGCAGGAATGGTGACATGGGCTCCAACAGTTGGATCACGTCGCCGCAAGCGCGGTGTTGATCAGGCCGAACTTCTTGCACGCCATGTCGGTCGCGAGTTGGGTGTGCCGTGTCATGAATTATTGATCAGGGTGAACACAGAATCTCAAACCGGTAAATCTCGTGCGGAGCGTTTAGTTCATCCCCAATTTCGAGCACGGGCTCTCCAAAACACGATGAGTGTCGTGATTATTGATGATGTCATTACGACAGGTGCAACATTGCGAGCAGCAGCCTTGGCATTACGGCAAGTTGGCGTATTAGATGTCTATTGCGTGGCAGTTGCAAAAACCCGTGGACATCGGTCTCTTAAAGTTGCGCAAGCAGACGAGTCTGAGCAATAGCGGCACTAGGGTCATCGTCGACACGAATGCCGTGCATTCCTAGTGCGCTTGCTGCATCAACATTGGGTTGCAGGTCATCCAAGAATGCGGTTCGAGATGGCGTTGCTCCGAGTCGATCCATCGTGAGGTGATAGATGGCAGGGTTTGGTTTGCGCAATCCCACTTCAGAACTGTCGACAACGGTGTCAAAGACCGTTTCAAAGTCCATCAGAGGCCACCACCACTCTCGAAACTCTCGAACATTATTGGTGAGTACACCGATACGAATATCGTTGTCGCGGAGTTCATGTATAAGTTGCACCATCGGCTCGCTGAGAGAAAAATTAAAGCTGATCCCACCAGTTGAAGAAGATTCTTGGGCTTGTGGTTGCATAGTTGAGAGAATCGGCATGATGCCAGACTCGATGATCGCGTCACGGTTGAGACTTCTGCACTCTTCCATTGTGATTTCACCACGTTCAACGCGGTGCCAAGGGTGATCACTATCTTGGCCATATGGCCCCATGATGATCTCGATAACACGCTCTCGGTCGGCTTCTGGGAAACGACTAGCGAAGTCAGAGGGTTTTCCGTTACTCATAATGACACCGCCGAGGTCAAATATGACAGTGTCGACAGTGCGTTGTGGCATAAGAAATAATCCTATCGCCGAGGACCCACATGGCGGAACTGGCTCAGAGAGTTGACGCCGATACAATGTCAAGCCATATGGCAATTCTTGATCGAGTCCTCAGAGCCGGCGACGGCAAGCGCGTCAAGGCGCTGCATGGTCTGCTTCCTGACATCAACGCCCAGGCCTCTGTCATGTCCGCGTTGAGCGACGATGCATTAAAGGGCAAAACGGCCGAGTTCATGTCTCGAATAGAACAGGGCGAGGATCTCAACGATTTACTTGTCGAGGCTTTCGCGGTTGTACGCGAGGCTGCTACTCGAGTGATCGGACAGCGGCATTACGACATGCAGCTCATGGGCGGTGCGGCACTTCACTTTGGCTGGGTAGCAGAAATGAAAACTGGCGAAGGCAAGACACTGGTGTCAACTTTGCCTGCATACCTCAATGGCATCTCCGGCAAAGGCGTCCATTTGGTGACAGTCAACGATTATTTGGCACGTCGTGATGCGGAGTGGATGGGACGGATACATCGTTGGTTGGGTCTGTCGGTTGGACTCGTTGTGCCCGGCGCTCGTGAATCTTCCGCCGAAAAAAGACAAGAGTATGCGTCGCACATTACGTACGGAACAAATAACGAATTTGGGTTTGATTATCTGCGCGACAATATGGCTGGTTCGCTAGAGGACAAGGTTCAACGAGGTCATAATTTTGCCATTGTCGACGAAGTTGACAGCATCTTGATTGATGAGGCTAGAACGCCTCTCATTATTTCTGGACGTCTTGCTGATGCGGCCAAGTTGTATTACCGATTTGCATCAATTGTGCGGGTTTTGCAGCGCGACACCGACTACGAGGTCGAAGAAGATAAAAGAATTGTCGTTCCTACTGAAGCCGGTATCGAAAAAGTAGAACAAGAACTTGGTGTTGACAACTTATACGACGAGGTACAGCAAAATCTTGTCCACCAATTGCAGGTTGCGCTCAAAGCTAAAGAGCTTTATCGCCGCGACAAGGACTACATCATTCAAGACGGTCAAATAAAAATTGTTGACGAGTTCACAGGTCGAGTTCTTGAGGGTCGTCGCTGGAGTGAAGGCATCCATCAAGCAGTCGAAGCAAAAGAGGGCGTCAAGATTGAAGAAGAGAACCAAACCCTAGCGACAATTACATTGCAGAATTATTTCCGTATGTACGACAAGCTGGCAGGAATGACCGGTACTGCACAAACCGAAGCAGCCGAACTGATGAACATCTATGGTTTGCAGGTCGTTCCAATTCCGACAAACAGACCTCTCGTACGTCAAGACTATGCCGATCTTATTTACAAGAGTGAAGCATCAAAATTTGAAGCAGTGGTGGACGACATCGTGGATCGCCACTCAAAGGGACAACCGGTTCTTGTCGGAACTATCAGTGTGGAAAAGAGTGAGACACTTGCACGGCAACTCACAAAGCGCGGAGTGTCTCACGAAGTCTTAAACGCCAAACAGCACACTCGCGAAGGGGCCATCGTTGCTCAAGCCGGTCGAAAAGGTTCCGTCACCGTAGCCACCAACATGGCGGGTCGTGGTGTTGACATTTTGCTTGGCGGCAACCCTGAAGGTCTTGCACTTCAGCAGTTGATTGGCGAAGGCGTTGATGCAGATCTGGTGGTGAATGAGTTTGCACTGCCTGTGGCACTCGAACAGATGAGCGAAGAATTTCGCTCTGCTCGAACTGCGGCAATGGTACGCCTAGATGAACTAACCCAGAAGTACAAAGCCCAATGCCAAGCAGAGGGCGACGAAATTCGCGCACTTGGGGGCGTCTATGTTCTGGGCACTGAACGACACGAAAGTCGTCGTATCGACAATCAGTTACGTGGACGCTCTGGCCGACAGGGTGATCCTGGTGAGAGTCGTTTTTACTTAAGCCTTGACGACGAATTGATGCGCTTGTTCGCAACAGGTGCGTTGAGTTGGGTGATGGGACGAGCGTTGCCAGACGATGAAGCCATCGAGGCAAAAATGGTCACCAAGGCAATCGAACGAGCGCAGACGACCGTCGAACAAAGAAACGGCGAGATTCGTAAAAATGTTTTGAAATATGACGAAGTCATGAACGAACAGCGCAAGGTCATCTATAAGCGACGCGATCAGATCTTGGAAGGCCAAGATCTCAAGGTTGAGGCAATGGAGTATCTCGTTGAAGCCGTTGACTCACTCATCGAGACACATTGCGTGTCTGAAGCAAATGATGAATGGGATCTAGAGGGTCTTGATCTCGAACTGCATTCGTATTGGCCCACCGAGATCACGATTGCACACCTCGACGCATGTGCAGACACTGACGAGATGTATGACGTGGTGATGGCTGATGCATCAGCACATTACGCCCGTCGCGAAATTGAACTAGGACCTGAGATAATGCGAACCATCGAGCGACAAGTGATGTTGCGCATTATCGACCAGCGCTGGCGCGAGCATCTCGAAGAGATGGATTACCTACAAGAGGGAATCAACTTGCGAGCCATTGGGCAAAAAGATCCACTGTCTGAATGGCAACGAGAAGGTTTTGAGATGTTCGGAACAATGATGAAAGGGATCGCTCAGGATTTTGTTAAATACATCATGCATGTTCAGGTGGTGAGCGACGCCGGTGCAAGCGTTCACATGCATAATGTGCAACAACTTTCGAGCGACAATGTTGAGATTGATGGTTTCGCATCGGTAGCAAATGAGCAAGAGATCGATCCAGCGCTGCTGGCAGCGCGAGAAGCCCTAGAACCCGTGCAAAAGACTATTCGCAACGACGCATCTGACTGGTCAAATACTCCGCGCAATGCACCGTGTCCGTGCAAAAGTGGTCGTAAATACAAGATGTGTCACGGCGCAGCTTAGAAATCTCTCAACATGCGTGACTTCACTACAGACTTGCGAGAGATAGCACGACGCTTGACTGAAGCCAGTGAATACCTCAGGGTCGACGAGATGAGAACACGGCTGACCGAACTTGAGGGACAGATATCTCAGCCCGATCTCTGGGATGACCAAGATCTCGCTAAGCGCGTTAACACTGAGTACTCCAACATAAAGTCCGACGTAGACGTGTACGACTCACTAAATGCTCAGTTAGACGATTTCGAAGTGCTGCACCAACTTTCTCGTGAAGAACAAGACGAATCGCACGAACAAGAGATCCAAGAGGGCATCGCAATGCTTGGCTCGCGGCTAGCCACGCTCGAACTTCGAAGCCTCTTTACCGAAGAACACGACGAAGCAGATGCGATTGTGCATATCAACACCAAGGATGGCGGAGTAGACGCTCAAGATTGGTCAGAGTTGCTTCTGCGTATGTACACCCGATGGGCAGAGCGCAGGGGTTTTATTCTCGAAATAGACAACCTGAGCCCAGGAACAGAAGCCGGAATCATGTCCGCTGAGTTCACTATTAAGGGCCGGTATGCATATGGGTTGATGA
>CANLAH010000106.1 GCA_947488685.1 Acidimicrobiaceae bacterium | reverse complement strand
GAAGCGACGATGACGACCCTTCTTCACGGTAGGGCTCCGAACCTTGATCGGGTGGCTACCGGTGAGGCAGCCACTTAGTGGATAAACATCGCTGTAAATCTTAGCCTGCTGGGCTTGACGAATTACGTCTTTTCGTTCAGATTGTCGGATTATTGGTGGGTAATAGCCTGAGTCTTCCATGACCGTTGAAACTCAGACCCGCTTCACCAGACAAGATGCGCTCGATATCTTTGCCCACCATCTCTGCCCGCCAACCAACGCTTAAACGACCTTGCGGAGATTTTCGCAAGAGAGCCAAAATATCGTTGCGAGTTCCAAGCAATGTTGCATCTATGTGATGGGTTCTGGCAAGTTCACTCATCCAAGCAGTAATCAGTCCAACCGCCGGTCGTAACTCTTTATCTACATCGTCGTTTTCGATCTGTGGTAGTGAAACAACGAGAGCCTTGCCGCGATCTACTGCAGCAAGCAGTTCTCGTCCCACTTCACCACCAATTTGTCGGTGTTCTACTCCACGAGCCTTAAGCAAATCCTCTGTCGTTGTAGGAACAATCTGGGCGATGCCCAATATTGCAATATCGGAGAGAACACGACGTGGTGGAATATCTGCTGCCATTGCTTTTCGCTCACGCCATTCACAGACAGCCTTCGCAACTCCGCGAGCCGGACCCTTGAGCGCTCTTGCTTCTTTTACTCGCAACCAAGCATCGGATGGGTCGACTGGTCCTGCCGGACGAACGCGTAATTCTTCGCAAGCCTCATTCACCCAGTCGAGACGTTCAAGTTCAATCAAACGGGTTTCAAGATTGTCTTGAATGCTAAAGAGATGCTCGACATCTGTAGCCGCATATGTTTTCTGATCGGCCGTCAGTGGTCGACGCAACCAATCAGTGAGGCGGTCACCCTTGGAGATGCTTATTTTCAATTCGCTTAACACCAAAGAGGACAACGAAGGTGTAGACATTCCCACAAAACCCGCCGCGACTTGTGTGTCGAAGATTCGCGAAGGTGCAGAACCACATGCATGATTCAGTACCTCAAGATCCTGTTGCGCAGCGTGCAAAACGCATAATGAGTCAGATGCAAACAAGTCAGTGAACAATTGCAGATTGACCGCTGTCGGATCTATCAGAAAAATTTTATTGTTGTGCTTAATCTGGATCAATGCCAGTTGTGGAAAATATGTGCGCTCTCTATGAAATTCTGTGTCCATTGCATAGCGGGAGCAGCCCGACATTTCACCCAACAGAACGCTCAAATCACTATCTGAATCAATCCACGAAATGTTCATAGTTTGGTCGGCTCAGCGGGGTTAGGGCTGAGTGCCGATTGACAACGGATTGCCTAATGCAATCCATCCAGCAGTGCCACCGATGACATTGACAACATTGGTGATCCCCTGCTCGTGCAAAAACTCACAAGCACGCATGCTTCGGCCACCAGAATGACATACAAGAAAAACATCAGCGTCAGAACGGAATCGATCAATATTTTCGGGCACCGTGCCGAGAGAAACAAGCACCGCTGACGGAACATGTCCAGCCTCAAACTCGTCTGCCTCGCGAACGTCAATCAATTGAGAGCCCGAACTCAAGGCAACTTTCAATTCGTCGATGGTGATCTCTTTTATTGACACTTGTAAGCCTTTCGAATGAACTGTTAGATCGTACCTTCATCACCCAAGTCTTCTGGACTATTGACATTGCGTACCAATGCCGATTCGTAGGCGACGGTGCCTATTTGCAAACCAATCACCGCTTCGTGAACTGATCTCGTTCCACTGTGATACTGCTCTCGCAGCAGTGGCAAGCACGGGGCCTTGCGCCATACGGACAACAGCCAATGCACATGAGTCTCATCCTCTACATCGATAGCCACAGCAACATCGTTATTTGAAGCATCAAGGCAATCAATCAGACGAGTGAAACACTCTGCGGAAAAGAATGGCGTATCGTTCGGAGCAATTGCTACAAACTCGCTGTCGGACAATTCGAGCGCATCGACAATTGCCCCCAGTGGTCCATTGCCTTCTCTTGAACCAAAAACACTCAGCAGTTCTAATGCACTACTCGTTTGCACATCGGCACCAATCAACCGCACGCTCGAACCAGAGGCGTTTCGCAAATTGCTTGCAACAACAGCAGCCATGTGACCCGAACCAATTGACGCAAGCGACTTGTTGGCGCCAAAGCGAGTGCTCTTACCCCCGGCTAATACAAAACAATTTACAGATTCGCGCACGCAACTGATGTTAGAACTTGTGCGACGGATCGAGCTGCGCTAAGAATTGCTCGCATCGATCAGCCTCAGCGTTGTCGCCGATCAGTCTTGACGTTTTCGCGAGACCGTCTAAACACTTCAAAAAACCTCGATTTGGCAAATGCGCCCAACGAACGTAACCCGAACCCTTCCAGCCATTGCCACGCAACGCGTCTAGGCCGCGGTGATATCCAACTCTGTACGCCATGTACGAATCCATCGCGTCGCGCCCTAACGCACCCAACCATGCCCAACCATCAAGATATGTTGGGTTTGATGCGACAACTTGCACGACTGCAGCACGTCGATCGCTCTCACTTTGCTTCAGCGCATTATCGAGCGCCGTCGACAACGTTGTGGCAACTTCGGGTAGGCACATGTCGGCAGGTCCGACTCCTGACAAGTTGACACTCGCGCTCATATGTCCAGCCTAGGGTCGAGTTCATGACAGAATACCAACATGAATGTATTTAACTTAAGCGCTGAATTTGCTAAAAATCTTTCGGTCGGCGCAATAGTCGTCTCCGTTGTCACCTTGCTCATCGTTCTCAAATTCGCTTCGTCGCTCATCACCAAACTGCTGTTGGTCGGTGTTTGCTGCGCAGTTGGCTATATCGGTTTTACGCAACGCGACAACCTCAATGCCTGTATCGAAGTTGTCACTGCTCAGGCTGCTAGTGGGGAGCCAATTGAATTGACGTGCAAGCTGCTTGGCCAAGATGTGCGAGTGCAACTGCCCTCGCTACCATCACAGGGGTGAGCAGCGTCAACCCCATATCTTCCCTGCTCGATCAATTAGACGCTTCCCCAACGGCTCACCACGTAGTCGATTGGTGGCGGAAGCAATTGCTGGAAGCCGGTTTCACCGATTGCTCATTGCCTGGCACATTCTCTGGAACACTCTCTGCAGAAACAGGTTTTATCACGAGGGGCGGCGCAATTATCGCCTGGAAAGTCCCGCAGAATACTTTGCATCAAGGTTTTCGCATTGTAGGAGCACACAGCGACTCACCTGGACTGCACATCAAGCCGCAACCAAATAAACAACACGCCAACATGTCATTGCTCGGTGTAGAAGTTTATGGGGGTCCGTTACTCAATTCGTGGCTCGACCGTGATCTTGGAATTGCAGGCCACGTTGTTCTGCAAGATGGTTCAATACATCTATTTACGAGCGCTTCACCGGTAGCTCGAATTTCTCAACTCGCCATTCATCTCGACCGAGATGTTAATGACAAGGGTCTTGTACTCGACCGACATCAGCATCTGAATGCACTGTGGCTTACTTCAGATAGCGGTCTTAATTTTGATCAATGGATGTCCCAGCGGTGTGGCGTAGACCCATCTCAAATTGTTGCAAGCTCCGCTCAATTATTCGATATTCAAAAAGCTTCTCTTGTTGGTGCTGATCAATCGTTGATCGCATCGGCACGAATTGATAATCAGGCATCGTGCTGGGCTGCAATGACGGCTTTGATCCAACAAACGAGCAGCGCAGCGCCAAGTGTTGTCGCACTTTTCGATCATGAAGAGGTCGGATCATCCTCTGCAACCGGTGCAGCCGGCCCACTGCTTGAACATGTTCTTGAGCGTCTGTGCATCGCGGCAGATCTCTCTCGGCAAGATTTCATCAATACTTTGGCGATATCACACTGCATTTCAGCCGATAATGCTCATGCGGTTCACCACAACTACCCAGAGCGCCATGACACGAACCATTCGCCGCTCATCAATCAAGGTGTAGTCATCAAGTCCAACGTCGGTCAGCGCTACGCCACGAGTTCAACCTCCATTGCACCATTCGTTGCTGCCTGCAACAAGGCCAAGGTGCCAATCCAGTACTTTGCATCTCGCAACAACATCGCATGCGGCTCAACGATTGGTCCAATAACTGCCACACGATTAGGAATCGACACCGTCGATGTCGGCATCCCACAGTTGTCTATGCACTCTGCTCGCGAAGTTTGCGGAACCCAAGATCCGATTTTTCTACGAGATGCACTGCAGTCTTATTTTGCTCGCTAGTCGAGTATTTTGAATGCGTGATCGAACACTGTCTGCAAGGCAGACTGCAACTCAAGAGTAAATTCGCTCATCATTTCGCGCGTAGCCCGTGAACCATTCAAATCTTTCGGATAAATGGCGTCGCCAACAACAGCCACGCATTTGCGCGGACGTGGCAACTTCCTGCCCGGTGGCCAAATCTCTTCTGATCCAGCAATTCCGACCGGAATAATGGGAACACCGGTCTTGTAAGCAATGAAAGCGGCACCATCGAACAATGGCTCGATTGTTCGACCGTGATGACGTGTGCCCTCAGGAAACAGCACGAGTGGGTCTCCCCGTTCGAGCACAGCAATACAGCGCTTCAAGGCCTCCAGGTCGGCAGATCCGCGCGTTACTGGAAAGCTTCCAAGTGCAGTCAGAAACACGCCGATGGGTTTGATTTTCCACATCGAATCCTTGCCCATATACATCATTCGACGTCGAGTGGTTGCTGCGGCAACTGGAATATCTAACGTCGAACGATGGCTGGGAGCCAAAATAAATGTTCCAGATTTTGGAATTTTGTGTGCGTCAACAATCCGCAAACGAAGGTAGACGCGACAAATCACAATCACTATAAAACGGATTGTCAAGTAAAAGAGTTTATTTCCTCGAGATTGACCTGCGAGTTTTGTGGTGACCTCAGCCATGAAACACTCCGACTATCTCGTTGACAACGTCAGCAATCGATCGATCACTGGTATCCACAAATAACGCATTCTCTGATTCGCGTAGAGGGCTATCGCTGCGAGTTGTGTCTTTATGGTCTCGCTCAGCAATGTCGCGAGCGATCTGCTCGACATCACCACCGATTTGGGCAACGCGTCGTTGAGCACGTACCAGTGGACTTGCAGTTAGAAATACTTTCAACCGAGCATCAGGAAATACAACGGTGGCAATATCTCGTCCTTCGACTACGCCACCTCCTCGCGTCGCAACCCATTGCCGTTGTCGCTCGCGCAGTTCGGAACGTACTCCAGAATTTGCGGCAACTGCGCTCACTACACGAGTAACAGCCTCACCACGAATGTCTTGTGTCGCATCCACACCATCCACTTCGATCGTGTCATCGGTAATGTCCAGCACTGTTATCAATGCAAGTTGCGCCACCGCGTCCACGTCATGCACATCGACACCCTTGCGCAACACTGCACAAGTTATGCCGCGATACATCGCACCAGTATCCAGATACGGAAGGCTCAACTTGCGCGCCAACTCTCGCGCAATAGTCGACTTCCCTGCGCCTGCTGGTCCGTCAATCGCGACCACATTGACACTCGGTGCTGTTACCAACTCGTGTCCCGTGGACGACCTTCTTCGTAACCAGACGCGCTCTGAATACCAACGACGGCTCTGTCGGCAAACTCGGGTATCGATCGCGCTCCCGCATAGGTGCACGACGAACGCACACCCGCAACAATCTGATCGATAATGTCCTCGACACTCGGACGCTGCGGATCCAGATACATGCGCGAAGTACTAATGCCTTCTTCGAACAGTTCTTTGCGGGCACGATCTAATGCAGTCTCGCTGCGAGTGCGGTTGCGCACAGCGCGGTTTGATGCCATGCCAAAACTTTCTTTAAACAATCGTCCATCCGAATCACGAAGAGTGTCGGCAGCACTTTCGTAAGTTCCAGCCAGCAATGACCCAAACATCACATTGGAAGCCCCAGCGGCCAACCCCAACGCCACATCACGTGGGTAACGCACTCCACCATCAGCCCAAATATGTTTTCCGAGTCGTGCAGATTCTGCCGAACATTCCAGCACAGCCGAGAATTGTGGACGGCCAACACCTGTCATCATGCGTGTCGTACACATGGCACCTGGTCCAACACCAACCTTGACGATGTCTGCACCTGCCTCAATAAGTTGTCGCGTTCCTGATGCAGTCACAACATTGCCTGCGACAACTGGCAACGTGCCCACCGATGCGCGAACTTGTGCAACTGCCTGCAGCATGCGCTCTTGATGACCGTGAGCGGTGTCCACCACAAGCACATCAACACCCATTTTTGCTAGAGCCTTAGCGCGAACATCTGGCTCGCTGTTAATACCGACTGCGACACCAATCATCAATCGACTCTGCTTGTCGAGTGCTGGCTGGTAGATAGTGGATCGCAATGTGCCCTTACGAGTAACACACCCAACGAGTCTTCCTGCAGCGTCAATCACCGGAGCGAATGAAATGCGCAATTCTGTCATTTCGTTAAACATCTCTTCGGCAGTCAGCGTAGAACTGAGTGAAATCAAGTCGCGACTCATCGACGTGTGCAACTGACTAAACCGATCAAAACCGGCAGCGTCGTGCTCGGTAAAAATACCGGCTGGTCGTCCATCGTCATCCATCACGATCACCGCACCATGGGCGCGCTTATGAATCAGGCTCAAAGCCTCGCCGACTGTTCCATCGCCAGGCATCGTGATTGGCGTTTCAAAAACTGTGTGGCGTGTTTTTACAAAATCGACAACTGTCTGCACCACGTCAAGAGGAATGTCTTGCGGCAACACCACGAGGCCACCACGCCGGGCGACAGTTTCCGCCATCCGTCTGCCAGCGATTGCTGTCATATTGGAAACAACAACAGGAATTGTCGTTCCAAGACCATCGGGCGTTACAAGATCGACACTCTGACGCGACTGAACGCTAGACATGCTCGGCACCATAAAGACATCGTTGTATGTCAGATCAAACGTTGGTGCCTCGTTGAGAAATCGCATGTCAGCTTGTCTCCAAATCTGGCCTGTAAAGCCAAGTAATACTACTGCATCTTGCGCTTGTATTCTTCAAAATTTTGTACAGTTCAAGGGTCATGAGTACACCGTCTCGTACTGCACCCCCGTGCAACATAGCCCGTGCATCTGATGCTTCGACAATGAACCT
>CANLAH010000105.1 GCA_947488685.1 Acidimicrobiaceae bacterium | reverse complement strand
GCCAAACATCAGTATCAAAACTCATTTCCAATCTCACTGGTGCTGAAGCAGCAATTGTGGTCAACAACAATGCTGCTGCTGTCATGTTGGTGCTCGCAGCACTTGCATCTGATCGTGATGTTGCCGTGTCGCGCGGTGAGAGCGTTGAGATTGGTGGCGGATTTCGTATTCCAGATGTGATGGAACAATCTGGTGCACGCCTTGTTGATGTTGGCACGACAAATAGAACGCGACTAAAGGACTACAGCAAAGCGATTGAATCAAAACGCAACGATGTTGCACTGACGCTAAAAGTACACCCATCAAACTTTGCAATTGAGGGCTTCACTCACACAACATCCGTCGCAGAACTGGCAACGTTGTCCGTACCAGTGATTGCCGACATTGGATCAGGTTTGCTTGACAATACATGTCCATGGCTGCACGGGTATTCAGATCAAATTCCATCGTGGCTCACTGACGAACCTGCAGCGCGTCAAGCAATCAGTGATGGCGCAGCATTAGTGATGTTCAGTGGCGACAAACTATTGGGTGGGCCGCAATGTGGAATCATCGCTGGGCGTGCAGACCTTGTCCAAACGTGTGCCTCGCATCCATTAATGCGTGCGTTGCGACCAGGCGGTCACACTCTCTTAATGCTGCAGTCCGTTCTTCTTTCTTACTGCGCACGCACCGTGTGTATCGACGTACCTTTCTGGCAAATGGTTGTGACACCCATGGGTTCTCTTGAATCACGCGCTACAGAAATTATTCGTCAGTCCGGCACTGGTTCTGTTGTCGCCCTTGAGTCTCTCATTGGTGCAGGTTCTGCGCCAGGCTCAACAGTGCCATCAGTCGGCATCGCTCTTACGGGTGATCACCGTGCTGCTTTGCGCGCGCACGATATTGCTGTGATTACTCGAACCGTCAACAACACCACATACCTTGACCTCCGCAGTGTTGCACCACAAGACGACGCCATCGTGGTTGCCGCGCTGACTACTCTTTGCTGATTCCATGACCGTCATTGCCACGGCCGGTCATGTTGATCACGGAAAATCATCACTCGTTCAAGCCATCACTGGCACGAATCCCGATCGTCTTGCCGAAGAACAACGGCGCAGCATGACAATCGACCTTGGATTTGCTCATGTCATCACCCCACGGGGCCACACCTTAAGTTTTATTGATGTTCCAGGACACGCAGATTTTGTTCGCACAATGGTCTCGGGAGTAAGTGGTGTCGATATTGCGTTGCTCGTCGTCGACGCGCTGGAAGGTTGGAAACAACAGACCGAAGAACATCTAGGAATTCTTGAAGTTCTGGGCATTTCCCGTGGCGTCGTGGCACTCACTAAATCTGACAAGGTTGACGCAATCACGCTGGCTGACAGAGTGCGTCAGATTTCTGCTCGGCTTGACACAACCACCATTACTTGGTCAACCATCGTGCCGACATCAGTGATAGACAACACCGGCATCGACGCTCTTGTCCGTGAACTAGAAGAACTTGTTGCTAGCCACGCCGTTATTTTGAACAACAGACGCCCACGACTCTTTATTGACCGTGTCTTTAGCATGACAGGTGCTGGCACAATCGTGACGGGCACACTTGATGGCGCAGAACTACATGTTGGCACCGACATCACAATCGCTCGCACGTCACAGCATGCTCGTATTCGCGAGATTCAAACACATGGCGAGGTCGTCACAAGTGGACAGCCAGGCACACGATGCGCAATCAATCTCGTAGGTGTGGATACAAATGATGTACAGCGGGGTGATGCGCTCGTGGTCGAAGATGACTGGTGGTCAACGAATATTTTTGATGCCCAACTCACAACACTGAGTTCAATTCCTCGTGCAGTGACAAAGCGCGGAAGTTTTACTGTTCATATCGGCACGAATAGTCAGTCTGCAAGCATGCGAGTGCTGAGCACTGACTCTATTGACCCCGGCAATAGCGGCACTGTGCGTATTCGTCTGTCTCATCCGCTTCCACTTGTCCCCGGAGATCGATTTCTACTTCGTGACACTGGCGTTAGCGCAACTATTGGTGGTGGTGTCGTCTTGGATGTTGATCCACGTTCGCACATACGACACATCAATCCAGACGGCGACGTCAATGATCTGCTTGCTGGACGAGGCTGGCTCACTGCAGACACTGCGCGCAGACTTACCGGCAAAGATGTATCGCCCGTCGTCGGAGATTGGGTAACGACTCCCGAATCGTTCGCCGATTGTCAGTCAGCGCTATCAGATCGACTCACCACGGAAATAACTATCGACATCAGCACACTCGCACCACATGAGCGTGATGTTCTGCTCACGCTTGAAGGTGTCAGCATGAGCAATGGTCTTGCCCGACGCGGCACAGATGATCCACTCTTGCAACATCCGTATGTTGAAATGTTTCGCGACGCTGGAGTCGTTACGCCTGAGACAGATCAACTCGACCGAAACGTTATGCGTCAGCTCATTCAGACGGGAGTTCTCTTTGAGCATGACGGCATCGCTTTTCATCGCGACACTCTTGAATCGCTGCGTCCTGCCTTAACTCAGTTGTGGCAGACCTCGCCAAGTGGGTTCACGGTGTCTCAACTACGCGAGGCGCTCACCATCACTCGCAAACACGCCATCCCGTTGGTGGCATGTCTTGACAAAATTGGTTTCACTCGACGCACTGGTGACACTCGCACCTCAGGAAGTCGCTGGTGATGGCGGAGGCGGACGGGAATCGAACCCGCCAGACGGGGTTCGCCCGTCTCGTCTGTTTTGAAGACAGCGAAGCCCACCAGGTACTCAAACGCCTCCAGTCACGAGGGTAGCGTTCGGCTATGACTTCTCACGCCCCCAAACTGCCCGACGGATTAGTCGTTGTCGTCAAACGGGACTGCGCCACCTGTCAGATGGTGGAACCCTTATTGGTCCTTATTGCTGCATCAACCAACCTCACCGTCTACACACAAGATGACCCAACGTTTCCAGAATCTGTACCAGCAATTCATGATTCCGATCTTGCGATCTCGTGGCATCATTCGATCGACACAGTTCCGACGCTGATCACCGTGGTGAACGGTCAAGAAACAGATCGCACGTTTGGTTGGTCGCGCGCTGATTGGCAACGACTCACTGGTCTTGATGATCTAGGTGAAGACCTCCCCGTTATGCGACCAGGTTGCGGATCAATGAGCGTCGACCCAGACCGTGTTGATGCATTACGCGTCGCGTTTACTGACACTCCGATTATTTCGCGACATGTCGAACTCTCAAGCGCTGAAGATGAATTCGAAGCAATGTATGCGCGCGGATGGACTGATGGTCTGCCAGTTATCCCACCAACGCCAGAGCGCGTTTTACGAATGCTGACCGGCACAACACGTGCACCGCAAGATGTGGTCGCAATCGCACCACCTGATTTAGTCGAACTTACTGTTGAAAAAATTGCCATTAATGCTGTCATGGCGGGTTGCTTGCCTGAATACCTTCCGTGGGTCATTGCTGCACTCGAGGCTGTCTGCACAGATACTTTTAATATGCACGGAGTTCTTGCCACCACGATGCCTGTTGGTCCAGTGATTATTTGCAACGGACCCGGAACGCGCGCAATTGGAATGAACAGCGGAATCAATGCCTTGGGTCAAGGGAACCGCGCCAACAACACCATCGGTCGTGCTGTACAACTCACTATCCGCAATGTTGGTGGTGGTCGCCCCGGAGAAGTAGACCGCGCTACGCACGGCAACCCAGGAAAAATCTCTTTTTGTTTTGCTGAAGACGAACTTGGCTCGCCATTCACATCACTCGCCACAGAACGCGGCATTGCGCTTGGACAAAACGCAGTTACTGTCTTTGCAGGCGAAGGGCCGCGTTGTGTTGTCGACCAACTTGCCCGCACAGCAGACGAACTCACCAATTCACTTGTTGCATGTTTGCAAACCGTTCACCATCCAAAACTCGTGATCGGGTTCGACGCTATTTTGATTATTAGCCCAGATCATGGCCGACTTTTCGCCCAAGAGGGCTGGACTCGTGAACAGTTAATCACTCAACTCATTGAGCGCTCACACACGCCCGGCGAACAACTTGTTCGTGGTGCTCGCGGAATCGCTGAAGGTATTCCTCCGCATCTGCGTGACGCCACACTTCCCAAATTCAGGCCTGGCGGAATCTTGCTCACATTCGCCGGGGGCGGGGCGGGGCTCTTTTCGTCCATCGTTGCTGGGTGGGCAAACAGTGCCATTGGCAGTGATCCTGTGACTCGAGTAGTCGGGTCGTGACATACTTATAGGCGATGACTTCCGCCGGCCTTATTATTCTTGATCCTACAAACGAGTCGGTTCCTGCCACGCGTCAGCTGTTGTCACGCCCCCGAGATGTTGCAGGACTCACTGTTGGATTGCTCGACATCTCTAAGCCGCGGGGCAACGTGTTTCTTGATCGAGTTGAAGAATTACTGATCGGGCGTGGAGCAAAAGTATTGCGCTTTTCTAAACCAACCTTTACAAAGCCTGCTCCAGTCGACATGCGCCACGAGATTGCGATGAATTGCAATCTCGTTATTGAGGCTCTCGCCGATTGAGGCAGTTGTACGTCGTGCAGTGTGCACGACATTGCAGATCTTGAACTTCGTGGCATTCCGTCAATGTTTGTGGCATCAGCAGAGTTTGTTACTGCGGCAGCGTCTCAATCTCTTGCATTAGGGTTTCCCGATATAAAACGCGTGTTCACAACGCACCCAATTCAAGACCGAACAAACGAAGAAATGCAGTTACTGGCCGACAAATATTTTGCTGAGATTCTGGCTTGTATCACCGACCAAGAGTCTTAGAGACCAATTCGCGTTCCGGCATCTAAATCGTCCGCCGCGGCAAATGCTCTACGAACAAGCGAGTCCATGAGTGCAGCACCACGCTCATTCGCAGGGTCAAGCGACAAGATACTCGCACCAAACGATGTGCAGAAAAATAGCACGCCTTCAGCGAGTCCTTGAAATATTTTTTCTCTATTTGCCCATTCAGCCGACACACCACCAGCCAGCAAACCCGCGACATAGCGATCTATTAATTCGTCTTGCATTGTTCGGCGCATCTCACGTGGCAAGTTCGTTCCGATGAAATACACAAGATCAGTAGTGCAGGGAGCACGCATCGACAACTGCCAGTCGATGAGCGTCAGCGTTCCGTCATCTCCAAAAAACATATTGTCCAACCTGAAATCACCATGAGTCAGTGTGCAGGGCCAATTGCTGTAGGTCTGGATCCAACTCTCGATCATTGGAGCGAATGTCTCACACCACCGCAAGACACGAGTGGGCAACGAAGACTCGTATCTCTCCAGAAAAGTGGGCCAGCCCACATCAAACAAAGAACCGATTGTCGCCGTCATCGGATCGGAGATATCGGGCATCCAATCTAGAAGTGCTAAATCTGGATGATCAAACCATGAGCTATGCAAAGTTGCAGCAGCATCAATCACGCGACGTGCTTGATCTGGAGTAGGGCCAGCCACTTGATCACCCGACTCCGCCGGCGCAAGGTCTTCGAGAATTAGTGCATACGGCTCGGCCGTTGAGTACAAACACTTTGCTAGTCGAACATCTCCCATTCGTGGAGCAACTTCGGTATAAAAACGATGCTCGCGTTCCCACACACGCATCATCTGTCCCATCACTTGGCCACCGGGATCTGCCGTTGGAAGTTTGACAATCACACTCTTTGGTGCGCCAACTCCGTTGAGTTGAACACGACCAAGTTGACCCATAAATCCCTGCCCTGCACCAATGATTTGCACAGAGAACTCGGTCACTTTCGTGGACAATGCATCTGAGAGCCATTGTGTCGACAACTCATCCATAGTTCGTGGCGTGTTGATCATGTTGGTCATCCCCCCAGATGCTCAGGCTCAAAAGATGAGTTGTGCCAACACTACTTCTTGGTGACTGTCGGATTTTCTGCCGGGGTCCGACGCGCCATCACAGCAGTACCAGGTGGATCGATAGCCCACAGCGGAGATGTTCCCCACTGGTCGCCATAAATCAGTTCATCCATCGGAACTCGTCGCACTGGACCATGATGACCAACTGGTTTTCCGAGCGTGATCGCGCCAGCTAATGCAGTGTCATCTGGAATATGCAGAAGTTCGCGTAACTCAGTTTCTGCAAAAGCCTGAAAACCTGTCAAGACTCCACCATAACCAAGTGCTCGCGCTGCTAATAAAATATTTTGGCACGCCGGATACACCGACGCACCCTCCGAAGGTGTCGGCTCGCGGTATCGCACGAGACATGCCAATACTAGAACTGGTACGCGAGCAAAATTATCTACATATTCTTGCATCACGTTTGCCATCCGTGATTTTGGCGAATCTGCTTGAATTCCGGTACCTACGTCATAACCATCATTGACGCGTTTTTGGGCCCACATCTTTTGTGCACCAACTGCAATAAGTGCTTTTGCTTGTTGGGCAACGGCTGAATCAGTGAGCACAAGAAACCGAAAAGGCTGCCGATTTGATCCACTCGGTGCCCTGGTCGCCGCGAACATAATGTCTCGCAACACATCTTCTGGAATTGGTTCGTCAACATAACGACGAATCGCACGCGTAGTCGACAAACCCTCAAGCAGTCCGACAACATCTTTTGCACGATGTGTATTCTCGTCAGCCGTCATCTACAAATCGTACCGTTCCCCCATTACGCACAAAGGGTGGAGCCACCACAGTCAGTTGACATAGTGACTCCACCCGAAAGTGGTGCGTTCGTCCCTACGGACGAGATTTTTCTACTTTGATGTCGACGGTTGCGAAGGGAAGCCCATTGCCTTTAAAAATGCGTCCATCTTGTTTCCGAGCAACTTGTTCATTGCTTGTGCGTCAGGCGGTTTACCAGACGCCATTCCATCCATCATTAGTTTGACGATTGCAGTACAGTCCGCGATGCCCGCGGTGGTGCAAGCCTTTTTTATGCTCTCGGCTGTAATCGCCACGCCGCCTGAAGATGGCTGATTATTTGATCCGCCTGAAGATGGCTGACCACCTGAGCCGCCTGAAGATGGCTGATTATTTGATCCGCCTGAAGATGGCTGACCACCTGAGCCGCCCGAAGATGGCTGATTATTTGACCCGCCTGAAGATGGCTGACCACCTGAGCCGCCCGAAGATGGCTGATTATTTGACCCGCCTGAGGGCGGGCCGAACGAACCATACATTTTCTTACAGTTATCTGCAGACTGCTTCAACAGTTTTTCA
>CANLAH010000104.1 GCA_947488685.1 Acidimicrobiaceae bacterium | reverse complement strand
GATTTGCCTGCGGGGCCGTTTGATCTTGTTATTATCGGCTACAACACAATCTTTAATTTGCCATCTGAGCAAGCCCTCAGCGCATGTTTGTCACTCGTTGCCTCGCGGCTGCAGCCAGATGGATATTTTATGATTGATGCTGTCATCCCCAATGACGACGACGGCGACAATGTGTCGGTTCGCAGTGTCACTACTGACCGTGTTGTTTTGAGCGTCAGCACACACGCCAGAGAATCGCAACACATCAGCGGACAGTTCATCGAGTTCTCTCAATCTGGGGGCGTGCGTTTGCGACCATGGGTCGTGACCTACTGGACACCCTCGCAACTCGACGCAATTGCTCGTGCCGCAGGGCTAGATCTTGTCGATCGTTATGCCTCAGGAGACGGTGAACCGTTCACCCCCGAGTCAGCCCGCCACATCAGTAGGTACCGAACATCGCGTTAAAGACACGCATTTATGGTGATGTGGTCGTATCCTTGTAACTACCGTGAGCCAATTACGCCTCAACCTCTTAACTGGCCGGTGGGTAACAGTCGTTCCCAACCGGGCCAAGCGAACAAGTGACTTTGCTCCACGAACTCTGCATGTCGAAAACGACCCCGATCGCCTGTGCCCGTTTTGTCCTGGCAACGAAGACTCTGGCGTCCCAACTCTTGAGACACGCGACTCAGATGGCAACTGGACAATGCGTGTCGTGCCGAATAAATACCCAGCATTCGAAGGTGACGACACATTGGCTGTGCGCAACCTCGGACCAGTTCATGTCATGGCAGAAGCCAGTGGCGTACATGAGGTATTGGTAATTTCGCCAGATCATGATTCCCGCATGAATAATTTCAGCGATGCCGCAATGAAAGACATGATGCTCGCCCTCAAGAGCAGACTCATCGCCCACACTGATACTCCAAATATTCGTTACACCCAAGCGTTTATCAATCATGGTCGCGAAGCGGGTGCATCTCTTGCTCATCCGCACGGACAATTGCTGGGCCTGCCCTTTGTCCCAGGCGAAATCCTCGAAGAAGAACGTGCCTTTGAACGATTCAAAGGTGGATGCCTTTTGTGCACCACGATTGAGGCAGAGTCTGTCGACAACAAACGTGTCGTTCTAGAAAACGAACACGCCATTGCGATTTGTCCATTCTGGAGCAGCGGACCATTTGAATTACTGATTATGCCTCGATCACACGAATTGCATTTATCTGACTCAAGCGATGAAGCCCTCGCTGGAGTCGGACGAGCAATTCGCGACGGACTCGCCCATCTGGTGGCAGTTCTTGGAGACATCGCTTTCAATATCGTTTTTCACACAGCACCCGCCCATCACTCCGGCATGTATCACTGGCATATCCACCTGTGGCCAAAACTCACAACAACTGCTGGCTTTGAGCGTGGTACCGGCGTCATGATCAATCTTGTTCCGCCAGAAGAAGCAGCAGCAGAGTTACGCGCTGTGTCTGCAACTGTTTAAAACTGTTGCAATGAGCAGAATCACAGTATCAATCGATATTTCTAGTACGCCTGAAAACCTTTGGAATATCCTCGAACCAATCGAGCGACATATTGACTGGATGGCAGATGCCGTTGCGATTCGATTTATCACCGAGAAAACTCGCGGTATCGGAACAGAATTCTTCTGTGACACCAAAGTTGGTCCAATTAAATTAGTAGATCAAATGAGCATCACCGCGTGGGAGCCAGGCCAACGCATGGGAGTTCGACATACGGGCATCGTCACAGGGTCTGGTGAGTTCACGCTTACTCCCCTTGCAGATGGTTCGAGGACTCGTTTTATTTGGACAGAAGAACTTACTTTCCCGTGGTGGCTTGGTGGTCCAATTGGCGCATTTATTGGCGGGCGGATTGTTCTCTCGGCAATCTGGCGGCGCAATTTGCAAGCGTTAAAAAAACTCGCTGAATAGAACTACGCCAACGCTCGTACAAGTGCTGTCGAGCCAACACCCAAAGCAATGACCAGCACGAGCGGAACTTTCTTCCAGGTTGCCCCGATAGCCACGATCAAGCCTGCCAGACGTGCATCAATAGAAAAATCCTGCACCGTTGTAAAAGTATCCTTAGCAATTAACGCTCCGAGCAATGCGGCTGGAATAAGAACTAGACATCGTTGCAAAACTGGCGACAGTTGCCGCTCTCCCAGCACCACCACTCCTAATACTTTCGATCCATATGCGCCAAATGCCAACAAAATTACCAACCACCAACTCATGTCGGTTCTGTTTCTGATTGATCTGGTGAGACTCCAAATAAAATTCCGAATGTTGCGATCAAGATCGGCAAGCCAACGGGCAGAAAAGGTGCGAGCGCCACTGCAGCAACGGCTCCAAATAATGCAGCTCGACGTCCATTACGAGTACGCAGATGCGGCACGATCATCGCCGTAAACACCACCGGGAACGCGGCATCAAGTCCAAAAGTTTTGGGGTCAATTGAGTTGCCAATAAGCGCGCCGATCAACGTGCCAATATTCCAAAAGGTATACAAAGAAATTCCACAAGCCCAAAATGCCCAGCGTCGTAATCTCATATCCTCATGTGCTGAGGCCAGTGCAGTTGTCTCATCAATCACAAAATGTGCCGCGAGAAGTTGTTTTCCCAACGATCCGCGCAGCGTTGGCGCAAGACTGAGCCCGTAGACACCATTGCGTGCAGCCAATAAAAGTGCCCCGCCCAGAGCACTCGCCACGCTTCCGCCAGCAGCAATCACACTCACTGCTGAAAACTGAGATGCACCCGTAAAAACAAAAAGCGACAATGCACATGTTTGCATGACCGATGCGCCACTCGCCACGGACACAACTCCAAATGACACCGCAAAAACACCAACCGCGACACTGATGACGAGCGCCGAACTAATGATTGGTCGAACATCAGCAGGAATAGTTCTTCGCAGTGTCATGCGTTTTATTTACCTGTGAACGTGGCGTTCCCTGGACCTGATTGACGAAAACTAGCTACACCAATTTGACTATCTTGCGTATAGAACACCTGCTCAAAGACATCGCGTTCGAGCAATAATCCATCTTGCAACGCCATGCTGGCCCCATTATCGATCGTGCTCTTTGTTAATCGCTGTGCCTGCAATGCCCCTCGCGCTAACCCAGAAGCCAGTTCTAATGCCCGCACATGAAGTTGTTCTGGTTCAACAACCTCATCGGCTAGTCCGATTCGAAATGCTTCGTCAGATTTGACCTGTCGCCCAGTCATCATGATTTCTTTTGCTCGGCTTACTCCGACAATGCGTGGCAACCGCTGCGTGCCACCGCCTCCCGGAATAATTCCGAGCAAGATTTCTGGCTGTCCGAACACTGCCTTGTGCGATGCGATGCGATAATCACATGCCATTGCAAGCTCGCAACCACCACCTAAAGCGAATCCACTCACTGCAGCAATCACCATTGACGGAATCGCGGCAACCGCGTCTAGTGCCCCATGAAACGCCGCACCAATCGTGCGCGCTTCGTTTGGACCATCAAACTCAGAAATATCTGCACCTGCGGCAAACAACCGATCGCCACCAGTCAGGACGACGGCACCAGCAGGAGTGTTCGTCAGATCACGTGCAATCTCCTGCAGACGCGCCAAAAGACCCAGGGACAGTGCATTAACTTTTGGATTATTGAGAGTGATGACAGCCACTCCATCAGGGCGTCGCTCAAGCAACACAAGATCAGACATTTTCTATGCTCCTATCCCGCGCAACATTTCGTCGGCCGCCGCCCATGGATCAATGGAATGCGATAACACTTCTGATTGCAACTGCTCCCAACGGTCACCGGTGCAGAGCTCTTTTGCGCGCTGTTCTAATCGCTGAGTCACAATGGCTCGCATTTCTTCTCGCAAACGAAACGACCTGCGCTCTGTCAAGGCCCCTGACGACTCAATCGTTGCTCGATGCTGCGAGATGTGATCCCATAGTTCTGGCACACCTTCTCCGGTGGTGCCAATCGTTCGCACAATTGGTGGCTGCCACGCATCATGAGGCATGTCACCCAACTCAAGCATCTGTTCAATATCACGACGAGTTTCTTCGACACCTTTGCGATCTGCTTTGTTGATCACAAAAATATCTGCAATCTCCATCAGTCCAGCCTTATTGGCTTGCACCGAGTCTCCCCATCCTGGGTTTAAAACCACCACAGTGGTGTCAGCCTTGCCTGCAATCTCTACTTCAACCTGTCCGACTCCGACAGTTTCTACAAAAATATTTCTACGACCAACTGCGTCGAGCAAACGAATCGCCTCTGGTGTTGCGAGTGACAACCCACCTAAATGTCCTCGAGTTGCCATTGAGCGAATAAAAACTCCGTCATCAGTGGCATGGTCTTGCATGCGCACTCGGTCTCCCAAAATTGCACCACCAGTAAATGGTGACGATGGATCGATTGCCAACACAGTGACATCCATGCCCAATTTACGCAAGTGTCCAATGATGGCGCTTGTGAGCGTGCTCTTTCCGGAACCTGGCGCACCGGTCAGACCGACCGTGTACGCAGCCCCACTTTTGGGATACGACAAACGCCCCAACACACGGGCTGGCTCTCCGCCGCGCTCTAAGAGAGACAACACTCGAGCAAGCGCGCCGCGATCACCGTTGCAAGCGCTTGAAAAAAGTTCTTCGGGGGTGCTGGTTCGACGACCCACTTAGGCGACCTGCACGACCTCGGTGACGCCATCGATGCGATCTTTCATGATGCGCTCAATTCCGGCTTTCATGGTTTGATCAGAAGCCGGACATGTTGTACACGCACCAACAAGAGTGACTGACACGACGCCTGTTTCTTCGTTAACTTCGCGCAACACGATGTCGCCGCCGTCAGCCTGCAAAGCAGGGCGAATTACTTCAATTGTCTCTTCTACCATTTGACGCATCGTCACATTGCACACTCCATTGTTGGTTCCTACGATACTGCCCCTATGATTCAGAATCATGGTAGAACGCACAGTCTTACTGGCCCACCAGGGTGGATGGGATGAAATGCTCTATGTATTGGCTCCCATTTTGGTCATCGTAGGTCTTTTGAGCATTGCCACCTCTCGCGCCAAAAAATTGAGCTCTGGTAGGACCTCAGATAACAACACTCCAGGTAGCGGTTCTAGTCCACCCGACTGACTGCCGCACCAAGTGCCGCCAATCGACCAATAAGGTCGTCATATCCGCGGTCGATGTGATGAACATCATGAATCTCTGTCATCCCAGATGCTGCCAAACCAGCAACAACAAGAGCCGCACCAGCCCGAATATCTGGAGCATGCACGACAGCACCTGTGAGGTGTTCAACACCACGTACAACTGCATGATGTCCGTCGATCGTTATGTCAGCACCAAATTTGCGCAGTTCTTCGATGTAGCGAAAGCGTCCTGGATATAAGTTCTCTGTCACGACTGCTGTGCCATCTGAGACACCCAACATTGTGACAAGCAGTGGCTTATAGTCCGTTGCAATTCCTGGATACGGCAATGTCGAAATATCAACCGCCGATAGACGACTACTACTACGCACATGTATGCCGTCATCGGTTGGCGCGATTGTCATTCCCATATCCGTGAATCGACTCATCAGCATTTCCATGTGACTGATGATTGCCCCTTTGACATGTACATCTCCGCCACACATTGCAACGGCCGACATATAAGTCGCCGCCTGCACGCGATCTGCGACAGTTGTGTGCGTTGTGCTCTGCAGACTTGTCTGAGCAACCCCATGTATGACTAACTGCTGCGTGCCGATACCTTCGATATGAGCACCCATTGATCTCAGCATTAAGCACAAGTCACCAATCTCTGGCTCTCGTGCAGCATTTGCAATCGTGGTAGTTCCGGTTGCACATACTGCAGCCATCAATAGATTTTCAGTTGCGCCAACACTGGGGAATTCCAGTGAGATGTCTGCGCCATGCAAACCATTGGCGCGTCCAATCAGGCCGTCATCGCTAAAAGTAAATGTTGCACCCATTGCTTCAAGACCACGTAGATGAATATCAATTGGTCGACCACCAAAGTCATCACCTCCGGGTAGTGCAATATCAACTTCGCCCAAGCGACCCAACAACGGGCCAACAACATTGACTGATGCTCGAATGCGATCGGCGATTTCGAACGGCGCAACGGTGGCGATGTTTCCCGAGTTCACAATGCGCAACTTCTGTCCATCTTGTTCGGGATTTGGTATGGCAATTTTTTCAATACGAAGGCCTAATTGCGTCAGCAATTCAGCCATGATGTCGACATCACCAATTCGAGGCACATGAGACAACTCATAGACCCCATCGGCCAGTAACGCTGCCGCCATTAACTTGAGGACTGAATTCTTGGCGCCCGGAACTGTGACTTCACCCGCGAGTGGTCCGCTCTGGGCGGCCACAATTACCCCAGATGACTGGTCATCAGACAATCGCGAATACTCAGACACGCCTCTCAGTATGCTCCCGCCGTGCCCATTTCGCTAAGTGTCCGTGGTATTTCACTGCCAGTATGGGCATCTCCACCCGAGGCGCTCAGCGCTCATCAACGTAAAGTACTTTGGCTTTTGACTTTGGCGTCAATGTCATACGCTTTTGTCAACACGTTGTTTACTCAGACCGTCGCATTTGCTGCCGACGAGTTTGGCATCTCCACATCAGCACAGGGCTTTGCTGCTGCTGTCGTGCGGTGGGGAATCATCATTTCATTTCCATTCGTCGTTCTTGCAGATCGCCATGGCCGACGACGTATCGTCATATTGATGGCGTGGCTTGCGCCATCTGTATCGGCACTCGGCGCACTGTCTCCGTCGTTTCCGTTCTTAGTTGCAACACAAACTGTCGGCAGACCCTTGGGTCTCACTCTCGAGATTCTGATTGCCGTCATCACAATCGAAGAAATGCCCACACAGTGTCGTGCATACGCCATGGGAGTCTTGGCAGTCGCAAGTGGTATCGGTGCAGGTGTTGCAGTAGCAAGTTTGCCATTGGCTGATCTTGGTGTGCATGCATGGAGATACATCTACGTCATTGCTTTGATCTGGCTCGTGGTAGCAGCAGTGCTCACTCGCCACCTGCCTGAAACACAGCGCTTCATCGACCGCGAAGGGCATCAGGTTCGCAATGATCGCGCCCAAGTATCAAGACTCCGACTCATCGCATCCGTTGCATTTCTTGCCAACATCTTCATCGCCAGTGCTTCAATTTTTCAAAATAGATACCTCAAAGATGTTCGCGGATATTCGGCTCTCGTC
>CANLAH010000103.1 GCA_947488685.1 Acidimicrobiaceae bacterium | reverse complement strand
GACTTTTCCGATTACTTATCTCACCCACGCTGACCGGAATGAAACTCATATCAACTGCGCTACAACCAGTAGTTCGCACCGCTGGAAAAGTTGTCGGCGCGGCGGCTCTTGACGATGCCATCGCATTTCTGCAAGCTTTCGCTGGCATGGAAGATGGCTTTGGCCAACGCGCAAGACAGAGCGCGACGCTGCTTCGTGGTCCGGTGACTTCATTTGTTTTGGTGGCATCGGCTCACGCCGACACCCTCGAGGAAGCTTCGTACTTTGCTGACGGTTTGCAACGCAACAACATTGCAATCAATCTTGTCATTGCCAATCGGATGCCCCCACGGTTTGGTGATACTGCCGCCAAGGTTGCGCTCACGCATGTACAGGACCCCGATGGTGACTTATGGCGCAATCTGGCTCAACTCCATTCCGAAGCCGAGCAGGCCGATGACCAACTCGCGCAATTTATGCTTGGACTCACATCGGCATCATGTATTCGCGTTGCCGAACGGTCCGCCGACATTATTGACCTAGACGGAATCACCGATCTAGCGGCTTCGCTACTAGCGCCCTAGCGCTGCACAACAGTAGAGTTGTGGCGTGCACATTCTTCTTGCGACCGATGCCCAATGGATCTTGAATGAAGTTGTTGCCGTCCTCGGAACGCCATCAACATCTTTCACTGTCGTCAGTGATGGGCGTGATGTAAGTGACGCCGTCAAAACTCACACACCCGATCTTGCAATCCTCGATCTGCAATCGGGCTCAATGGGGGCTATGGCCGTAGCCATGAACCTTCGTCTCGACCACAGCAGTGGCAACGCACCAATGGTTCCGGTTCTGATGTTGCTTGACCGCGTTGCCGATGTACATCTTGCGCGCCGCAGCGGAGCAGACGGCTGGATCATTAAACCCCTCGATGCTCTTCGTCTGCGTCGTGCAGTAACCATGGTGTTAGACGGCGACGTCTACCAAGAGGGACTACCAACAAACGCGGATGTTCTAACGAATCAGTAATTCAGCAATTTGCACAGCATTTAGCGCCGCACCCTTGCGCAAGTTGTCGTTTGAGACAAACAGAGCAAGCCCACGATTGCCAGACACCGAAGAATCTTGACGAATCCGACCAACAAAACTCGGATCAGCGCCAGCCGCAAGTAACGGCGTCGGAATATCAACAACTTGCACACCAGGCGCAGTGACTAATAGTTCAGTTGCGCGTGCCGCAGTGATTGATCGTGAGAACTCAAGATTAAGAGACAATGAGTGCCCCGTAAAAACAGGTACTCGTACACACGTTCCGGACACCAACAAATCTGGGATATCTAAGATCTTGCGAGTTTCGTTACGGAGTTTTTTTTCTTCGTCTGTTTCGCCTTCACCGTCGTCGACGAGCGAACCAGCAAATGGCAGCACGTTGAATGCGATTGGTCGGACAAATTTAATTGGTGTTGGCATCTTGACAGCAGAGCCATCAAACGCGAGCGCTGCTGCCTCGGTGGCAACGGCTAACACTTGCGAAGACAGTTCCTCAACACCAGAAACTCCGGCACCACTCACTGCTTGGTAGGTGCTGGCAACCATACGAACGAGTTGTGCTTCTTGGTGCAGTGGTTTGAGTACGGGCATTGCCGCCATCGTGGTGCAATTGGGATTGGCGATAATGCCTTTTTTTAGATTGTGTACTTCGTGCGGATTTACTTCACTCACGACGAGCGGAACATCGGGATCCATGCGCCATGCACTTGAATTATCGATCACAATGACGCCAGCAGCGGCAAACCGAGGCGCAAGAACACGAGACGATGTTGCCCCGGCCGAGAACAGCGCAATGTCTAAACCACTTGGATCGGCAAGGTCTGCGTCTTCCACCACGATTGATCGGTCACCCCATTGCAACGATTTTCCGGCTGACCGAGCAGATGCAAAAAAACGTAACTCTGTAATCGGAAAATGGCGCTGCTCTAGGAGCGCGCGCATGACGGTTCCGACTTGTCCTGTTGCTCCAACTACTCCGATGCGCATAGGTATGTCAGGCTAACTGCGATGAGCAACTAGCCACCAATGACTTTTATTGCCCATCGGAAACTCATCTTGCAGAACTTGCGTTGCCCCAATACTGACTGGTCGTCGTGCCCGAATACCCCCCGAAAATGCCTTCGGCGTCTCGAGTTGCACACCGAGTGACTCAAGATGGGCATACACCTGTCGTGGGCTCAGGCGATTGGCCTGCCACCCCAGGCGCGTTGACCATCGCCACCGAGACAGTGGCTCACCGATGACGGGCGTGTGCCACAACACTCGCATGATTGCGCTTAACGGAATAAGAAACGCGTCTGACAAAACCCATGTGCGGTAATTCAGAATCAGTCGCCCACCTGGCTTGACGATTCTGTACGCCTCAGCCGTGAGAGCCAAGGCATCATCGTGTTTGCAGTGCTGCAGTGTGATGTAAGAAAACACAACGTCGACACTTTGAGATGGCAGTGCAATAGTGCGCCCATCGGCAATATGCGAAGTGCGCAATGTTGATGTGTTGCCAAACTTTGCCACTGTTTCGCGGCAACGTTCAAGAAATGCGGCATCAATATCAGTTGCCACCACGGTCTCAAACACATTCGTCAAGGCAGCCGTCATTCGACCAATGCCAGAGCCGATCTCAACAATGCTTTTACTGCCTGCAGTGGCCATCAAGCCAAAGCGTCGCAAATACTTGTCTACTTCTGCGTTGCCAGTTTCGACGAACTGCTCGAGCGTGAGCGTGTTGCCAGTTTCGTTGTTAAATACCCAACCCGTATCGCGCACGACTTGATCTGCAGTTGTTCCGCGCTCTGTTCTTTTTCCGGCAGCTTTCCAGGGAGTGAGATGCGGACGACGACTGCTCATACATCCATTATTACTTGCGTATTGGCAACGGTGCGGAATACGCAGTATCACCGTCAAGACCAAAAGCAGTGTGCAGTGCCCTGACAATGCGTTCCATGTCAGAGGCTGCCACCACCACGGACACTCGAATCGTGCTCGTTGAGATCATGTGAATATTGACATCATTCTCGGCACACACACGAAACATCTGTGCTGCAATTCCGGGACTAGTTTTCATGCCAGCACCGACAAGCGAGACTTTGGCAATATCTGATTCGCTCGTGACATCTTGAGCACCAATTTCTTTGGCGACTTGCTGCACAATTTTTTCGGCACGCTGAAGCTCGGACTTGGGGACAGTAAAAGACACATCGGTCGAACCTTCTTTAGATGTGTTTTGCACAATCATGTCCACGTTGATATTGGCCGCAGCAAGCGGTTCAAAAAGCGCCGCAGACACGCCTGGTCTGTCTGGCACACTGCGTATTGTGATTTTTGATTCGGCTGCATCGTGTACAACACCCGAAATAACTGGCTCTTCCATTGTGGATTCTCCTTCTGACAAAATGTCTGATATCCATGTTCCTTGCTCCCACGTAAAACTCGAACGCACATGAATTGGCACGCCGTGTCGGCGCGCAAACTCAACTGCCCGAAGTGCAAGAACTGCGCTGCCTGCTCCGGCGATCTCGAGCATTTCTTCGAATTGTAGATGGGCAAGTTTGCGGGCCATTGGCACAATGCGTGGATCAGCCGAAAACACGCCGGTGACATCGGTATAGATCTCACAAACATCTGCGTTCATGGCCACGGCCAGGGCGACTGCGGTTGTATCGCTGCCGCCACGACCCAGTGTGGTGATCTCGCGCTCGATAGAGACGCCCTGGAAACCTGCGACCACAGCAACTTTGCCCAGCGCCACGGCTTCACGCACGCGATCTGCTTTGACTTCAATGATCTTTGCCTTGGTGTGAGCCGTATCGGTAATAATGCCAACTTGTGAACCAGTGAAACTAACGGCGTCTACTCCGACGTCAGCGAGCGCCATACACATCAGCGCCATTGAAATGCGTTCGCCAGTCGTGAGCAACATGTCAAGTTCGCGCACAGGATGAATGCTTGACACCTGTTGAGCTAGCGCCAGCAAGTTATCTGTCGTTTTCCCCATTGCCGAGACCACAACCACGACCTGATTGCCATCGGCGACCGAGGTCGCCACATGGGCGGCCACCGCCTTAATGCGGTCGGGGTCGGCTACCGAAGTGCCACCATATTTTTGAACGATTATTGCCACCAATTAATCAGGTTATCGGCGAGGCGATAGCCTGCAGAGTTCATGGGAACAGATAAACGCGAACGCAAGAAGGTCAACCGCAATCTCGCTCGTGAAGGGCGCCAAAAAGCACAAAGAAATGCCGTCATTAAGCAACGGGTGATCCGCTTTGGCGTTGGCATCCCACTTGCCATTCTTGCTCTGTGGGCAGTCTCGAAATTCTTCATTACGACTGATTCCACAAGCTCTAGTGACACCACGGTCGCGACATCAGACACCACGATTGCCTCCCTGACTCCCACATTGTCCACCACGCCAGGTGAGCAAATTGAGGGCGACACAAAATGCCCAGCGACAGACGGCACTGCACTACGCACGACAAACTTCAGCAAGGCACCACCAATGTGCATTGATGCCAAAAAATCTTACACGGCAACTTTTGACACGTCAGAAGGCGCAATCGAGATTGCTCTCGACACGAAAAAGACCCCAAAGACTGTCAATAACTTTGTCACCTTGTCGCGATACAAATACTACGACAGTTCCTTTATTTTTAGAACAGACCTCAACCTTGACATTATTCAGGGTGGCGGTGAATCAAATACTGATGACCCTGGCTACAACATTGAAGACGAAGGCAACGGTTACAAATACACCGAAGGCGACATCGTGATGGCACGCACTGGCGAGATAAACAGCGCTGGTGGACAATTCTTCATCGTCACCGGACCAAAGGCATCTTTTCTGGATGACCAAGGGACATACGTTGTGTTTGGCAAAATCAGCAAAGGTCTCGATGTCGCCAAGGCGATTCTCGGCCTCAACGCTGGCAGTGGTCAACTCGGTGGTGCTCCGAGTCGTGCAGTAAAAATTACATCTGTAACAATTGCAGAAAAATAGTTTGCTGCGCTAGTCCGCAATCAACATCATTGATTTCAGCGATTCAATTGCTGTTTCAGTGATTCCGAGTGAAGCAGCGATTCCGTAGAAGTCTCCATGCTCTTCACGTAACTTCTGGATTAGGTTCGTCATAGCGCGTGGATTCGCTGACAGAAAATACTTTGGCGAAGCCGACATACGTGTTTCAAGATCTGGATACTCAGTACGTGCCCACTCCATCATTCGTAACATCGCTGGTTCGGACAATGCATAATCACGCACAATCACGTCATCGTCAACGCCAAGAACTCCGAGCAACAACATCGTCAAGAGACCTGTGCGATCTTTGCCAGCAGCGCAGTGATACACCAACGGCATTTGTGGCCAATCAGAAATAATGGAGAATGCTCGCTGAAACTGGGCAGCGCCTTCTGACAACATCTGCGTGTAGGCCCACATCAAGAAATCAGTGTCTTCGTCAAAGTCTGGAACATCACTGTGTTGCCATGTGGAGTCGATGATGGGAACATGATGAAAATTCACCTCAATTGCATCCTGCGGGAAAGTGCCGACGTTGTCTAGTTCCTCCGCCGAGCGCAGATCGATCACAGTTTGAATGCCCAGCACTCGGATTACCTCGATATCGCTCGCCGTGAGCCGATACAGCCCATCGGCCCGATACAAGACGCCCCTCTTGACGCTCAGACCGGATTGGCCAAGGTAGCCGCCAATGTCTCGGAAGTTGTGAACGGCTTCAAGGGGAACCAGTCTTTCGGGGGCAAGTGAGTCCATGCGTCACACGGTAGAGGACAAAGGTGTCTGGATTGTTACTCTCAATCAAATGTCAGAACAACACACAGCAAATACAATCTCCACAGTCGCCATCCTGGGCTCCGGAATCATGGGCTCTGGTCTTGCCGAAGTTGCAGCCAAAGCAGGCTTCACAGTCATCGTTCGCTCACGCAGTGCATCTGCTGCCGACGCGATGATCGCCAGTATCACCAAAGGACTCGATAAGCAGGTACAGCGCGAAAAAATTACAGCAGAAGACAAGGCAAATATTTTGTCACGTCTTAGTGCAACAGCCAAACTTTCTGATCTTGCTAATTGCGATCTCATTATTGAATCAGTCGTCGAAGATCTCGCCGTGAAAAAACAACTATTCGCCGAACTAGACACCATCGTGAAGCCTTCAGCGATTATTGCAACGAACACCAGCACCTTGTCGGTCGTTGATATGGCAATGGCCACACAGCGCCCTTCACAGGTATGCGGTATTCACTTTTTTAATCCGGCAACAGCAATGCCACTTGTTGAAGTCGTGCGTCCGATCACTGCATCAGATGAAACCATGGCAGCGGCAAATGCATTTGTTGCGGCATGTGGCAAAAGCGGCGTTCAAGTGAAAGACCGTGCTGGCTTTATTGTCAATGCGTTGTTGTTTCCGTATCTCAATAACGCTGTACGCATTTGGGAAACCGGAACTGCATCAATGGAAGACATCGATACAGCCATGAAAGGCGGCTGCAACTTCCCGATGGGACCATTTGCTCTGCTCGATCTCGTTGGGCTTGATACGTCTGTCTCAATTCTCGACGCTCTCTACGCTGAATTTGCAGATCCCAACTATGCAGCAGTGCCAACATTGCGTCGTCTTGTGGCCGCCGGAAAACTCGGACGCAAGACGGGTGCAGGCTTCTACACGTACTAAGCAAACCAGCACACACCAAACTGCTCCTATGCAACCAACACCTCCCCAAGATGTTGGCGAGAATCACTGGAACTTTCCAGAAGCCCACAAGTGGGACCCAGCCGACGACGTTGTCTGTATTGGTGGCGATCTTTCCCCAGCGACAATCATTGATGCCTACATGCACGGCATGTTTCCGATGTATCTCGACCATCCGCAATCTGTCTTGGGATGGTGGTCGCCAGTTGAGCGCGGAATTCTTGAACTCAACGACTTACGAGTGACTCGCTCAATGCGTCAGAGCGCTCGCTCAATGCGCACCACTTTCAACCAGGCATTTCGCGATGTCATGATCGCTTGCTCCAATACTCACAAAGAGGGCAACTGGATCACAGAGGAGTTCATTGAGGCGTACTGTCGGCTACATGACCTGGGCTGGGCGCACAGTGTCGAAGTGTGGCAAGACGATCAACTCGTCGGTGGCTTATACGGAATCCGTGTTAACGGATTCTTTGCGGGCGAGTCGATGTTTCATCGACGCCGCGATGCTTCCAAAGTGGCGCTGATGGCTCTCGTCGGCGCAATGCAAATGGCCGGAATGACTCTTCTTGATACACAGTGGTGGACCGAACATCTCCAAAGCCTTGGAGCCACTGAACTGCCTCGTCGCGACTATCTCAAACGTCTCGAACTGGCCCTTA
>CANLAH010000102.1 GCA_947488685.1 Acidimicrobiaceae bacterium | reverse complement strand
CCTTTGACAGTGTCGTAAAACAATCGATTCACGCTGTCACCGTCGCCTTGATAGTTCTTGGCGGCGTTGATGCCTCCTTGTGCCGCAATCGAGTGCGCACGACGTGGTGAATCATGAAACGTAAATGAATCGACCTGGTATCCGAGTTCGGCAAGTGTCGCTGCTGCAGATGCACCTGCTAGTCCGGTGCCTACCACGATGACTTTAAACTTGCGCTTGTTGTTGGGGTTTACCAACTTCATGTCGGCTTTGTAGTTGTCCCACTTGTCTTCAATTGAACCGAGTGGAATTTTACTGTTGAGTTGCACTGTGTTGTGTGCGAGAAGATCCTGTGTGAGGCTCATGCTGTTCTCCTGGTTTGGCAATCTGATTTAAATGTTTTCATCTGAGCTAGTTCCCCACGACACCAGCGAGTACCGCAATCGGAAACGACACGTTGCCGATCACAACGATTGCCGCAAAGCCAGTTGCAAATGCACGGCGCCACTTATTAAAACGCGGGTTGTTCCATCCCAATGACTGAAAGATGCTCCACGCCCCGTGAAACAAATGGATCCCAAGCAAAACGTTGGCCACAACATAAAAAATTGCAACTGGAACTCGCTGCAAACTGAACACCACGTTTCCGTAAACATCTTTCAGACCGGCAGCATCTTTTGTGCCGACATGATCGTTGACAACTCCAAATGTGAGATCGAGCAAATGCCACGTGATAAATGCCAGAGCGATGATTCCGCTCCATCGCATTGTGCGACTTGCAAACGTTGCGATCTGATAATCCCGAGCGCTTTGATATTTCACTGGTCGAGCCCGACGATTGAGAACTGTGAGCGAATACGCAGCATGAAGATGAAGCAGCAGCATTGTGATCAGGCCAGCACGCAAAATCCAGAGCGTCACCCCATGTGGTGCAAGCGGATATAGCAACTCTTCTAAAAATTTGGCGTAGTGGTTGAGGTCTGCGGCCCCCAAGTACATCTTGAGGTTGCCAATCATGTGAAACAGAACGAATCCCATCATGGCGATTCCGGTGATGGCCATCACATACTTCTTGCCCACCGCCGTGGAATAGAGGTCTAGCAAGAACGGACGGCGCTTGCGAGAGCGCATCGCCGTGCCAGTGACAGGCCCGCGCTGACTGCTGACTGCCTGAGCCATAGGGATTCCCTTGAACCTTTCCTGCCGCCACCCTGCCCGCGAATCGAGCACACTGACTGCCCTGAAACGGTACTCCGAGAGCGACCCAAACAAGGAACTTCAGCCCTGACAATTCGGGGCTGTGAAAAAAGTCCTGACCATTTCGTGTTTTGGGGCTCGGCTTCACTATTGTTGTCACGTTCACCAAGGAGGGCAGCCGCAACATGGCTTCCCCCGAGACCGCCGGGAGACAATAACGGTGTTTGGAATATTTGCAGCAGAAGGTGGTTACCAGGAGTTCGTATTGAAAGGTGGTGAGTGGGCCATTTTATATCTTTCAATTGCGTCGGCCCTTCTTGCTCTCGCAGTCGGCTTCTACTTGGCCAAATCAGTCATGGCAGCCGACGAAGGCACGCCCAAAATGAAAGAGATCGCTCTGGCCATTCAAGAAGGCGCACTTGCCTACTTGAAGCGTCAGTTCAAGACGATCGCCCTTATTTTGATTCCGTTGGCCGTCATCGTGTTCATCACGTCAAGTGCAATCTCGCGCAGTGATGGTTCTGAAGCGTTGAGTTTTGCTCAGTCAGGATTATGGCGAACACTCGCTTTCGTGCTTGGTTGTTTTGCCTCCGGTTTTACTGGATACATCGGCATGACCCTTGCGACGCGCGGAAACGTGCGAACCGCAGCCGCAGCACTCACTGGCTCAATGCCTCGCGCACTAGATGTGGCATTTCGTACAGGCGGCGTTGCCGGCATGTTCACAGTTGGCCTTGGACTTCTTGGTGCGACCGGAATCATCATGATCTTCCAGAACACATCAAGTGCCATCTTGATCGGATTTGGTTTTGGTGGCTCACTCTTGGCGCTCTTCTTGCGAGTTGGTGGCGGTATTTTCACGAAGGCCGCCGATGTCGGTGCTGACCTCGTGGGCAAGATCGAAGCCGGTATTCCAGAAGACGACCCTCGTAACCCTGCAGTGATCGCCGACAATGTTGGTGACAATGTTGGTGACTGTGCAGGTATGGCTGCTGACTTGTTTGAAAGTTACGAGGTCACTCTCGTTGCTTCGATCATTCTTGGTGTTGCTGCATTTAACTCTGTTGGAGCAAACCCCGCACTCGGAGTTGTCTTCCCCCTCGCTGCTCGCGCCATTGGCGTCATCGCGTCAATCGCTGGCGTCTTTGCAGTAAAAGCAAAAGAAGACGAGACCAATGCACTCAAGCCGATCAACAAAGGCTTCATGGTTGCTGGCTCACTCACGCTTGTTGGAACGCTTGCATTGTCACTTGGATACGTCGGTAACGAATTTGACAACATCGGCTGGAAGTGTTTTGGTGCTGTTGCAATTGGTCTGATTCTTGCGCAACTTGTGAGTCGTCTCACTGAGTACTACACCGCAACACATCACGCGCCAGTCAAAGAAATCGCCGGATCAGCAGAGACTGGCCCCGCGACAGTGATTCTCTCTGGTACCGCATACGGTCTTGAAAGCAGCGTGTACGCCGTCATCGCAATCGCAATCGCAATCGGTGCAGCACTTGCTCTTGGTGGCGGAAACCTCACCTTGTCGCTGTATCTCGTTGCCCTTTGCGGTATGGGAATGCTCGCCACAACCGGAGTCATCGTGTCAGAAGATACGTTTGGCCCAGTGTCAGATAATGCTGCTGGCATCGCTGAAATGAGCGGTGAGTTTCATGGCGAAGCACAAAGGATCATGGTCAGCCTCGACGCAGTTGGCAACACCACAAAGGCTGTTACCAAGGGCTTTGCAATCGGCTCAGCCGTCATCGCGGCCGTTGCACTCTTTGCGTCGTTCATCGAAACTGCAGGCTCCGAACTCGGAATCGAAGTCGAAAACCTCAAAGACGGTGTCTTCAAGGTTCCAGAACTCTCCATCAACGTTGCGGATCCAAAGATCTTTATTGGTCTTTTGATCGGTGGCGCTGTGCCGTTCTTGTTCTCAGCGCTTGCGATTCGTGCTGTTGGTCGAACCGCTGGAGTTGTCGTGCAAGAAGTTCGCAAACAATTCGCCGACGGAAAAATCATGAGCGGAGAGAAGTTGCCAGAGTACGGACCAGTCATTGACATCTGCACAGAAGCATCACTGCGCGAACTCTTGACACCTGCACTTCTCGCAGTTCTCACGCCGGTCATCATCGGCTTTGGACTTGACTGGAAGGCTCTTGGCGGTTTCTTGGCTGCGGTGATTCTGACTGGTCAACTCATGGCGAACTACCTCAGCAACGCTGGTGGTGCGTGGGACAACTCCAAGAAATACATCGAGGACGGACACCACGGCGGCAAGGGCTCAGAGCCATACAAGGCTGCTGTTATTGCAGACACGGTCGGCGATCCATTTAAAGACACTGCAGGTCCAGCGCTCAACCCACTGATCAAAGTGATGAACCTTGTGTCGCTGCTGATTCTTCCAGCCATCATCAGCACACAAGACAATGACGGTCTGCGCCTCGGCGTTGCTGGTCTGGCCACAGTTGTCTTAGTGAGTGCAGTTGTGTACTCAGGTCGCAAGAGCGGCGGAATCACCGCTAGCGCAGCATAGAAGGGGCGCATGCTCGCCCTTTTTAATCTTGAACAACTCCTAGAAAACGGAGGACTCTTTGTCTTGGCGGCAATTGTGTTTGCCGAGTCTGGTTTGTTGATCGGATTTTTTCTGCCTGGCGACTCGTTGTTATTCATCGCCGGATTCTTGGCGAGCGAAGCAGGAAAAAATGTGCTGCCACCAATTCCGCTCGTCATCATCGTGACGGTGATCGCAGCCATCGCTGGAGACCAAGTCGGATATTGGTTCGGGAAAAAAGTGGGTCCAGCACTCTTTGACCGACCAAAGTCAAAACTTTTCAATCCATCACACGTCGTGCGTGCCCATACTTTCCTGGAGAAATACGGCAACCGAACAATCGTGTTGGCACGATTCGTGCCGATCGTGCGTACATTTGCGCCCGTCGTGGCAGGTGTCGGAGGCATGGAGTACAAAACATTCGTCAAATACAATGTGCTGGGCGGCATCGCCTGGGGTGCGGGACTTCCGCTCCTTGGCTTTTTGCTGGGACGCGTCGACGTCGTCAAAGATCACATTGAGATTGCCATCCTTGCGGTGGTGTTTATCTCTCTCTTGCCCGTGGTCTTTGAATACATCAGCCATCGGCGCAGTCAAAACGCCCCAAAATAAGGCACACTACAGACATGCGATACCTCAGTCTGGACTGGATCCAAACACTCTCACAGCATGTCGCCACTAGTGCGCCCGTCACCGATGCATGCGCACAGCACTCCCTCGCAATCACCCAAGTCGTCACTGGTGGCCCCCCAGGAGACGTCGTGTATCACTTCATCGTGGCTGATGGCGCAGCCACATTTGGTGCTGGCGCCGCACCCGATGAAGATGTGCGCATGGAGCAATCATGGGACACAGCAGTTGCTGTGGCAACCGGAACCATGAACACGCAGGAGTTACTGATTGGCGGAAAAATCAGCGTCACTGGTGATCTGCAAAAACTGATCGCGTGTCAAGCAGTGTTCGTCGCTCTAGACGCAGTGTTTGAGACTGTTCGTCAAGAAACCGTCTACGAATAGAACTACTTGCGAAAATACGGGTTCGTCGGATTGGTCATTGCAACCAGTGCATCTTCTAACATCGGGCCGCCAATACGGGTTCGTCGGATTGGTCATTCAACCAGTGCGTCTTCCAACATCGGGCCACCAGCACGCGCCATCGCTAACGCACTTGCAACAGCGTCTCGGTTATTGGCAAAGACTTCTTCTTCGTCTGTTGCATCTGGATTAACCCACACAGCGGCAATCAATACGTAGTCCCTGCAATCAGTGGGCAAGGATCCGTCTTCGTGAGCAACAGCGACTCCAGCAGCAATACCTGCTTGCGCTGCACCCCATGTCAAGATGCCATGTGCATCGCTGGTGATTTCTGCCTTGTTCACAAACAGCGTAAACGGCACAACCGGAACGTTGGGTTTTGCAACTGCAACAAATGGTACGTGCCCCTGACGCGGTGTCGCCAAAGCAGTGGCCCATGCAATCCCTACTGGGCCATTTCGTAGACCAAAAACTGTATTCACATGCGCAGCGTTCACACCTTGTCCGACGAATCCTTCACCAATACAAATATCGTCGTCGGCACTCATGCAGGCATCCTTCCGTAGCGGGTAAATTTCAATTCTTGATTTGATTCTGTTCCGGGCTTGGTGTCATAAGCGAGTAATGCAACATGTCGTGTGACATCACCCACAATCGGTGACACCTGATGCAGGCTCCAACGACCATTAAAGACCATCAACGTTCCGGGCGTCATGGGTTCTACACGCACGAGGTCTGGGCGTTCACCGTTGCGAACTGCCCACACAATGTCTTCGTTGTTATTGTCAGCACTGCGAATGCGTGCCGCATTCTTGAACTCACCACCACTGATTGATGGCTGCAATGCAATGGAAACCACAAAATCAGTTTGATCAAAATGCCAACCCAAATCATCGCCATCGATCATGCTCGACAAATTCAGTGCACCTAGCTCATCTGCGTACCGAAACAACTTGACTTCCCCAAGCACCTTGCCAACAAAGTTCATTAACCCGTCCCACTCATAGAGCGCACGCAACAAACTGTGTGCCGGGAACTGGTCATAGGCCACGACATTGACCTTGCCGTTGACCTCGCTTCGGTACGAGACAGTCATCAGTTCTTCAGACTCACGCACAAGTTCGTCAATGTATTCGTGGCGAATAAAACCCGGAAGAACCACAACGTTCTCAGCACAAAAGACGCTGTGCAGTTGCTCATGCAACGCAGTGTCATTAAGGGGCCATCGATCAGTATCGATCAAGGCCTCTGGAGTCATTAGATGAGTCCCAACTCCCGAACAGCATCTCGCTCTTCTGCCAACTCAGCCACCGATGCATCGATCTTGCCGCGACTATAGGAATCAATCTCGAGGCCTTGCACGATGCTGTATTCCCCGTCCTTGCACACACAAGGGAACGACGAGATCAAACCTTCTGGGACGCCGTAACTGCCGTCAGAAGGCACAGCCATGGACACCCAATCACCTTCTGGGGTGCCAAGAGCCCAACTGCGCACATGGTCAATGGCGGCGTTTGCTGCGGACGCCGCAGATGATAAACCACGCGCCTTAATGATGGCCGCACCGCGCTTGGCAACCGTGGGGTTGTACTCGGCGTCTATCCATGCATGATCGTTCACCAACTCTGCGGCGTTCTTGCCGTTGACCTCGCAATGCGTGAGATCCGGATATTGCGTGGTGGAGTGATTACCCCAAATTGTCATCTTTTTCACCGCAGTGATTGGCGAACCAACCCGCAAGGCCAACTGTGTGATCGCCCTATTGTGATCAAGGCGAGTCATTGCCGTAAATTGTCGCGGAGCAACACCGCTTGCATTATTCATTGCGATCAGCGCATTGGTATTGGCCGGATTACCCACAACCAATACCTTGATGTTTTTCTTCGCATTGGCTCCGATTGCTTGACCTTGTGGTTTAAATATTCCGCCATTTGCCGACAGCAGATCAGCGCGCTCCATGCCATCTTTGCGCGGCATCGCACCCACCAACATGGCAACATCAGCATCACCAAAGGCAACATCGGCTTGATCGGTACACACGATTCCGGCCAACAACGGGAACGCGCAGTCCTCAAGCTCCATGCGCACGCCGTCAAGCGCGCCTAATGCAGGCGTGATTTCAAGCAATTGCAAAATGATGGGCGTGTTGGCTCCCAACATTGCGCCAGAGGCAATTCTAAAAAGGAGGCTGTAGCCAATCTGACCTGCAGCGCCTGTAACCGTAACTTTGATAGGGGTTGTCATAGACCTTCAATCGTAGGCGTTCCTCGTTGGCGCACGAAATTTACCCTCAGTCAGATTTGAACAGCCTCTCAGACACCGAGATCATCCCTAGAGGGGGTCTCGAGACACGACTTACAGGAGTAGGGCTAGATCTCGAAAATAATTTATCAAAAAGCCCGCACTGGACGTACGTACTGCTTGGCATACTTACTCATGTTGTCACGGTACGAACCGCTATCGAAATACAGGTTATAAGCCGCCCAACCTGTTGTGGTCATCCAAGGCCGCCAGCTCTCAGTAGAACTCCAATAGCCGTAACTGGAGTCGGCTACAAAACCACCAGTCGGTGATAAGTTTCCGGTGCAACCCCACTGAATAGCGGCAAATTGAGTGGTGTTAGTTCGTCCGTTTGAATATAACTTGCACAATTCGTTTATCTCCAC
>CANLAH010000101.1 GCA_947488685.1 Acidimicrobiaceae bacterium | reverse complement strand
AAAATTTCGTCAAAGCCACGTTCTTTTTGCACCATTTTTTCATAGATGCTCCAGAGGTGCTTCCCGCGACCCGTCACTTCTGCTTGAATCTGCACATCAGATAAGCGGGCATGTACTTCTGCGACCGATCGTGCCAGAAAAACATCTCGCTCAGGAGAACGAGTTGAGACGAGTTGATCTAATTCGGCGTATCGCTTTGGATAAATAGCGGCAAAAGCTAGATCTTCAAGTTCTTGCTTCATCTCTTGCATGCCCAAACGATGAGCGAGGGGGGCATAAATATCTAATGTCTCTTGAGCGACTCTTTGCTGCTTATCGAGTGGGACTCCGGCAAGAGTGCGCATATTGTGCAAACGATCGGCAAGTTTGATCACAAGGACGCGAAGATCCTTGGCCATTGACACAAGCATTTTTCGCATCGTGGCGGCTTGTTGTTCTTCGTGCGAATCGAAATGTAGTCGCTCAAGTTTGGTCACTCCATCAACAATCGACGCCACTTCGTTGCCAAAATCGCGCTCAACATCGGCAACTGTGATCTCCGTGTCCTCTACTGCATCATGCAGTAGCGCAGCCGCCAACGAGATCTCATCAAGGCCTATGTCAGCGACGATACGAGCAACAGCAATGGGATGATTGATATAGGACTCGCCGCTCGATCGCACTTGACTTCGGTGGGCCTCGCGAGCAGTTTCATATGCTTTATTGATGAGCGCCACCGACGCCTTCGGGTGCCGATGCCGATAACTCAGCAACAGTGCGCCTAACTCATCAACTGGGGCATTGTGGTGTCTTCTCCAGGGAAGAACTCTGTCGACGGTGCCCATCACCCAAGGCTACCCAACGGTGGGAATGACTAGCGGCGACCTTTTTTACGAGGTCTCGGAGGATGACTCAACACCGTTGATGCGGTCTCTAGATCTTGGTCTGTTGACGCTTGTTCAACTGCCTCATCAATACGAGTGGCCTCCGACCGCTGTGCCGTCGCCCGACGACCTGCGGCAGCACCAGTCAAGATGAGGCGAGTCATTTCTGGCCCAAGCGCTAGGTGTCCGCGCATGCCCGAATACTTTGCCTCACGCTCTTTGAACATTCCGAGCAAGGGACTAGCAATATAAATCGACGAGTACGCACCTGTAAGTAGACCAACAAGCAATGCCACCGCAAACTCCTGAAGTGCAACTGCGCCCATCACCCACGACCCAAGCACGAGCAAACTCAGCACCGGCAAAATTGCGGCGATGCTTGTGTTCAAAGAGCGCATCAGCACTTGATTCATCGACACGTTGATGACATCGCCATAAGACACACGACTTGTTTTAAAACGATGATCATTCTCTTGGATTTTGTCAAATACAACGATGGTGTCATACAAACTGAAGCCCAAGATCGTTAAGAATGCCACAACAGTTGCCGGTGTTACTTCTAGACCAAGAAGTGAATACACGCCAACACTGACGAGCACATCATGCACCATTGCGATAATTGCCGCAAGCGCCATTTTCCATTCAAAACGAAATGCAATATAAAGAGATACCAGAGCAAAGAACACAACAAGTGCACGCAATGCTTTTTCGGTGATGCTGCGTCCCCATGTTGAGCTCACTGCAGCCACACTCACCAGGTCGGTGTTGACGCCAGCATCCTTTGCAAAAGCTACCTTGAGCGCATCAATTTTTTCTGTGGGTTGATCGCCGACCTGAATTCGAATTCGTCTATCGGTTCCAGAGGTTAAGACCTGGACCTTGGCATCTTTGCTTGAAATGCCATTGGCATCGAGAACGTTCCTTGCTTGTTCTACGTCAAAAGTTTTCGAGGCTGGAACTTCCCATGCAACGCCACCCTTAAAGTCAATCCCTAAGTTGAGGCCTTGCGAGGCTAGAGACACAACTGTGACGACAGCAACGAAGAGCGAAAGAAAAAAACCAATTCTGCGTCGACCATAGAAATCGACCGTTGTTTCTCCGCGATATAGACGACTAATTTTACCTGACATCATTGGTCCCCTATCGCTGCATTGGGCGTGCGCCGCACACCAAGCACCCGACCGCTATTAAGAAATCTCGTACGTGAAAGCAGCAACACTGTTGGTCTCGTATAGAAATACGACACAACAATGTCAGTCAAGGTCGACAGACCCAGGAAGAATGCAAATCCGCGAACAGAGCCCACCGTTAGCCACCACAGCACAAGTGCACCGATGAGAGACACGGTGTCAGCCGCAAGAATTGTTCGCCAAGCGCTTTCAAAACCTCGTTGGGCAGAGTTCTTAAGAGTTCGTCCACTTTGAACGTCGTCTTTGAGTCGTTCAAAGAACACAACGTACGAGTCAACTGTGACGCCGATCGAAACAATGATTCCCGCGGTTCCGGACAGCGTAAGAGCCAGGCCATTTGTCTTTGATAGCCAAGAGATAATGCTCCACAGCAACAAGCCCGACACGGTGAGGCCACCAAACACCACTAGGGCCATTACACGGTAGTAAAACAACAAGAAAAGCAACACAAGCAAGATTCCGATGAGCCCACTCACGATCGCTGCTTTAAGCGAATCTTTTCCGAGTGATGCCGAAACCGTTTGCACGGTTGGCGCGCTAAAACGAACTGGTACTGCACCGAACTGGAGGTACTTAGCTAACTGCTTGGCCTCTTTTTCAGTAAAAGAACCCGTGATCTGTACGTTGCCACCAGAAAAAACTGGTTCTTGCACTGTTGGCGCGGAAATAACTTTGCCGTCAAGAACGATTGCGAGTTGCTTTGATGGACACACGTCGGTGCCGTTAAAGCATGCCGTCGCCAATGCGTTCCATTGATCTGCCCCCTCGGCACCATCTCGTAAACTAACGACCACTACCCATGAGCCGTTACTGATCTCGGCTTTGGCGTTATTATTGAATACTTTTCCGGTGGCTCCGGTGGGCCCGACAAGGTAGACGAATTCACCTTCTTGACCTGGCAAAACCACATCGCGATCCCGATCATCTTCGGTGGTAGTGATGGAATCTGTCACTCCACTCACCGTTGTCGGTGGGGCAGCATCTACCGCCGCTGGAGTTGTAATCGTTGTGTCAGTTGTAATCGTTGTCGCAGGAATCGTTGTGTTGGCTGCGCGTCGAACACTTCCGGGACCACCCGATGTTGCTGCGGGAGAAGTTGTTGTCGTGACACCCGTTGGCAATGTCGTAGTTGTTGCACCAACAGGTCCACTTGTTGTCGTTGCACCCGTTGGCAATGTTGTAGTCGTGGCGGTTGTGCCCATCTGCTTGACAGGCCTCAACAAAACCTCGCCAGAACTTCCAACTAGTTCAAGAGCCGCCTTTTGGTCCTTTACGCCAGGAAGGTTGACGATCACAGTGTCTCCCTGTCGAATAATCTCAGGCTCTGCAACACCAATCGAGTCAACACGTTTGCGAATAATGTCGACAGCAACATCAAGTGCTGCGGGATCAAAGGTGCCCAATGGCTCAAGCGTGACGGATGCTCCGCCCTGAAGGTCAAGACCGAGCGAGGGGTGATTGCCGGCAGCAAGGTTTGCTCCAAAGCCACCAAAAGCCACCACAAGGACGCCAATGAGAGACCAAAGCAAACGACGACGCATATGCGTTATTTTTCGTCAGAATCGGCAAGTGGTTGTCCACCTGCTGACTCTTTTGAAGGATCAATCTTGCGAGCAATTGAGCTCTTCAACACTCTGATCTCGACGCCGTCGGCAATATCAAGCCACACAATGTCACCATCGATAGCAGAAACAAAACCCAACACTCCAGAGTTGAGCACGACTTCATCGTTCTCGGCAATGCTCTTTTGTAGACCCTGCGCATCACGGACACGTCGTCGTTGCGGACGAAGAAGCAAGAAATACATTGCGGCAAAGATGGCTCCGAAAAAAACCAATTGGAAGATGGCACTACTGCCATTGTTTGAAGCCTTTTCAGCGGCGAGCAGAGTGGTAAGCACGAGACGGAATCCTAGCCCCAAACCGCCAGAGTTTGTTCCCGAAGGGCGCCAAATGAGCCATCTCGGATAGCAGTCCTCATAGATTCCATGAGTTGTAGAGTCCACGAGATGTTGTGGATCGAGACCAGCCTCGATGCGGTGGGCTCGGTGACCTGAAATAAATGCCTGATATAGCCACGTGAGTGTTGCGCGCACACCCAGCACGAGCACTTGTCGTCCAGAGGCTCATCAGAGAGGCGATGCGCAGCATTTTTCATGTTGACTCGGCCTTGTGATGTGAGTGCGGTTCCGTGACGTCCAAGACGAGTCTGCAGCACACAATCAAATTGATCAACACCTAACGCAACTGCTTCTACAAGAGATGCCGGGTCCCCGACGCCCATGAGATAGCGCGGTTGGTCATCTGGCAGTTCCTGGATTGCCGCTGCCAACGCTGGCAACATCTCGGCGCGTGTTTCGCCTACTGACAAACCGCCGATCCCGTATCCATCGAATCCAATATCTCGAGTGCGTTGCGCGCTCTCACGGCGCATGGACTCATTCACTCCACCCTGCACGATGCCAAACAGACTCTGATCTGGTCGCGTGTGCGCAACTTTTGCGCGCTGTGCCCACGCAACGGTGCGTTCGAGCGCCTGACGAATAACATCGTTCGTTGCTGGCAAGGACGCACAAATATCGAGCACCATTTGAATATCTGCACCGATTAATTCTTGTGTGGCCACTGCGATCTCGGGAGTGAATCGATGGGACGAACCGTCATATGTCGAACGAAAGGTGACTCCGTCATCGTCAACTTTTGGATCCAAAGAAAAAACTTGAAAGCCGCCCGAGTCGGTCAGGGTCAATCCGTCCCATCCTGCAAACTTTCCGAGCCCACCAAAATGAGCAACAACATCTGCTCCGGGGCGCAACATCAAGTGGTACGTGTTGCCCAACACGATGCGAGCACCAAGCTCTGCGTAATCAGCAGCGCTCAGGTACTTCACGGCGCCTCGAGTTCCGACAGGCATAAAGCACGGAGTTTCGTAACTACCACGATGAGTATGTGCTACCCCTGTTCGTGCACTTGCCTCTCTGGCGTGAATCTCTAATTGAACCTTGTACATGCCTTGCTCCCTAGTCTTTGCATTTACTCACGAGAGATGACGATCAAGCAACATTGCATCACCAAATGACAAAAATCTGTAGTCACTCTGCAATGCCTCTTGATACAGCGTTCGCCATCTTGGACCAATTAATGCATCGACCATCAACAATAGCGATGTGCGAGGCATATGAAAATTTGTCAACAGTAGATCGACTACTTTCCATTCATATCCACGCGTAATAAACAAACCAGTTCGGCCAGATAGAACTCCGGTGGTTGCGGCTGACTCGAGCGCTCGCGCCGACGTTGTGCCAACCGCAATAACGCGTCGTGCATCTGCGCATTTTTGCAATAGCCCCTCTGGCACGACATATTGTTCGGTGTGGATGGCGTGGTCAGTCGGGTTCAGTGCAGTAACTGGTTTAAAAGTTGCGAGCCCCACAACCAACTCGACTCGTTCGAGATGCACGCCCTTTTGTTCGAGAGCAGCGATTAGCTCGGGCGTAAAGTGCAACCCCGCAGTAGGCGCAGCCGCTGATGCTGCACGATTGGCGTACACGGTCTGATAACGACTCTGGTCACTCAAGTCTGCGCGAATATATGGCGGCAGTGGCATGATGCCAATTTTGGCAATGCGTTCGAGTGGTGCTTGATCCAAAATTTCGATCTCAAAGGTGTCCCCCGCCTCCGTGCGCTGACCAACCCGCACCATTGGCTTGCCGAAATATTCAAGAACTTCATTGGGCTTTAATTTTCGTGCTGGCCGAACCATCGCCTCCCAACACGTACGCGTGTCATTGAGTGGCTCAAGCAAAAGCACTTCTGCAGAACCACCCGACCGACGTTGCAGCCGGAGTCGAGCAGGCAGAACTTTCGTATCGTTCACAACTAATAGATCGCCCGGCTCAACAAGATCAACGAACCGTGACATGACAGAGTGTTCGGGTGTCGCTGAGCCCCGATCAACCAACAATTTTGCCGCATCACGTGGTTCGATGGGTCGCTGGGCGATCCGTATCTCGGGGAGTTCGTAATCGATGTCGCTGAGTTGCACGGTGGCAGGCTACGGGTTTGAGATGTGCGCCCACGCGGCTTCAGTAGCCACACGGCCACGAGGAGTACGAGCCAACATTCCCTGCTGAATTAAAAACGGCTCATAAACATCTTCGATTGTCTCGGGCTGCTCCCCGACGGCAATGGCCAGCGTTGAGAGCCCCACTGGGCCGCCCTTGAATTGCTTGCACAGTGCAGACAGGATCGCCCTATCAACTTTGTCAAGACCTTTTTCGTCGACGCCAAACACAAGCAGCGCCTCATTGGCGATGGCATGAGTGATGTTGCCATCTGCGCGAACTTCTGCAAAGTCACGAACTCGACGCAAAAGTCTGTTACCAATACGCGGTGTCCCGCGACTACGGCGAGCAATTTCATGAGCGGCGTCGGCATGCAATGGCACATCGAGGATTCCGGATGCCCTAGTGACAATGGATTCCAACTCATTGACTTCGTAGTAATCAAGCCGTGCCACCAAACCAAATCGATCTCTGAGCGGACCAGTAATCATCCCGGTACGCGTTGTTGCACCGATCAGGGTAAACGGCGCAAGAGTCAATCGGATTGACGATGCTGCTGGTCCTTTGCCAACGACAATATCAATCTGAAAATCTTCCATCGCTGGATACAGGATTTCTTCTACCGCACGCGATAGTCGGTGAATTTCGTCGATAAACAAAACGTCATGCTCGCCAAGTTTGGCCAAGATTGCTGCCAGGTCACCGGCACGCTCTAACGCAGGACCTGACGTGACATGCATAGTGACAGCCATTTCCGCAGCAACGATTCCGGCCATCGTGGTTTTTCCGAGTCCAGGTGGACCTGCCAACAAAATATGATCGGCCGCTTGTCCGCGTTGTCGAGCTGCTCCGAGCATGATGTCAAGGTGTTCTTTGAGTTCGCGTTGTCCGACAAAATCATCAAGACGCCTCGGACGTAGTCCGGTTTCTTCACTGACTTCATGATCTTGTCCAATATTTGGATCGAGAAATTCTTCACGCACGATAGGCCCCCAACATTGCAAGAGCCTCTCGCAAAAGTTGCTCAGCCTGCAGCGATGTATCGAGATTTCGCAATACATCACGTATTTCTTCTTGCGCGTACCCGAGTCCGACCAGTGCTTCTCGCACATTGCCGACACTGGTTGAGGAGGACTCCCCGTTCAGGGTTGGCATTGACAGATCACTCAGTGACAACTTGTCTTTGAGTTCGATAAGTATGCGTTCGGCAGTCTTTTTGCCAACACCCGAAACGAGTGTGAGCGAAACGGCATCAGAGGTTGCGATGATGTCGACCAGTGCGCGCGGGCTGTGTACGGACAAAATTGCCAA
>CANLAH010000100.1 GCA_947488685.1 Acidimicrobiaceae bacterium | reverse complement strand
CCATCAAGTGCCCGTCGCACATTTGACATCGCATATATTTCGCCTGTGCGCGAGTTCATCATGATGACAGTTCCAGCTTTTGCGCTTAGTTGTGTCACGCGTTGAATTAATGCTTGGTCAGTTTGAAACTGCAGAGACTTGTCAATCGTAAGAACCAAATCATCTCCAGGTTTTCCAGAATCATCGTTTGGACTACTGTTCGTCATCGAATTACCGCGGCCATCACGTTGTCGCGTGCTCACTCCGTCAACGCCCGCAAGAACCTTGTCATATTGCAGCTCAAGCCCTGCAGTTCCGACGCCATCAGGATCTGTACGTCCGATCACTGCGCCAGCAACACCACTCTCTACAACGCGCATGGGTTCTTCATACGAAGATACCCCTGGTAGACCAAGTGCCAAAACGGTCTCCACTGTTGATTTATCGACTTGTCGAGCAAGATACAAAAAGGCACTTGTCTTGTCTGTCAGCACCTTTTGAATTTTCGCTTCACGCTCAGGAGTGATTTGCAATATTCCGGCAATGGCACGAGCGGTCCCAATCGGATCTGTCACCATACGAGGATCGACAAACAGTGTTTGGCTCGGAACCGAGAGTGCAATCTCATGACCATTTCGATCAAATATCGCGCCACGATCCGCGCGCAAAACAACCGTGCGTGTTCGTTGGTCGATGCTGGCTGCGTGAAGAGTGTCTCGGCTGATTGTCTGCAACATCACGGTTCTTCCCAGTATCGAAACAAAAGCAATAATAAAAACCACTAAAGACATCGCCAGACGAAAGTGAATCCGTTTGTCAACAACAACCGATGCTTCTTTGGTTGAACTCTTTTGCGCACGTTGTCGTGGCGGCGTTCGATTTGCCGTAGGGCGACTGGCGGTACGACTTGTGGGTCGATGAGCTGCTGAACGGCTCTGAGTTGAACGACTACTAGATGGTGCAGCGCGATAACGCAACGACAATGCAGCGATTGCGCGACTTGTGCGGGGAGCCCTCATCGGGTACTTCCCGTTTTTGCCTTCACTTTTCCAAATTCTTCGAGAGGTGATCCTGCTCCAATTGCGACATCAACATCTACTTTTCCGACGGTGGCCGCGACCTCGGCCGCAACGTCAGCAGGGATTTCTAAAACCTTTGTTCCCCAGACAGGAACCATGCCGATAATACGCGCCTTTTGCAAAAGAACGCTCGGGGACTGTAGTTCTGCACGAGCAGCACGCAACTCATCAAAGTAATTGCGTGATCGTTCTATGTCACGACTAATCGTATCTAAACGCATTTGTTGCTGCGCCATATATGTTCGCAGTGCGACGACTCCACCTAAAAATACTGTGAGGATAATTATGACTGCCATTGCCCTACTCACATACATTCGTGTTCTTGGAACAACGGTCAAAGAAGGCTTCGATATTTTTTCTGGTTGCTCCAACCCAAATGGCTGCCTGAATGCGAGTGCCACGGTTACATCTCCATCCCAGAGTCAAGACGCTCGACCACCCGCAGACGCGCTGCTGTTGAACGGCGATTAACAGCCTGCTCTGCATCAGAGGGAGTCTTTGGAGTACGCACCCGTCGAACAAGTGCCTTTCGCCCACATACGCAGGGCAGCGTTGCTGGACAAGTACACCCACCTGTCTCGGCGTCACGCATGATGCTCTTTGTGATGCGATCCTCGCCGGAATGATATGTCAAAACAGCCAATCGTGCGCCAGGTGCAAGTGCATCTATGGCACTCGAAAGAGCAATAGGGAGTACGGCAAGCTCATGATTCACTTCAATGCGAATTGCTTGAAAAGTGCGCTTTGCCGGGTGGCCACCACGACGTCTGGCGGCAGCGGGAATCGCCGTGATGACCACTTCAGCTAACTCAAGAGTTGTATGTATTGGACGGGATCGGACAATTGCTTTGGCAATTCGCCCAGCAAATCTTTCGTCAGCATTTTCTTTTAAAATTTGGACAAGATTTTCTGCTGAGAATTCATTGACGACTTGAAGTGCGCTGAAAGACTGCGACTGATCCATTCGCATATCAAGTGGTGAATCGTGGCGGTACGAAAACCCGCGATCTGCATGATCCAACTGAGGAGATGACACACCAAGATCAAATAACACTCCAGCGAGTGAGTGGGTATTCGTCTGCGTCAACACTTCAGCAATGCGATCAAAGCGAGCGTGCCGGAGGGTGACACGCTCGCTAAAAACAGACAATCTCTCGCGAGCAAATGCAAGTGCATGCTCATCACGATCGATGCCGAGAAGTTCAATATTTGGATGAGCCTCAAGCACCGCGTGTGCGTGTCCCGCTCCACCCAAAGTGGCATCAAGAAATACTCCGCCTGAGAGGCCCGAAAACACATCCAGAATTTCAGTCAGCATGACAGGTTCATGCGTAAACATGTTGTTGCTCACAACGCCGGTCCTTGGCAGTTTCCCGGACAGCAAATGTCCCCGGGATTTCTCCCCGGAATGGACGCGATGACAGCGGGCGGAGTTAAAGCTGCGCACCGTGCCATCCGGGAAACTGCCAAAGACCGGAGTCCTCGACATGGTTGTTGTATGTAAAGATTCGCTGCGTACATCACGCATCACTTGCTATCTCCAGCAATTTGCTGTGTGCCTGCATCAGTAATTCGTTGGTGTCTCGTTGGGTCCCAAATTTCAACGCGGTCAAATGATCCAGCAACAATGACCTTTGAGTTCAGTGATAGTCCGGCGTATTCGCGTAACTTCTCTTCGATATTGATTCGACCCTGCGCATCTATCGATACTTCGACAGTGTTGGCAGCCAATGCACGCTGTTGATTGCGATTGATTTCACCTGAACGAACTTTGTTCAATGTTTCTTGAACAACTTGGTCAAAAGCTTCAGCAGTTAAAACGTCAACACACTTGTCCTGCCCAAATGCCAAGTAACAGCGAGGCTCTAGCCGAGGCCGAAAAGTAGCAGGCAGAGCAAGCCGACCCTTGGGGTCTAGTTGTCGCTCGTGGACTCCTACAAACACAGCTTCTCCGCTCCATGGAAGCGGGGACCGCTTCCCTCCGCCCAACACATTATCCCCACTAGCCCCCACTGTCAACCATTTAACCCCTTTTTTATCCACCTTGACCCCACCGTGCCCCCTTGGAGATGCGTCATCAGGGAGCCATTTATTGGGGCCCGCAACTCGGGGGTGCCCCACGGTCGGGAAGACTCAATAACGAATCGTTACATCGCCCGGAGGCGTGATTCGTGCGGGGTTAGCGCGGGGTTAGCCAAGCTGAGCAGCAAGTGCCACGAACACATCGCCTGGTTCACATGGCACTTCGATCACGTCGAGGGAGAGCACAGCATCTCGCACTGCTTCGCTCACAAAAAGGTGGGCGTATTCTTCCGGACGCCATTGACGATACAACACGCACTGAAATCGCGCGCCGTCGCGATTTCGTCGCTGACTAATCCCCACGACTTTGCGTCCGCCCGAAAGAACCTCCCCCGAGGCCATGCCAGCAAAACACACTGATCGCGACACAACAGATTTCAGCATTGATGCGTCGTACACCTCGAGATCGGCAATTCCAAATTGCTCCAACACTGCACACCATGCATGTCCCAGCCACAATGCACTTTGTGAAACATCATCTACCCAATGCGCATCTCCGCGCGTAATAACAACATCAATCCACACGGCAGATGCAGAACTGAGATACACCGCGCCGCCACCGCTTCGGCGCCGCACGATATCGATTCCGTCTAGATGAGCCCGCTCTTGATCGATATCTGCTTCATCTTGAGCAGACCCCAACACCAGAGCGGTATCTGTTGGTCGACATAACCACACCCCTCGTTGCCAGTCCAGATCCATTGCATGAAACTGACGTGCTGTCCCCACATAATCATTGAGAGTCCAATCAAGAGGGGTTAATGGGAGATTGCTCGACACGCTTCGCTCTTGCCGGTCAACTTGCTTGCGCCAAGTACGGCTTCCATTCGTCGGGCACGGAGCCCACAGAAAAAGTAATCCATGCTGTTTCAAGAGGGACGAGTGGAATAGTGCGTAGCTTCATCCCGGCTTCGTCGGGAGTGCGATCTCTCTTGTGCAGATTGCATGTGCGACATGCAGCAGTCACATTTTCCCAGATGTGTTCGCCACCACGTGACCGAGGATGAACATGATCAATGCTGTCAGCAAGACCGCCGCAGTATGCACACTTGTGATTATCTCGCGCAAATATTGCACGTCGCGACAAAGCGGCATGGCGATGATACGGGACTTTTACGACATACCGTAATTTAATAACGAGAGGCGTTGGCAACTGTAATTTCTCTGCATGCATCACTGATCCGTCGTCTTCGACAATGTCTGCTTTATCGCACAACACGAGGCAAATGGCTCGCTGAGATGACACGACGCTCAGCGGTTCGTACGTAGCATTAAGTACGAGCGCGCTTTTCATGCGAACCTACCGTCTCGCCCGTCTCAACTGCGCGCAACACATGACATCAGATTGCCGTGTCATCGTGTTCGGTTCCAGTCGCGACACCAGCGCAGATAGTCGACCACGTCAAGGGGTTGCGGCTTGGACATCTGAGTGGCGGGGTCTCCGCCATATTGCGTGACCAAACGAAACTCCAGGTACTCAGCACCAGGCAGTGGCAAGTGAGGCAAACGTTTCCACCACCCTGTGGGCGCTAATCGAAACACCTGCCCAATGGCAGTTACCCATAAATTGGGTCGACTGACGATCGCCAACAACACCGGCATCGAAAGGATATTTCGTTGACTTTGCCGACCACTCTCCATGACTAGACCCGCGGTTCCTTGGGCAGACCAAGAACCATTTCACCAATAATGTTGCGTTGAATTTGTGATGAGCCAGCGTAGATCGTTCCGGCTCGTGCATTAAGAAATGTTCCGACCCAACTATTGCTCGTATTGGCAGCACCTTCGTCATCCGTCTGAAAAGCACTCGATGGCTTGCGACCGGTTGGCACCAAGGCCTCAAGTCCCAAAATATCAACGCTGAGTTCTGTAATAACTTTGTGATACTCACTCCAGTACAACTTAAAAATTGCGCCGTCTGGACCCGGCTGGTGCCCGGACAAGAACTGCGTCAGTGTTCGCATTCCCAGAAAACGCATGACCTGCACTTGCGAATAACAAGAAGCCAAACGCTGACGAATAACTGGATGAGATGAGACTCCACGCTCTTTCGCCAAGATGCATAGACGATCTATCTCGCCTTGAAAACGGATTGGAAGTGTTGCAGCCGCTTCGCCACGCTCATATCCGAGCAACGTCATCGCCACGGCCCAACCATTATTGACGCCTCCGACGACATTGTCTTTGGGGCACTTGGCGTCTGTATAAAACACTTCGTTGAATTCGCTATCACCTGAGATCATGCGAATTGGTCGTACTTCGATTCCGGGCTGACGCATGTCGACAAGCAAGAAACTGATTCCTTTATGCCGAGGCGCGTCAGGATCGGTACGCACGAGCGTAAAAATATGATCTGCAAGGTGCCCTGCACTTGTCCATATTTTTTGACCATTCAAAAGCCACTCGTCACCGTCAAGTTGCCCGCGCAAACCAATATTGCTCAGATCTGATCCGGCATTGGGTTCGCTGTAGCCCTGGCACCACACATCGTCGCCAGACAAGATTCGAGGGAGGTAATACTTTTTTTGCTCTTCGGTACCCCACTGCAACAAAGTGTTGCCAAGCATCTTGATACTGAAAGTGTCGTTTGGTGCGCCCGTTGGAACTCCGGCTTGGGCAAACTCCTCAGCAACAATCACTTGTTCTAGTTCTGATAACCCACCGCCTCCGTAAGCAACTGGCCAACTCGGGGCCAAGTATCCAGAACTCGCCAACGTGGCACGCCACTCAGCAACAAATGACAAGAGATCGTCTCCGTCTAATTGACCGATGCCCTTCCATGATGTGGGAAGTTTTTCAGCCAAGAAAGCTCGCACTTTTTCGCGGTATGTCTCAGCTTCAGGACTATAGGCAGGATGCATGTTCTATAGAGTACTTGGCGAGAGCCGCTGCACCCACAAGTGGGGCAAGACTTCTGTCGGCGACAGGACTAATCGTGAGATCTTTCAAAAAACTTAGACCAGCGTGCTTGCGTGCACTTATCTGCGCGGCCTGAAAAAACTCGTCCCCAAAGCCAAGAGCCACCGAACCACCCACAGTGACATCTGTGAGATCCATCGTGGCTGCCACGCTGGCAATTGCTTGCCCAAGAAGCATGCCTGCGGCCACGCGCGTCTGGATATTTGCCTTCGATGCAGGCGCACCGATTGCGCGCTCAATCGCAGGTCCGCTGATGTGCGCTTCAAGGCATCCTCTGGCACCACACGCACACTTGTTGCCATTTTCTTGCACAATCACATGGCCTATGTGGCCCGCGTTTCCGGTGCGACCCATCAGCAATTTTTCATCAGCAATTATTCCTGCTCCGACTCCGGTCGACACCAACACCGACATCATGATTGAAGGAACGGTATTCATATTTTTCTCTCGCCTGCTCCAGTGCTCTGCAAGCACAAGTGCCTTCGCATCATTTTCAAGAACGACATCTAGCCCAACTAGTTCTTGCATCTCAGAGACCAGAGAAAAATCACGCCACTCCGGAATATGCAAAGGCGATACAACGCCCTCGTCCACGCGCATTGGTCCGCCACAACCCACGCCACATGCAAGCAGACGCACATTGTTTGCAGAAGTCCATGCCAACGCGCCTGAAACTTGTTTGGCCAGCGATTCCCACACCTGTGTTGTCGGCGTGGAGATCCGAGATTCGTACACCACTGTTCGTGCTGTGTTTACTACTCCGACCGAAATTTTTGTACCGCCGATGTCAACCGCCAAGTATGCATCGCTAGACGCAGTACTTAAAGACACTTTGACTACTCCCTAGGAAAACGGTCGCGCATTTTTTGTGCCGCTTGACGCGGGCCACGCAACGACTGAGCAATGTCTTGCACGCCAGCCTTGCCCATGAGGCGAACTTGTCGCTCAATCGAAAGCGCACTCATCAACATGATCATGAAACCAGCAAACGACACCACAAAGTGAATCTGGAGCGATATCACCATCACCAATAACCCAACGACGATCCCCAAGACTGCCCATCTGACGGTCTTGGCCGAGTGTAGATACAGCCCCGAGGACGACACCGCCTGAGCAAATCGTTCATCTGTTTGGAGTTGTTCTTCGATACCGCGCAGTATTCGTTGTTCTTCATCTGAAAGTGGCACATGTCTAGTGTTCCACTTTTTTGCGCACAACGCAACGCAAACACCAAGTTGTTTCAAACAAGTTCATCTGGCCCATACGGGGAATCCCCTGGAGCCTTGCGATCTGCAAGCGCACTGGCTGGCCTAATAGCCTCGCGTCCATATCGACTCACGATCTCATCAATAGCCTCGTTCGTCGCCGACCATAGATGTTCTACTTCTTCAACCGAATCATCTTCTTCAACAAACATCCGCGCAGAAGTTGACGCTTCGCCTAATTTTTGAGCATG
>CANLAH010000099.1 GCA_947488685.1 Acidimicrobiaceae bacterium | reverse complement strand
AAACGGTCGGCGACGCGCGGGTTAAACGCTGGCGCCACTAGTCGACGAAGTCGAACATGCTCGGGCCCGTCTGCTGACAGGATCGAGTTTTGCCGTGGTCGGTTGTTGTATTCCTCGTTATCAGTTGGTTGTGACTCAGAGATAAATCCAACAGCACTAAACCAACGCTTGTCGCGCAGTACCGCAACGACATCGTCATACTTTAAAATCGAGTAGCCGAATGCATTTTTGGCGATCCAGTTATCCTTGGCGACATTGCGCAATGTTTCGATGCGATGATCGCGTTCTTCTTCTCCGAAGAGTGGCAATTGGGGAAGATCTAAGGTTGCAACATTAATAGCCATATCCCGACGCTAGTTGGGAAGATGTAAGAGCGCAGAGTTGGTGAGGCAATTGGGAGTTGCGAGAGTCTGATTTTGCTCGGAACGCCCATTTGCACGACCGACGGACACCGTGTTGTGACGGGTGCACAAAATGTGGAAACCTACAGGGATGCGTTCATTTCAGAACTTCATTAATGGGTCACTATCCGATGCTGCCGACGGCAAGACCACTCCGGTCATTAATCCCGTCACAGGTGAGCAATATGCCACGGCACCTCTCAGTGGCGCAGCAGACATCGATGCCGCAATGGCAGCGGCGGCGTCTGCTTTTGAGTCATGGAGAAACACCACACCATCGGAGCGGTCATTGGCGATCTACCGAATCGCAGATGCCATTGAGGCGCGGTCTGAAGAAATGATTGCGCGCGAAGTCGAAAACACCGGAAAACCAACAGCCATGACGCGGTCTGAAGAAATTCCGCCGATGATTGATCAGATTCGATTTTTTGCTGGCGCTGCACGAATGCTTGAAGGAAAGAGTGCCGGAGAATACATGCGCAACATGACATCTTTTGTGCGACGTGAGCCAGTTGGCGTGTGTGCACAAGTTGCGCCGTGGAACTATCCGATGATGATGGCGGTCTGGAAATTTGCCCCTGCAATCGCAGCGGGCAACACGGTCGTGTTGAAGCCATCAGATACGACGCCTGCAACGACCACGTTGTTGGCAGAAATCGCTGCAGAATTTTTGCCACCTGGCGTATTCAACGTCGTATGTGGTGACAGAGAAACCGGTAAATCGATGGTGTTGCATGACACGCCGTCGATGGTGTCTGTCACCGGTTCAGTGCGCGCTGGAATGGAAGTCGCCGAAGCAGCATCACGGTCCCTCAAACGCGTTCACCTCGAACTTGGAGGCAAAGCTCCTGTCATCGTGTTTGACGACGCAGATATCGAGGCCGCTGTTGCCGGAATCAGCGGTGCAGGATTTTTCAATGCCGGCCAAGACTGCACGGCTGCAACTCGAGTGTTGGTCGGTCCGAGGGCATATGCAGATTTTGTTGCGGCATTGGCCGAACAAGCCAAGGCAACGCGCACCGGCACGCCAGATGACGAAGATGTTCTCTATGGCCCAGTCAATAATCAGAACCAACTTGCACATGTGTCCGGATTCATTGATCGTGCCCCTAAGCACGCGCGCATTGTTGCTGGTGGGTCGAGATTCGGAAACACTGGCTATTTCTTTGAACCAACAGTTGTGGCAGACCTCAAACAAAATGACGAGATGATTCAACGTGAAATTTTTGGACCAGTCATCACAGTGCAGCAATTCTCCGACGAAGAAGAGGCCCTCGCATGGGCTAATGGCGTTGAATACGGGCTGGCATCGTCGGTCTGGACTCGCGACTTTGGGCGAGCCATGCGAATGGCCAAGCACCTAGATTTTGGCTGCGTGTGGATCAATACGCACATCCCGATTGTGGCGGAGATGCCTCACGGTGGCTACAAAAAGTCAGGCTACGGAAAAGATCTGTCGGCATACGCCTTTGACGACTACACCCGAATCAAGCACGTAATGGCAAATCTTGACAGTTGACAAGACCGCGAACAGTGTGCGGATTACCTTTACAGGCCGCGACATTGTCTAGTATTTGCTCAACGCAAGCAGTTGAGGGGGGTGAATGAATAACGAGAGAGGGTCGGTCGAACTGATTGGCGTGACCAAACAGTACGGCTCAGTTGTGGCCGTTGATTCCCTTCATCTTGTTGTGCAGCCCGGAGAATTTTTGTCGTTGCTTGGTCCTAGCGGATGTGGAAAAACAACCACCCTGCGCATGCTCGCTGGTTTTGAGCAACCAGACGCTGGGCATATTCGTATTAGTGGAGTAGAGGTACAAGGGGTTGCTCCCTACAAGCGCGATGTCAATACCGTGTTTCAGCACTATGCGCTTTTCCCACATATGACAGTTGCCGAAAATGTCGCCTATGGGTTACGTCAACGCGGAGTCAAAAAGTCAGAGACCGCCGAGCGAGTCTTTGAAGCGCTCGACATGGTGCAGATGACAAAGTTGGCAGAGCGTAAGCCGCGTCAGATGTCTGGTGGTCAGCAACAGCGCGTTGCAGTTGCTCGGGCATTAGTGAACAGACCGAGCGTGCTGTTGCTAGATGAGCCTCTTGGTGCACTTGATCGCAAGTTGCGCGAAGAAATGCAGATTGAACTCAAGCTTTTGCAGAGTCGCCTCGGGATTACTTTTGTGTTCGTCACGCACGACCAAGAAGAAGCCATGAGTATGAGTAATCGCATCGCCATCATGTTGGACGGTCATGTGGAACAACTAGGCGATCCCGAAACTGTCTATGAGCATCCTGCGTCAGCATTTGTGGCGGGGTTCATCGGACGAAATAATTTCTGGCAAGGAACCGCAACCGCCAATGGCGCAGTCGCCCAGGATGGCACGGTGTTCGTTGCTACTCGCCCAGAAGAGGTTGTTCCCACCGGCCAACCTGCCCTAGCGGCGGTTCGACCAGAGTGTGTGAACTTGTCGGTCGAGCGTCCAGCGGACTCGACAAATTGCGTGGCCGCACGAATCGCGGGTGTATCTCACTTTGGGGATGTGTTGCAATATGTCGTGACCGCCGGGGACCGAGATGTGCTGGTGCTGACCCCACGCACCAAGACGGTTCGCCATCAGATGGGCGACCACGTATGGTGTAGTTGGTCAGCCGACGATGTGTACTTTTTCTCTGCCCGCCAGGCAGAGGTGGTTCTCGCGGAGTCGCACGAGGACTAATCTAAATATCATTACCAAAGATCACTACTAAACATAAAGGGGAAAAAAATGACCAAAGAACTCAGGATGTTGGCACCAGAAAGTTTTCGCGAGGCGCTTTCGCGTCGTGCATTTCTTAAAGTAGGAACAGTTGCAGCGGGTCTAGCAGTAGTTGTCGTGGCATGCGGCGGTTCTGATTCTCCGTCAGACACGACAGGCGCGTCTGACACCACAGCGCCAGGGGGCACAGCACCAAGTGGCGTGGCGTCGGGTGACTGGAGTCGCGTGATCAATCAGGCAAGCGGAACTCTTGCAATGTATACATGGGGCGATTACGACGACCCAGAACTTGTTGGTGCGCTTGCAGATAAGACTCTTGGTGTCACGATGAAGGTGGATTATTTCGCTAGCAACGAAGACCTCATTACAAAGTTGGCAACTGCGGGTGGCAGCAGTGGTTTTGACATCGTGGTCCCGACCGGACCATATATCCCACAGATGGTCGACAAAGGGTTGATTCAAAAGTTTGATAAGACCTTGTTGCCAAACATGGTCAATGTTGATCCGTTGTATTTGAGTCAAGCATGGGACACCACCAATGATTACTCGGTGTGCAAGAACTGGGGAAGCACGGGTTTCTTCTACGACACCACCAAGATTTCGCGTGAACTGACATCATGGCAGGACTTCATCGACGTATGCATGGGTGAAGCAAGTGGACAATGTTCAGTTATCGACGCGGCACCAAATGTGGCCGGAATGTATTTCTGGTCCAAAGGAATCGACTGGAACACTGAGGACAAAGCCGATCTCGATGCGTATGAGAAGTTCATGGTTGACGAGTTTGCATCACACATCAAAGCCTTTGATAGTTACCCAAGTACCAAATTGGCAGAAGGCGCGTACAGCATCGCAATGGCATGGAACGGAGATGCTCGTCAGGCATATGTTCGAATCGAAGAGGCAGGCGGAACACCAGAGAACTGGAAATGGGTACTCGGAACTCCTGACACAGAATTGTGGATGGACAACTTCTGTATTGCCCAAGGTGCTCCAAACGTTGAGGCGGCGCATGCGTGGATCAACTGGATTTTGATTCCAGAAAGATCAGTGCAGGACTTGCAGTATCACGGCTACAACACCGGCATGAAAAACATGCCAGCACTCATTGCCGAGATTGCCCCAGACCTAGAAAAAGGCGACATGATCTTTTTCAAGGATGCCGAAGTCAAGACCATGCACACACAAATACTGAATACCTCAATTGATCGACTGGTGGATATTTTGAACAAGGTTAAAGCTAAGGCCGGAGGCTGAGTTCACGTGACAGTTGCGGTTCCTTCGAAACCACGATTCAGGTTGCATAGCCCCAAATACTTGCTCGCTCTTCCGGCGATCATTTGGTACGCGATATTTTTTGCGGTGCCAATTGGGTTTATCGTGGTGTATTCGTTTGGAACCAAAGACGGCAGCAAACTCATCCCTGTTGATCTTGGACATCTGACTACTGCAAACTACGCAAGTGTCTTTGACGATACGTTCTTTCGCACCTTTAAGGCGACGCTGCGAATTGCGCTCATCGCAACGGCGATGTGCGTGTTGGTCGGGTTACCAGTGGCGTACTTCGCCGCTTTTAAAGTGGCTGAGCGCTGGAAAGCAATCTTGTTGGCCCTTGTGGTTGTACCAAGTTTTACAAGTTTTCTCATCAGAACGGTTGCGTGGCGAATTCCACTTGCCCCAAATGGAACATTCTCCCAATGGCTCGTGGATCTTGGTTGGGTAGGTAGCAACGGAATTCAAATTCTTGAGACACCGATGGCCGTACAGATAGCCATCGTCTACAACTATTTGGGCTTCATGATCTTGCCGCTATATGTTGCCCTTGACCGAATTGATGTGCGTATGCGCGAAGCCGGAAAAGATCTTGGCGCAGGACGTCTTGCGACGTTTATGACAATCACTTTGCCGCTTGCAGGGCCAGGCATTGTGGCTGGAGTTCTACTTACTTTTATTCCAATGTGTGGTGACTATGTGACGGCCACAGTTTTGGGCGGCGCAAAAGGAAACATGACTGATGATCGGAGCGGTTCTAGCGTCATTAATGGTCGGAGCACTCATCATGTGGTTGTTTCCGTGGGGAGTCCAGCTAGTTCGTCCACTGATTGATAAATCGCGCCGATCCATGCGAGCTCGGTCGGATGCTCGAGTTCATGTTTCGCGCACAGTGCATATTGGCCGTTTTGAGTTGTTGCAATTGATGTTGGCGATTTGGACCGTTTTGGTGTTGTTGTTTTTGTTTATCCCGATCGTATTGGTTGTTCTGCATTCATTTAATAGTGGTAGTTCTTTCACTATTTGGGCTGGGTCGACGACATTTAAATGGTGGGAAGAACTGTTTGCTGGGTCTGTGGCGTGGGCGGTCATCGCGCGCTTTGTTGTCATCGTTGTGGTTGCGCTTGTTGCACGCAGAGTATTGACCGCTCGATCTGCTCTGTCTGTACGAACTTTGAGTTGGTTCGGACCTGGTTCGTTTATTTTGGCTGTCATTGTGAATGGCGTCTCAACTGACTGGTATCGCGAGATATTCGACTTTGTCGGAATCGGTGACTCAATTCGAAATTCCTTCATTGCGGCATTTGGGGCAACAGTGATCGCAGTGCTACTTGGGGGGCTATCAGGAGTTGCCTTGGCAAGACGACCAGGACTCTGGACCAAAATTTTTATGGCAGTTGTTTTCTTGATCCTGGTGACTCCAGAGATCATGGATGCCATTGCTCTTGCGACGTGGTTTCCGCGAATCAAAGATATTCCACTGATTGGAATTCCGTTCACGGATGGACTTGGTCCGTTTAATGGCGGAATCAACAAACTTTGGGTGGGGCAGTCACTGTATGCAAGCGCAGTCGTCACGCTCATCGTTCGAGCGCGACTTGCTGGACTCGATGAATCGCTCGAGGAGGCAGCAGCAGATCTTGGAGCAACTCCAGCGCGAGCATTTCGACAGATCACACTGCCACTTATCTCGGCTGCATTGGTCGCAGGTGCGTTGTTGTCGTTCACACTCTGCTTGGATAACGCGGTGATCTCTACATTGATTAGCGAAGCCGGGTCAACAACATTTCCTGTAGCACTTCTTGGCGCAACGCGCAGCACAATCAAACCATTCTGGGGAGTAGGCGCGGTGTTGCTGTTTGCTGTCACGTTAGGTGCTCTGTGGTTTGTGGCAGTTGTGCTCAGACGTTCCGGAAGTTCTTCCAGCGAAATAGCCGCAACCCTTGCTGGCTCGTAAGAAATCCACATGAGCCAAGGTGTTCAGGCTGCAATTGCCATTGGTCCCGAACCATTCCCTGATTGGGTGCGAGATGCAGTGCGTTCGGCAGGTGCGCAGGTAAGCAACTATCAAGATGCGACTGGACTGATCTGGGTATCACCAACTGATGTTGCCGGTCTTGACGCAGTCCTGCGTGAGTGTCCCCACATCAACTGGGTACAGATTCCTTTTGCTGGTGTAGAGAACTTCATTTCGATTATCAATAACGATCGGGTATGGACATGCGGCAAAGGTGTCTATGCAGAGCCAGTGGCCGAACACGCCTTGGGTTTGATCCTTGCTGGCTTGCGCAATATCGGTGTGTACGCCCAAGAAACGTCGTGGACTCGACCGATCGGGCGCAATCTCTTGGGGGCACGGGTCACCATTGTTGGCGGTGGAGGAATTGCTGTCGCACTAGTGCGATTATTGCAACCTTTCTCGTGCCACATCACCGTTGTGCGTCACTCTGTGACCGATATGGATGGAGTTGATCAAGTCGTAAGTGCCGAGAGTCTCATTGATGCACTTGTTGGTGCCGATGTCGTTGTGTTGGCACTATCGCTCACTCCTGAGACACAAGGTTTGCTGTCTCGCGCAGAGTTTGAACTTATGGAGCCACACGCGTGGGTGATCAATGTGGCGCGCGGCAAACATATTGTGACGGATGATTTGGTGTGGGCTCTCACGAATAACAAGATCGGTGGAGCAGCGCTTGATGTGACCGATCCAGAACCCCTGCCTGTTGGGCATCCGCTCTGGTCTGAGCCTCATTGCATCATCACTCCCCACACCGGCAACACGCCAGAGATGGCCGAGCCTCTTTTGGCGCAGCGTATTAGTGCAAATGTGGCGTCGTATATGAAAGGTGAGCAATTAATAGGTACTGTCGATAGTCATCGTGGCTACTGAAAATCTCTACACGCTCCTCGGAGTAAAGCCTGATGCGTCAACGCGTCAAATTCGCGATGCGTATCGTGCTCTTGCACGAACTCTGCACCCAGATACTCGTTCGGAGTCCACCGGACACGATGATTTAAACAAGATGGCTCGCGTGAATGACGCGTGGCATGTGCTTTCTGATTCACGCCGTCGCAAAGAATACGATCAATCCCTCGGTGTCACTCAATCTGGCAGTGAGTCTCAGACCACTGAGTATGTTGC
>CANLAH010000098.1 GCA_947488685.1 Acidimicrobiaceae bacterium | reverse complement strand
GCTGCAAGCGCCGCCTTGACTGTTGTCACTGATGATACACGATTGGCATTAGCCGCTTTACGAATCGCTTCACCGTCGGAGCGAGATCCTCTTCCTTGCGGAGTATTCACGACAAAACTGATTTCTCCTTGCGCAATGAGATCAACTGCATTTTCAAGATTCATGTGCGATTCGGATAACTTGCCAATTACTCTGTCGACTCGCTGTCCGAAGCGCTCTAAATACTCTGCGGTGCCTGTTGTTGCAGCAATCCCAAGACCCAAATCCCGAAGACGTTTAGCGACTACTAATCCCGCTGGCTTATCTGCGTCAGCAAGTGACAAGAACACCGTTCCGGATGTTGGCAACACTGTTCCGGCTGCTGTCTCGGCCTTGATAAAGGCACGACCAAATGTTCGATCGATGCCCATGACTTCGCCTGTCGAGCGCATCTCTGGTCCGAGCGCAGTATCAACATCTGGAAAGCGACTAAAAGGAAGCACTGCTTCTTTGACAGACACGTGACCTCCGGTGACTGGACGCGTTAAGAGTCCTTCGACACGCAGTTCTTGAAGCGTCGCTCCGAGCATGACACGGCTTGCAACTTTAGCCAGTGGCACACCCGTTGCTTTTGCGACAAAGGGAACGGTTCGAGATGCACGAGGGTTGGCCTCAATGACATACACGGTGTGACCGACAACGGCATATTGCACATTGACTAGCCCAACTACTTCTAGCGCATCCGCAATTGATTTCGTGTACGCCTCAATTACTTCAATCACCCATGACGGCAATGTTTGAGGCGGAATCGTGCAGGCGCTGTCTCCTGAATGGACACCTGCTTCTTCAACGTGCTCCATCACTCCACCGATGAGAACTTCGCCCGTATTGTCACGAATCGCATCAACGTCAACTTCGGTGGCTTCTTCAAGAAAGCGGTCGATTAACACGGGTCGCTCCACCGACAAGCCCCCTTCTTTTCCGAGCGTTCCAAAACCTGCAAGCTCTTTCATTGCTCGCTCAAGATGTTCGTCGTCATGCACTATCTGCATACCTCGCCCACCCAATACGTAGCTTGGTCGCACTAACACCGGATACCCAATCATGTGCGTTATCTCTTGAGCCTTTTCAAAAGTCGCAGCGGTTCCGCCTGGAGGCTGAGGAATCTGCAGTGAATTACAAAGCGTGTTCCATTTTTCGCGATCTTCTGCAAGATCAATTGAGCGTGGCGATGTACCCGCCACTAGTTCAGATGGAATAAGCCCCGACAACTTGAGTGGTGTTTGTCCCCCGAGACTGACAATTACTTTGGGTGCGACTCCGCCTGAGGCTGCTGTCTCGGCGGCAATCACATTGAGAACGTCTTCTTGAGTGAGCGGTTCGAAGTACAGACGATCAGAGGTGTCGTAGTCAGTTGACACAGTTTCTGGATTGCAGTTCACCATCACTGTTTCAAATCCGGCATCACGAAGCGCAAAACTGGCATGAACGCAGCAGTAGTCAAACTCGATTCCTTGTCCAATGCGATTTGGTCCAGAGCCCAAGATGATGACGCGCTGTTTGGAAGAATGCCGTACTTCTGTTTCGTCTTCATATGTTGAGTAGTGATATGGCGTTGTTGCATTAAATTCGGCGGCACATGTGTCGACTGTCTTGTACGTGGGAATGATTCCGGCTGCTTCTCGCGCACTGCGAACCTCATGCTCGGTTGCTCCGACTGCGTATCCAATCTGCACATCAGAGAAGCCCAATCTCTTTAGTCTGCGCCAATGAGTCGGCACAATATCTGTAAGGCCAAGTCCATTCAGGCTTGCTCGTTCGTCGATGATCATTTGCATCTCGTCCAAAAACCATGGGTCAATCTGCGTGACGCCATGAACAACCTCTACTCCAAGACCCCTCTGCAATGCTTCGCCTACATAAAAGATTCTTTCGGGCGTTGCAACACCGCACTTCTTTAAAAGTTCAGCATCAGAAAAAGCGTCGTACTGTTTTTCTGCCGGGTCACAATTCAGTCCAAAGCGCCCTTGCTCGAGTGAGCGAAGTCCCTTTTGCAGGCTCTCTGGAAATGTTCTTCCGATTGACATGACTTCTCCGACGCTTTGCATCTGTGTCCCAAGGATTCCGGATGTTCCGGGAAACTTCTCAAAAGCCCACCGAGGAATTTTTGTGACGACATAGTCGATTGAGGGCTCAAAACTTGCTGGGGTCATCCGTGTGATGTCGTTTGGTATTTCATCAAGCGTGTATCCGACCGCAAGTTTTGCCGCGATCTTGGCGATCGGAAACCCAGTTGCCTTTGATGCGAGCGCTGACGATCGCGACACTCGCGGGTTCATTTCGATCACTACTTGGTCACCATTGGCGGGATTAACAGCGAACTGCACGTTTGATCCGCCAGTTTCGACGCCAACACGCCTAATGCATGCAAATGCAGCATCCCGCATGAGTTGATACTCAACATCTGACAAAGTCTGTGCGGGCGCAACCGTGATGGAATCACCGGTGTGTACGCCCATCGGGTCGAAGTTCTCAATACTGCAGATGACGACACAGTTATCTGCGCGGTCACGCATTACTTCAAGTTCGTATTCTTTCCAGCCTGCTATTGAAGTCTCAATCAAGATTTCGTGGATAGGACTGGCATCTAGACCATTGCGCGCAATGTGAATGAACTCCTCCATCGTTGATGCGATTCCGGTTCCTTTGCCTCCCAAAATATATGCGGGTCGAATAATGACAGGAAGCCCAATCTCAGCAACGACAACCATTGACTCATCCATGTTGTGAGCAACGCCGCTATTGGGCACGCTGAGGCCGATCTCGATCATTGCTTTTTTAAAGCGATCTCTATCTTCAGCCGTGGCAATCGCTTCAGCGTTAGCACCAATCAATTCGGGGGTTCCGGGAACACCAACAACTCCGCGTTCAAATAATGCCATCGCCAAGTTGAGCCCTGTTTGTCCGCCCAAAGTAGGAAGCACTGCATCAGGTTTTTCTCGAGCAATAATAAGTTCCAAGATTTCTGGAGTAAGAGGTTCGATATATGTGCGATCGGCAAAATCCGGATCAGTCATAATCGTTGCCGGGTTTGAGTTGGCAAGAATGACTCTGTAGCCCTCGTCGCGCAACACACGACACGCTTGAGTTCCGGAATAGTCAAACTCACAAGCTTGACCGATCACGATTGGGCCAGACCCGATGACCAAAATGCTCTGGATATCTAGGCGCTTGGGCATTACTTTCCTTCCATCATTGCAATAAATTCTGCAAACAAATATCGACTGTCATGAGGGCCCGGTCCGGCTTCAGGGTGATACTGCACGCTGAACGCTCGCGCACCTCGAATACGCATGCCCTCATTTGTATTGTCGTTGAGATTGATATGCGTAATGTCGGCTACACCTGACAATGAATCCGGGTCGACACAAAAATTGTGATTTTGACTTGTGATTTCTACGGTTCCGGTAGCGATTCGTCGGACAGGGTGATTCCCGCCGTGATGACCAAAAGGCAATTTAAAAGTCTTGCCTCCGTATGCAAGCGACAACAACTGATGCCCAAGACAAATTCCAAACGTTGCTATTCCGCTTTCTACAATCTTGCGAATGTTTTCGGGAGCTCCAACGACCATCTCGGGATCTCCTGGTCCGTTTGATAGAAACACACCGTCTACTGACATTGCTTGAATCTCTGCTGCCGTGGTTGACGCGGGCACAACAGTGACCGTTGCAAAATCAGCAAGGCATCGCAAAATTGTCGTTTTGATTCCGAAATCAAAAGCGACGACCTGAAATTTTCCCGAGCCGTACACGTAGGGTTTGTCAGTTGTGACAGTTGAAACCAAATCGGTGCCACCTGTGCCTTTTTCAGCGCGAGCAGTTGCTAGTAGATCAGACTCGGACGCAGTGCCGAATGCTCCTTGCAGCGAACCACTATCGCGCAAGAGTCGAGTGAGTCGACGCGTATCGATGCCACCGATTGCTGGCAGTCGGTGTGCTCGCAACATTGAATCCAAATCATCTTCACTACGCCAGTTGCTTCGCCGACGGGCCATGTCTCGCATGATGACACCGCGGGCATGCGGACGTGATGATTCATTGTCAAAAGCGTTGACCCCATAGTTGCCAAGATGTGCGGTCGTGAAAGTAATAATTTGACCCGCATACGACGGATCTGTAATTACCTCTTGGTAACCGGTCATGACCGTGTTGAACACAACCTCCCCTGATGCAATGCCATCTTTGGGTTGATGTCCCAGAGACTCTCCCTCAAAGATTGAGCCGTCCTCTAAGACAAGGGCCGCGGCGATTGGTGTCGTAAGAGAAGATGTCATCGCACTGCCTTTTCATTATCGACAACGAGTTCGCCATTAAAAACTGTGTACTTCACTTTTCCTCTGATCTTCATGCCGTGATACGGCGTGTTCTTACTCTTGCTCGCCATTTCGTCTCGAGACACGTTCCATGTGTCTGTACTCGACCACACAGAAATATTTGCAACCTCTCCGACCGCAATAGGGCGACCATGGCGATCTTGAATCCCGGCAATACGGGCAGGGTTCCAGGACAACAGCTCTACCAATCGCACTACTGAAACATCGAGGGCTGTATTGACAACCCCGAGTGCTGTTTCAAGGCCAAGCATTCCGGGTGGGGCGCTATCAATGGGGACATCTTTTGTGTGTGCAGCGTGGGGCGCGTGGTCAGTAGCAATCGCATCAATTGTTCCGTCGGCGACACCATCTTTGAGAGCTTGTATGTCTGCGCGTGTTCTGAGCGGTGGATTCACCTTGAATACTGAGTCAAAACCCACCAACAAGTCATCCGTCAAGGCCAAGTGATGCGGAGTGACTTCGGCTGTCACTGGCAATCCGTCTGCCTTTGCACGTCGCACCAGTTCAACGCTTCCAGCCGTCGACAGATGCAAGAAGTGCATCGGTGCACCAGTCAGGCGCACGAGTTCTATGTCGCGATGCAGCATCAGTTCTTCTGCAATTGACGGCCACCCGGGCACGCCAAGCGCTGAACAACATTCACCTTCGTGCATCACGGCACCTTCAGTGAGTCGAGACACTTCGCAGTGCTGTGCCAACACAATGTCGAGATCCCGCGAATATTCAAGTGCCCGACGCATGATCAGCGGATCTTGAACACCATTTCCATCATCCGTGAAAATTCGTACGCCAGCCTCATGTAGGGCCGCAAAAGGCACAAGCTGTTCACCTCTTCGCCCCACGGTGATGCAGGCTGACGGAACTACTTCACAGAGCCCAACTTCTGTTGCTTTTTGGCGAACAAAGTTCACGACGGCGACGCAATCTTGTGATGGATCAGTGTTGGGCATAGCGATAACTGCCGTGTAGCCACCCAACGCTGCCGCCCTACTTCCGGTCTCTATTGTTTCGGCTTCTTCTTTGCCGGGTTCGCGCAGGTGTGTATGAAGATCAACAAAGCCTGACGATAGATGCAGTCCGGTGGCATCAATAATTTTTTTACCGGTTAGTCCAGAACCGACGCCAACAATCAATCCGGCCGCGATTGCAACATCACCAACTTCGACTCCCGTTGGATGAACGATGGATGCGTTCTGAAACACTAACTCTGCTGCTGATTTGCTCATAGATCTGTTCCTTGTGTGAGTTGGCTGGCATTGCCGGCTCCGAGGAGCGTGAACAACACAGCCATTCGAACAGGAATCCCGTTGGTGACCTGTTTCAAAATACGACTTCCTGGAACGTCTGCAGGATCTACCACCATGTCGATTCCCCTATTCATCGGTCCGGGGTGCATTACGAGAGCATGCTCTGCCAGTCGCGAAGCTCGGTGCGCCGTCAGACCAAATCGCGTTGTGTATTCACCGAGAGACGGGACAAATGCTGTCTCCATTCGTTCTTGTTGCATCCGCAACATATACAGAACATCGACATCAGCGATGACGTCGTCTAGGGAATGAGAGATATTCACTGGCCATTCTGTTGCAGACGCCGGGATCAGAGTGCTTGGACCAACAAGAACAACTTTTGCTCCGAGTTTTGTCAGTACAGAAACGTTGCTGCGTGCCACTCGGCTGTGCAGGATGTCGCCGACTATCGCAACTGTCTTCCCTTTAAGAGTCTGCGGAGAACCAAATTCGCGGGTCATCGTGTAGGCATCGGTGAGTGCCTGCGTCGGATGCTGATGCCAACCATCGCCCGCATTGATAACGCACGCATCTGTCCACTCTGTTATCTGCAGTGGCACTCCGCTCGATTTATGCCGCACGACAAACGCATCTACTCGCATTGCCGACAGTGTCTCAATGGTGTCTCGCAGGCTTTCACCCTTATTCAGGCTTGACGTGCTCGCGCTAAATGTCATCGTGTCTGCTGACAAACGTTTAGCCGCTGTTTCAAAACTCAACCGTGTTCGCGTACTGTCTTCAAAAAAAACGCTCACAACAGTTTTGCCACGCAGTGCTGGCACCTTAGGGACAGGACGTGCATTGACTTCTGCCATATGGTCAGCCATGCTAAGAAACGCAATAATTTCATCGGTTGTCAGGTCGTCAGCAGAGAGAAGGTGTTTCATGAGACTTTTTCTTCGACTTGCTGTGCCAATGTGACCACAACGCCTGATTCGTTAACGAGAACTTCGTCGTCAAAATGCGTTGGAATATTCTTTCCTACGTAATCTGGACGAATTGGAAGTTCACGGTGTCCGCGATCAACGAGTACGGCAAGTTGAACGGCGCGCGGTCGGCCATAATCATTTAGGGCTTCCAGAGCAGCTCGCACTGTTCGGCCCGTGAACAGCACGTCGTCTACAAGAACAACCGTGCGCCCCGACAGGTCAACAGAAATATTCGTTGCCGCCGCAGGAACAACTGGTCGCAATCCAATGTCGTCGCGATACATCGACACATCAATTGATCCAGCACCGACTGTTGAACCCGGCTCCACTCGCTCTACAGCCGCCTTAATCGCGTCTGCAATCCAGACACCTCCACGTTGCATGCCCACGAGAACCACATTGTTGATGCCACGGTTTCGCTCCAATATTTCATGGGCAATCCGAGTAATCGCTCGACTGATGTCCTGAGCAGTCAGCACGACCGCCCCACTTTGAGTTCCGGCCGACGACATCAGCGACCCCACCCATAACTGAACCCAAGCAGCAAAAAAGCCCCTAGCGCGGGGCGAAGCGAATTACATTTGACTGCCGTCATATCGTTTTCCTTCCGTGTGAGCCTCACGGGACTCACTTCACGGTTACCCACACAGTACAGCAATGATTGACGGATTACAAGAGGCGAAGGGATTTTTGTGCACTCCGGGCACCTGCCCAGTTCTACTAGCCCCCGGATCGCCCGACTAGTTCAAAACTGTCGCGACAGGACCCTAGGGCAAATTTATTTCTCGGAGGGTCGCGCTGCTCTCGCAACTGCCGCCAAGACGCCATTAACGAATCTTCCCGAATCATCGGTGGAAAAGCGCTTTGCCAATTCGACAGCCTCATCAATGATGACGGCGATAGGCGTGTCTAGCCGATGAAGCAGCTCAAAAACTCCCATTCGTAATATCGCCCGATCAAGCGCTGGCATCCGATCAAGAGCCCAACCCTTGGAGTGCGTCGTAATCAGGGAATCAATCGCCATGGCAT
>CANLAH010000097.1 GCA_947488685.1 Acidimicrobiaceae bacterium | reverse complement strand
CAACTGATAACGAGGAATACAACAACCGACCACGGCAAAACTCGATCCTGTCAGCAGACGGGCCCGAGCATGTTCGACTTCGTCGACTAGTGGCGCCAGCGTTTAACCCGCGCGTCGCCGACCGTTTGCGTCCCATCATGCGAGACGTACTGAATTCACTTGTCGACCCAATTGCAAAAACAGGTTCTGCTGATTTCGTTTCGGCCGTCTGTGAGCCATACCCGATTCCTATTATCTGCGAACTTCTTGGCGCACCAAAAAAAGACTGGAAACTCTTTAGCAGGGTTGCAGCAGACATCTTGAAAGTTTTTGATGGCAATCTCAATCGAGACGCACCGCTCATCATGAAGGCTCAAGACGACTTAAGCGAATATGTGCAGAACTTGATTGCAGCACGACGCAATGTGCCTGCAGATGATCTCATCACCGATTTGATTACCGCCGAGGAGCAAGGAGATAAGCTCAATACTCAAGAATTAGTCACAATGGTGGGTGCTGTAATTATTGGCGGAACTGACACCACGCGCAATCAACTAGGGCTTGCACTCATCTTGTTTGCGGAGCATCCAGACCAATGGAAGCTTCTTGGAGAACACCCTGAGATGGCACCGCGCGCAGTCGAAGAATGCATGCGATATTTTGGTGCCGTTCGCGGCACAGGTCGATATGCAATTGAAGATATCGAATATAAAGGAGTTCTTTTTCCAAAGGGCACTCTTGTGATGCCGAGTCTTGGAACATCGAACTTTGATGACTCTGTGTTTCCGGAGCCTGAAAACTTTGACATCACTCGCGAACCTGTAGGTCAACCACAACTCACCTTTGGTTCAGGAGTTCATTACTGTCTCGGAGCATCGCTTGCGCGCGCAGAACTACAAGAAGCGCTCATCATTTTGTCTCGTCGCCTTCCAAATCTCGCTCTCGCAGGAGACATTGTGTACAAGGCCGGAACGGCTGCCATTTTTGGTCCAGAAAAACTTCCCATCACCTTTACGCCAGGACACTAAATACCCATGAAAAAACTCACTCTCTCAACCATTGCGGTCATCGTCATGACTGCGTGTGGCGGATCCGCAGGTTCTTCGACAGACACAACCCCGACTCTTGCTACACCACAAGCCACGACGGTTGCTGAGACCCTAGCGCTTGGTCGACCAGTCATCATGGCGCACGCTTCAGGCGAAAAACTTCGTCCGCATTCTTCTCCCTACGGTTACGCCGAAGCAGTTAAGGATGGCGTTGACATCCTGGATCTTGATGTGCAACTCACTAAAGACGGCGTTTTGGTGGTGCAACATGACTTGGATGTTGACGCCACGACCGACGGTAGTGGCAATGTCATTGACATGACATATGACCAAATTTTAGCGCTCGATAATGCGTATTGGTTTACGAAGGAGTGCACCTGCAAAGACAAGCCTGAATCCGACTACATCTTTCGCGGTGTACGCACTGGCAAAATTGCTCCCCCGAGCGGCTACGCCCCTGAAGATTTTATTATCCCAAAATTCATTGACATCGCCACAAAATATCCAAAGTACATGCTCAACATTGAAGTTAAAGATGTGTTCCCCGCTGCAGTACCTGCAGCCAAAGAGTTGGCAAGAATTCTCGACGAGATCGGCGCTAACGATCGCGCAGTCGTGACATCATTTGATGACAAGGTGATCGATGAATTTCGAAAGTTTGCGCCAACCGTCGAACTCTCTCCTGGTCGTGCCAACCTCGTGGCCTGGTTTGTCAACAAGGTTCCGATCCCGCATGGCATGCGCATTTTGCAGATTCCCACAGCAGAACCTGCCGTCAAGTTTGAACTCAACGCCGAGTTTGTCGCTCGCGCTCGCGCTGAGGGTTACATCTTGTGGATCTGGCCAAGTGATTCGAAATGGGAAAACACCGCAGGCTACACAGAGCTACTTCGTCTCAAAGTTGACGGAATCGATGCTGCAAACCCGACCGAAGCGATGACTGCACTTAACTCTTTCGTGGCTGAAAAATCACAAGGCTAGAGAAACAGGGCTAAAGACCCTGCGACTAGTCGCAACAGCTGTCTCGCCACCCACAACCTGTGCATTTAAAGTGCGCGTGTTCTGGAGACAGATTGCTCCCACATAATGGGCACTCAGCAAACGTGCCGAACCGCGTGCGACACGACGACTCCTGATTCTCGACGGATTCCGTTGCTGATGATGTTGTCATCTCCAAAGTCTTATCTCAAGCAGTAATACAAAGGTGGATACCCATCGTCATAGGCATTGGGCACTAGCGTTTCAACGGTTTCTCTTGCCTATGAACACGCCTGCCACTTCCTCCACTCCTCGACCCGGCAGTGCCCGTGCCGCACTCGCCACGCGGGACTTTCGATGGATGTGGTACGCCAATCTTGCGTCAAGTAGCGGAACCTGGATGCAAAATGTTGTGCTTCCTGCGTACGTGTACGAAAGAACTCAACGTGCCTCTCTTGTGGGTGTCTTTATTTTTGCCCAACTCGGACCTCTTCTTTTGCTCTCTATTCCGGGGGGTGTTTTGGCAGATCGATTCGATCGTCGCCGCTGGTTGATTTCGTCTCAAATAGTTCAATTGATATTTTCAGTTCTCCTCGGGATCTGTGCCGCTTTGGATTCACGAATCGCATTATTGTTTTTGATGCAATTTGGTGTTGGCATTGGAGCTGCGCTCAACGCACCCACATGGTCTGCTGTATTGCCCACATTGGTGAAAGCAGAAGATCTACCTGGGGCTATTTCGCTCAACAGTACCGTTGTCAACGGTTCTCGAATTGTGGCTCCAATCATCGTTGCAATTCTCTCTGTCTACGGTGTGACATCTGCGGAATTCTTTTTTATTAATGCAGTCACCTATTTGGCTGTCATCTTTACTCTGACCAAGATCACTATTCCGAAGTTGTCGACCCCACCTGCTACTGGTTGGAGAAGTTTCACTTTTGGGATTCAGTTTGTGCGCAACCACCCTGTATCAAAGCGAATTCTTTTATCGATGACAAGTTTTTCGTTTCTGTCGCTCACATATGTCGGCTTGTTTCCTGCAGTCTCGCAACTCAACTTCGGCATTGAGGCAAAGTCGGCTGCCTACAAGTGGCTCTACGCCACGTGGGGACTCGGAGCGTGTCTTGGCGGCCTCGCGGTCGGCACCATTTTTGTCGGGGCGGATCCGCGTGTGCTTATCCGCCGCGGGTTTGCATCGTTCTCACTTGCCCTAGCAATGTTCGCGGTCGTACAAACACCAATACCCGCTTTTATTGTTTCGTTCTTTTTAGGAATCGCCTATTTCTTTACAGCCACATCATTGTTGTCCGTATTGCAGAGTCGCCTTGAATCGCAGGTGCGCGGCAGAGTAATGGCGCTGTGGTTCATGGCGTTTGGCGGAACAGTTCCGCTTGGCAACATGGTGTTTGGTCGAGTCATCGACGTGTACGGCGCACGCTGGGTGCTCGTTGCAGGGGCTGCATGGGCAATGTTTTTAGCGTGGTGGTGCAATATTGAGCGAATCGACGCCACGCAAGATCAATCAACAAGCGCCTGAACAACTCTCTCTAGTTGGGCGACCCGTGAGCCTTTCACCAAAATTGCTGCTTCGTCTCCGACATTGGAGAGACGCGAAATCACATCTTGAAATGACAATGCGGGCGAACCGTATAGATCTGTTTCAATAGCAAGCAGTTCGATTCCTAACTGCTTGGCCATCTCGGCAATACGGGCATGCGACTCTGGAGCATCGGCTACTTCTGCCATGACACCGACAACTGCAATGCGACGCATCACGTCAAGCGATGCAAGCGTCAGGAGTGCCGCTTCCATAGATGTGGGATTGGCATTATATGAGTCATCAATGACCAACGCCCCAGAAACCATAAACCGTCGTTCCATTCGCGACCCGCTGATGTTGACTGTCTCTAGGGAACGACACGCCTTGGATAATTCGATGCCAACAAGAACTGCAACTGCGAGCGCAGCAACTGCATTCGACGCCATGTGCAGGCCCGCAGCAGGACAACGAAACACCGCCGTCTCCCCCGTCACTTTGTGGTGAACCTCGGCAATAATTCGTCCTTCATCATCGGTCGCCATCACCTGAAATCTGACATCTGCTTTTTTGTGCATGCCATATGTGAGCACCGACGCATGCGTGAGAGGACGCATTGCAACAACTAACTCATCGTCAGCGTTTAACACTGCCCAACCATTTTTAGGCAATGCCTGTACGAGTTCTGCTTTTGCTTTTTGTACACCGGCGATTCCATCTACGCGTTCGGTGTGGGCTTCGCCAATGCGAGTGACGACTCCGATATCTGGGGATGCAACAGAACAGAGCCGTGCGATTTCTCCAAATCCTCGCATTCCCATTTCAAGTACGACCGCTTCGGTGTCTGTTGAGGCACCCAGCAACGTGACAGGCAAACCAATATCGTTATTGAAAGATTTTTGGCTTGCAACGACATGTTTAAAATTTGCACTCAGTGCTGCGTGAGTAAAATCTTTTGTACTAGTTTTTCCGACAGAGCCAGTGATCGCCACCACGCGGCCTTCGGCTTGCATCAGTTGCTCGCGGGCATACGAGCCAAGAGCCAACAACGCCTGTTGCGTATCGTCCACTTCTATGACTGTGAGTGGCCATCCATCTTTTGGGCACTGTGCTCGATTGACGATGGCTACCGCGGCCACGCCCACGACCTGTTGAATAAAATCATGACCGTCGCGTTGCGCGTGCAATGCCACAAATGCTTGGCCTGGCTCAATCTGGCGTGAGTCAAAACAGACGCCATCAATATCTACGTCGTCGCCCACCAACGTTCCGCCAACCTCAATAGCAGCAACAGATGCCCTGATGATCATGGAGCGAACCTTATCGGCGGCTACCGTCTGAGCAGATGAACACTCCTGATTCGCGTGCCACAGTGGTCGTTTTATTCGGCGGACAATCAGCAGAGCACGATGTCAGTTGCGTTACCGCAGCCCACGTCATGAGGGCTGCCGACCCCGATAAATACAGACTGGTTCCGATTGGCATCACCCGGCAAGGGCAATGGGTGCTAGCAACGCCAGATGCTTCCGCTCAGCGACTTGAGGCAACCGGAACCGCAACGACTCCGTCCGTGATTCCCACATTGGGCAACAACATTGTGGTGATGCCATTGCTGCATGGCCCGCTTGGCGAAGACGGAACCGTGCAAGGACTTCTTGAGGTACTTGATGTGCCATATGTAGGTAGCGGGGTTCTTTCGAGTGCGATTGCGATGGACAAAGCAATCGCCAAAGACATCTGCGCTAGTCATGGCATCGCCCAGCCTCGCTACGCAGCGATTCGTCAAACTGACGTGACACCAACACGACTCCAAGAAATTTCGACAATCCTTGGAATGCCGCTTTTTGTCAAGCCTGCCAATATGGGTTCTTCCGTTGGAGTTTCAAAAGCAACGAACATGTCAGAACTCATCGCTGCCGCAAATACTGCACTCGCTTACGACGAATGGATTCTTATCGAAGAAGCAATCGTTGGAAGAGAGATCGAAGTTTCAGTTCTTGGCAATCAATCTGCGCGCACCTCGGTGCCCGGAGAAATCATTCCCGGAAACGATTTTTACGACTACAACGACAAATACATTGACGATGGCGCCCAACTTCTTATCCCTGCTCCCCTAACGGCGCAACAGACAACTGAGATTCAACAACTTGCTCTTAAAATCTTCTCCGCACTCAGATGCGATGGCATGGCACGCGTTGATTTCTTCTTTGAAGAAAACGGCCGTGGCTTCTTGTGCAACGAAGTCAATACGATTCCGGGATTCACTCCGATCTCGATGTATCCAAAACTCTGGCAGGCTTCTGGGCTCGAATACGCTGCCCTGATTGACGAACTGATACTTCTTGCACATCAACGTCATTCACGCCGCAAGCGAAATACGCAACGCTAAAAAATCTACGCTCCGGCAGTCGGAATATTGATTGTGTCGCCGACAAGCAACAATGCACCGGTGTCGGTCCAGTTGTTTGCAGCGAGAAGTGCCACCGTTGACACACAGAACTTGCGCCGAATCGTAAAGACAGAGTCTCCTTTGGCAACAACGTAAGTGCCCGCTGGTCGAGTGCCGCACTTTGTCAAGGTCGGATCTGTTGAAACAGCTGGCGCCGTGCCCCCTGTTGCCGGATCAACAGTGCCAGGGGTATTGATTGGAGCAATCGCCTGTGGTGGAATTTTAATAATTTGTCCCGGATACGGAAACTGCGCAGGACTCACCCAGCCGTTGTACGCCAACAAGGCAGTGACCGAGATTCCGTAGCGATTGGCCACAGCAATCGGAGAATCATTGGCAACAACTGTGTAGGACTGCTCTGATCCCACTGCATTGAGCGGATACGTCGTTGTTGTGCCTGGCAGAGTGCTTGACACGGGTGGAATCGTTGCAAAGTTGGTGGGCTGCACTGGCACCACGGTGGTTGCAACGCCGAGTGTGTCGGCTCCGCACGCCGAAATTGCCAACGAGACGCCAACCATCACTGCCGCGGTGACAACCACATGCACTGGAATTCGACGTCGAAGAAATACTCGCACAGCCCTCAACAGTAGGTGCTGGAGGCTCGCCGATGGTGGCGCATGGGACAAGTTGAGCCCAAAATAATGCTGATTACATCAATGGTCTGGCGGACGGCAGTACTGGTGACGGCAAATCAGAACTGCCCATCAGATATTCGTCAACCCCCCGAGCACATGAACGCCCTTCAGCAATTGCCCACACAATAAGGCTCTGTCCACGACCCATATCACCGGCTGCAAATACTCCCGGCACATTTGTCATGTAGTTGTCGTCGCGCGCCACATTGCCACGCTCGTCAAGAGCCACTCCCAGTTCGCTGAGCCATGATCCTTTTTCTGGACCGACGAATCCGAGGGCCAGCAACACGAGGTCGGCTGGCAACTCTTGTTCTGTTCCGACAATTTTTTCAAACTTGCCATCGCGCATCTCGACTTCGTGCAACAACAATGCTTTGACATTGCCGTTGCCATCATCAATAAATCGCTCGGTGTTTACGCTGAAAATTCGTTCGCCGCCTTCTTCGTGCGCGGACGATGTGCGATAAATCAGACTCCACTGCGGCCACGGATTATTGACTCCGCGAACATCTGGTGGTTGAGCCATGATCTCAAGTTGCGTTGTGCTGGCTGCACCTTGACGATGTGCAGTGCCCAAACAGTCAGCGCCCGTATCACCACCACCAATAATGATGACGTGCTTACCTTCGGCAGAGATCGCGGGCTCACTAAAGTCGCCCTCCTGTACTTTGTTGGCAATCGGCAAATACTCCATGGCCTGATAAATGCCTCTCAACTCTCGACCAGGCACAGGCAGGTCTCGCCATGCGGTTGCACCGCATGCCAACACCACAACATCATGACCAGCACGCAAAATATCGATATTGAGTAGGCCGCCAACGTCGGCGTTGGTGCGAAACTCTGTCCCTTCGGCTTTCATCTGTTCGATTCGTCGCTCGATCTGATGCTTTTCCATTTTGAACTCGGGGATTCCGTAACGCAGGAGACCGCCGATTCTGTCCGCTCGCTCCAACACCACGACATCATGACCAGCACGACTCAATTGCTGCGCCACTGCAAGCCCCGCTGGTCCACTTCCGATGA
>CANLAH010000096.1 GCA_947488685.1 Acidimicrobiaceae bacterium | reverse complement strand
CGCGCTCCTTGTCGCGACAGCCCCATGAGCCACTCATTGTGGACTTGATGCTCAAGTGCACTGACTCTTGTTTGCATCTCAGTTGCCACGACATCAAGCCGACCCGACACTTCTCGTATATATCGAACTAATTTTGTCTCCCGCTCACTCAAAACGACGGCGGTTTTAGACAATGAGAATTCTTCGTGCTCATAGATCGAGCCAGCAAAGTCCAATTCCGACCAGCGCTCGATGAGTTGAGCAGCGTGCGGTGTCACGACCTCTTTGTAATCAATTCGTAATCCTTCATTAAGTTTTTGTAGTTCTAAAACTTTGCCTGCACGTTCGCTCAGAGACTGAACAAAACATTGAAGTGCTCCTTCTTTTTCTACCTGCAGTACATGTGTCAATGAAATCACGCCAGGTCGTATTGCTTCGGCTTGCGACTTAAAGTGATCGTCGCGATTAACCAGTGTTGGGTTGTCAATCACTTGCTGCATAAACAAGGAAAACGATGCCCCCAGATCAATGCAGCCGTCAACGAGAACATCCTCAAAACATTCATAGGTATCGATCTCGAGGCTCGGGGCCCGCAACAACACTCGATTTTCCCAACTCGAGTACATTCGCGCATACGGGTTTCTGATTGCCCCAACTCGCCACCAGTCGTGGGCCTGCAGGATATGTTGCTGTTCATCTGCTTCTAGCTCTCGAAATAATGTCAGTCCACTAACAATCGGGTTGTGGACAGTGTGCATTGGGGTAACTGCGGCTGTGGCAAGAGTCTGCATTGCATGGACGTTCAGACTTCCCTCGGCTTGGGCAATTAAGAATTTGAGCGCCGTACAGGCCACCTTGGTGGTGGGCAGATACAAGATTTTGAGGTTTCTGGCTACCAATGCCGCTGGAATCAGCATTCCTTCATGGCTCAAAGGTGGCACGGTTGGGGGCAACGGAATAGGTGGCACCCGGTAGTGATTCTGAGACATCCCCCCATTCTTACTTATTCCCACCGCGTCTGGACAGATTGCCCGACCAGGTGGATCTTTGGCACCCTGTGACAGGCAGTTTTGGCCCACACTTAAGGATGTGTATGATGGAAATTATCAAACACTTTGAAAAGAATTCACTTTCAAAATCAATCAGAGGGGGAATATGAATCAATCTAGTAAAGGCAGGGCCATGAAGCGATTCGGCATTGCCATCGCAATCACGCTCGGCGCTTCGGCCATACAAGTTGGGACTGGGCATGCAGCAAGCACTCCTGCCCCTACACGAGGCGGAACACTAAATGTAACAATGACTGACTACATGGTTGGTTTTTGTCCAAACGACACAAACTCAAACTCAGCCTTAATGGCCGTGAGACAAATAGGAGAAACTCTCTTTGAACAGCGTGCAGACGGAGTAGTCGTACCGTACTTGGTTTCGTCAGCATCGGCTAATTCCGATTTTACGTCCTGGAGGCTCGTAACAAGGGCGGGCGTCACTTTCTCTAACGGAGAAAAGTGGAATGCCGACGCACTGATCATAAATATGCAATCATCCATTGGCAAGCTAAGTGGAGGCGGTGATGGCAAAACCGACAATGCAAAGGTTAATCCTGCTGCCCTACCGTTACCCCAGTTTCATGGAGCAAAATACGGCGGACTCGCTCCTGTTGCATGGTCAAATTTGAAAGCCATCACGAAAATTAACGAAACCACAGTGCAGTTTGACCTCAAGCGGGGTAACGGTGGACTCAAAGAGCTGTTGTACGGCTCAGGTCGATCATTCATGCGTGCACCTGCAATGTTCACACCGGCAAATAACCCGGGCACGAAATTGACAGACATTAACTATCTGTGCTCACGACAGATGATCGGAACAGGGCCATTTAAAATGGCAGATGGTGGAATGTCTGCTGACAAATCAACCATTACCTTGACAAAGAACGACACATATTGGAGAAAAGACGCCAAGGGTGCAAAACTTCCGTACCTCGACAAACTTGTTTTCACAACGACCAAAGATGCAGCCACTCGCGTAAATGCGCTCAAAGCAGGCACCACTGACCTTTCTTGGTTTACTGGTGCATCCGAGGCAAATGCGATTCTTAGAGCACAAAAGATTAAGACCCTTAAGGCAACTCTTAGCGACGGTGACTTTTATCCACAGTTATGGTTTGTTGAGAACAAGGCTCCGTTCAACAAACTGAGTTGCCGTCAAGCGGTATCTGCCGCAATTGATAGGGCAACGTATGCGACAAAGCGTAGTTCTGGTCTTCTCAAGCCAATGACATCGATCTTGGGAGCAAGTAATCTTGGTGCTACAACCGAAAACTTTATTACGTATAACGCCGCCAAAGCCGCGGAATATCTCAAGACGTGCGTGGGAGAACTCGGAACAACACAATTGGAGTTTAATACTCCTTGGGATACTGCTCCAGACGCACAAAAGAACGGTAAGGAATTGGCCGATCAATTGGCTGCAGTTGGCATCAAGATGAACGTTTTGTCTGTAGAGACGGGAACGATCATTACCAATGTTTTTGCGAGCACAGCGACAACTGGATACCAGGCGGTTTGGTTCAACGTGCTCGAAGGACCGGGCAACCAGTACAACTCGCTGTTCTTGAGTTCAACGAGTAACGGCTACTACTGCAAAGGTGTCGAGGCTCTTCTCGGAGAACCAGCGTGTGCCGCTGGCGCGAGCCCCGACCTCTACGGTTCCTTGAACACCTTGAACATTTCACGGCACACAGACAAAGACTTTGACACATTGTGGTTTGCAGCTAAGGGCCTCTCTGGCGCTGCTCAGACCGCCAAGTACAAAGAGGCCATCGCCCGCTGGCAAGCGCAGGTTCACTCAACCCCCATCATGGGAGTTCAGTTTGCCGTCGTTTCCACGAGCAAGGTCAAGGGAGTCTGTGAACTAAAACTCACGAGCGGTGGAACTGGTCGCTGTGCTAGCAACAGTGGCGTATCGCTTGCAGGGGTATATAAGACTAAATAACTGAAATCAAAAAAAAGCACCTGCGTCGTGAGGCGCAGGTGCTTTTTTTGTTTCGTAATTCAACAGGCATTTTATGAAACGCGCCATTTCGGGTACTCTTAGAAGACGATAATGAAAAAAGCTCAATCTCTTTTAATTCGATTCAGTCAAGTAGCACTCGTTCTGCTTGGCGCGACTTTTCTTGTTTCGATATTGATACGTCAGTTACCCGGAGATGTCTCGCTCCTCATAAACCCAGTGGCATCAGAGGCTGAACGTGCTTCGTTACGCCACGAGTTGGGCTTGGATCGAAACTATTTCTCGGCATATTGGATGTGGTTGAGCAGGATGTTTCAGGGAGACTTTGGCTTTTTCATATTTGGCGGGAAAGTACTGCCCGTTCTCAAGACCGCAATACCACCAACGTTGCAACTCATTTTCTATACGCAAATAGTCGCACTAACGGTTGCTGTCCCTCTTGGCGTCACCAGCGCGTATAAACAAGGCACGCGATTTGATCGATTTACGAGCACTACATTGTTCTCGCTTTCTTCTATCCCCAACTTCGGAATCGGTCTTATTCTCTCGTTGATCATTGGAGTAAAGATCGGCATTCTCCCCCCCTCGGGATATAAGCCGATCTCCGAAGGTCTCCTCGACCATTTTCGCCTCATGGTTCTTCCGGTACTGACTTTGGCTATCGCTCCAATCTCTACCTATACGCGCTTACTTCGCGCTGAGATGATTGGGGCCTTACGCGAAGATTATGTGTTGCTGGCGCTGTCAAAGGGACTCTCCGACCGCCGCATTCTCCTACGCCATGTTCTGCGTCCGTCGTGCACAACTTTAATGACATCCGCTGCGCTCAGCATGGGGGGACTCATCGGCGGAGCGCTTGTCATTGAGATTATCTTCGTGATACCCGGCATGGGTACACAGCTTGCGAAAGCAATCGGAATGCGCGAGTTTCTGGCGATTCAGACTTATGTGGCGTTCATCGCCCTGTTCTACATTACTTTCAATTCAATTATAGATTTTTTGATAGGTGTCGTAGACCCACGAACGAGGAACCGTCGTGCTTAAGAATTCAGTTGGTGGAAAGATCGCTGCGGCTTGGTTGGGGCTCGTAGTATTTTGTGCAATCTTTGGTCCATTATTGCCGATCGCCAAAGTCGGGCAGACCTTCAATGATGGGCTACATGTTAAACCGTTCACCAACTGCTCATTCATGGGCCCATTGTCGCACGATTTAGCCCGCGCTTCTTCCACCTCGGGAACAACAACAACAACAACAACAACGCCGGCTACCGACTTGGTAACGCCAAATGACATCGCGCCAGCCACTACAGCAATGCCTTCGACTGATACGACTGCAGTTGAAGGTGCTGGTTCCGAAGATGTTTTTACAGAAAATACAGCTCCACCGATGTCAACAAGCGACACTATCGTTGATGCCGAACAACAAGAGCGGGATCGCGTGGCCTTACTCGCTTCGACCCAGACGAGTGAGCGATGCTTTTTCTTGGGGACAACCGGAGAAGGCACTGATGTCCTATCGGCAATCATCAATGGCACGCGTACTTCTCTGTCCATTTCGCTGATTTCAGTATTTTTAGGTGGTCTCATTGGATGTCTACTTGGGATCACCTCGGCATATCTACGAGGATGGTTTGATCGAATCATGCTTCTCGTGTTTAATATCATTCTGTCTATACCGACGCTGGTATTGGCTTTTGCGCTTATTGCTATTTTCGCCACGCCGTTGAACCCCAGTGACACTGTTGCCGACAGCAGTCGATTAAAGGTTCTCATTGCTTCATTGGTAATTGTCATAATCCCTCAACTGGGTCGTATTGCACGAGCAGCCGCGCTGCAGTGGATTAATCGTGATTTCGTCACTGCCTCGCGGTCTATTGGGGCTAGTGACTTCTCTATTCTTACGAAGCGAATCATTCCAAACGTAGTGCCGTCTATTTTCGCAATTCTTTTTTTGGCGCTTGGAACAGTGATAGTCGTCGAGGGATCTCTTTCGCTTCTTGGAGTTGGACTCAATAACGGCAACAGTTGGGGCTCTCTGCTTGCTCGCAACTCTGGAGACCTCGTTGATTATCCGCACGTGATTTATGTTCCAGTAATTGTGATTGCGTTTACAATCATTTCAACGAACAAGTTAGGTGATTTGATTCGAGCATCCCTTGATAAACGCGAGGCAAAAATATGAGCGAAATACTGAAACTCTCAGATTTCAGTGTCTCGTTTGACACGCCGCGTGGAGATTTGCACGCCGTTCGAGGCGTCGACCTTTCGATTGCGAAAGGTGAAAGCATCGGAATCGTTGGGGAGTCTGGATCTGGCAAGACCGTTCTATCCCGAGCCACGATGGGGCTCATGCCTTCAACCGCTACATGCACAGGAACAGTCGAGTTTAAGGGTGCTGTTATTTCAAATCTCAGTCGTGCTGAGGTGCGTAAAAACTGGGGCACAGGCATGGCGATGGTCTTCCAAGACCCGATGACATCACTGAACCCCGTTCGGCGGATCGGTTCACAGCTTATGGAAGCGCTCATTGTTCGACTCGGGATGAGCAAAGATCAGGCTCGTGCACGTTCAGTGGAACTTCTTGAACGAGTGAGAATCCCAGACCCATATGCAGCAATGAAGAAGTACCCAGGCGAACTTTCGGGCGGTATGCGTCAACGCATTGTGATTGCTATTGCTATTGCATGCACTCCCGAACTGTTATTTGCAGACGAACCAACAACGGCGCTAGACGTCACTGTTCAGGCTCAAGTTTTGGAGCTACTTGCTGAACTGCGCCAAGAATTCAACATGGCCATGATTCTTGTTACCCATGATCTGGGCGTTGTTGCTGGACAAACAGATCGCGTCATCGTCATGTACGCCGGTCAAATCGTGGAGGCGGCATCGACGACTGATTTATTCCGCAATATGAAAATGCCATACACAGAAGCACTCATGAAATCAATCCCTCGGATGGATCAATCAAGTGGCCAGCGATTGAGGGTCATCACCGGTCGCCTTCCTGACCCAACAACCCCAGAGCCAGGTTGTTCTTTTGCACCGCGTTGCGAATACGCGACCGACAAATGTCGTACAGAGAAGCCACCTTTGGTGACGACGCAAACTGGTCACCAATATCGATGCTTTTTCCCGATTGGAGGATCTCTCTAATGGCCGGCTCCGGAAAACTTCATCTTCGACTGGACAGTGATCCGCTCCTCATTGTGCAAGATCTTGTTGTTCAATACAAAGTCAATAGAAAAAGCTTTGTGAGTGCCGTGGCCGGAATTAGTTTCGACGTTTTGCGCGGAGAAACGCTCGCAATTGTTGGTGAGTCGGGATGCGGTAAGTCCACACTCGGTAAAGCAATCATGCAATTGCCGCGCCCCCAAGGTGGCACCGTTGTGCTTGATGGTGTCGACATAACTGCTTTAGACGGAAATGACCTTCGAGATGTTCGGCCCAAAGTACAGATGATCTTTCAAGATGCGATCTCATCGCTGGACCCTCGACTACAAGTCAAAAACATCATTGATGAGCCCTTGAAGGTTTGGAAAAAGGGCACTGCAGCAGAACGCTCTGTCAAAGTTGACAACCTCCTGAATTCTGTTGGACTTGATCCGGTTGTTGTGCGTGATCGTCGTGCCTATGAATTTTCCGGTGGTCAGTGCCAGCGGATCAGTATCGCTCGGGCTATCGCCCTTGATCCCGTGTTGCTTGTCTGCGACGAGCCCGTGTCGGCTCTCGATGTGAGTATCCAGGCACAGATTCTCAACCTTTTGCAGGACATGAAAGAAAAGCTTGGCCTCACTATTATTTTTATCTCTCATGACTTGGCGGTTGTCAAAGCCGTCAGTTCCCGTGTGCTGGTGATGTATCTAGGCAAGATTTGTGAGGTTGCTAGTCCAGATGACCTGTATGCGCGCGCCGCACATCCTTACTCCAGAGCTCTGATTGCAGCTGTTCCCATTCCAAACCCAGATGTCATTGTCAAGAGAATTTCCGTAGACGGCGAACCTCCATCTCCCGTTAATCCCCCTTCTGGCTGTCGGTTTCGGACCCGCTGCGCATCTGCTTCAGAACGATGCGCTACCGAAGAGCCACAATTGCAAGAAGTCGGCCTGGGACACTTTGTGGCGTGTCATCACCCAGTGACGAACTAGGCCGCTGAGTCTCCTCGAACATCTCGCACAATATCTGCCACATCAGATGCCATCGATGCATCACTCGTCGCCGGCACAACGATGACCTCATAAATGCCCGCATCACGAAAAGATCTCAAAGCATTTGCAAGTGCATCTGGCGTGCACAATGTCATTGAGTCAGACAGTTGAGTGGCAAACTCAGGCGAAAAAACTTCAAGATATTCATATGCAAAGGCACGCAATGCCTCAGAGGCGTTTTTGCCCAACGCAACAAAACTTCCCGTGATATGTCGAGGCTTGACGGTTCGCCCGGCTGATTGCCATGCCTCTGACGTTGAGCGCACTTGACGCTTAACTTCGCGAGCATCGCCTAGCAATGTAAATCCACTCACCCCTGTTGCCCACTGCGCCACTCGCGCTAATGACTTTGGACCCATTGCCGAGCCATAGAGCGGTGGGCCACCATCTTGCAGCGGCTGAGGTCCCACTGACTCACCATCGGCGGCGACACCACCTCCCCACAATCGCTGAATCTCATGCACCGCATCATCAAGGCGCTGATGACGATGCGCAAAAGATGAT
>CANLAH010000095.1 GCA_947488685.1 Acidimicrobiaceae bacterium | reverse complement strand
TCCTGCTTGTCGTCCTTGGACTAAGCGCCGTGGCACCTCAGGTACAAGCGCAAAGCAGCTCGCTGTGTCGGGAGCCGACGCCCCGCCATCGATCATCGGACCCTACGACTACGACGTCTAGCACCACGACAACAAGTGTGCCAAAAACGAACTACTCATCGCAAACACTTTTTTTTCTGGGTGACAGTCTGTCGATTGGCACAGAAGTAATCGGCAAGATGTCTGCAAAATTACTTGAACTTGGCATCTGGAACAGGATTCTCGCTGACTGCAAAATAGGTCGCACGATTACAGGCGGTACCAACGATCTTCAAAAACGATTAGCAAAAACACGCAGTATCACTGCAATCGTCGTTGCATTGGGCACTAACGACCTGCAGTCAAGAACCGAGTCCGCCTATCCCAGGTTTGCAATTGACCTTATGATGGCTCAGGCTCAGGGACTTCCAGTGCTGTGGGTCAACATTGCCTACGACAAAAAACTTCATCCCGATTACGACCGTCGAGCTCAAAAGTTTAATAAAGCACTTCTACTAGCGCGCTCCGCGTATCCCAATCTCTATGTAGCAAATTGGTATGACGCCGCTGCAAAGGGCTTCTCAAAGTACGAACGAGACGGACTCCATCTCATGCCAGGCGGCTATCGGGATCGCACCGAATTCTTAGTGCCTACCATCTCGCGATTCTGGAAGAAATATCTTCGCGCTACCCCAACGACCCCGACTGCTTTGTCAACGCTTCACGGAAGTAGTGTCGCCCTATCATATTGAATCGACTTCGCCAGATTGAGTACAAGTGGGTCGTAGCAATAGTGTTTGTCTTGGGTCTGTTTGTTGAGATCATGGACACCACAATCGTCAATGTTGCGATACCGACTCTCAGTACAGAATTTGACTCATCTCGGGCATCTATGGAGTGGGTGGTGCTGGGTTACTTGTTGTCATTGGCTATTTGGATTCCAGCATCGGGCTGGATTGGAGACCGCATCGGAACTAAAAAAACGTTCTTATTTGCACTCGCCACTTTTACGATCGCATCCATGTTATGTGGTCAGGCACACTCTCTTTCCGAACTTATTCTCTTTCGTATTTTGCAGGGAGTTGGGGGCGGAATGCTTACTCCTGTCGGAACTGCAATGTTGTTTCGGGTGTTTCCACCAGCAGAACGAGCACGAGCTTCAACAATTCTTTTTGTGCCAACCGTTATCGCGCCTGCACTCGGCCCCTTAGTTGGTGGTCTACTCATTGACCATGCGTCTTGGCGCTGGATATTTTATGTAAATGCACCAATCGGCCTTCTCGGATTTCTCTTTGGTTTCTTTTTCCTAAAAGAAAGCAAAGAACCTTCAGCAGGAAAATTCGATCTTGCGGGATTCTCACTCTCCGCAATCGGCTTTGCCGGAATACTGTATGCACTCTCTCAGGGCCCCGAGAAGGGATGGGGCTCTTTCGCTGTACTCATGACAGGTATTGGCGGGATGGCATTGTTGGCCGCGTTGGGGTGGGTCGAAACACACGTCGCACACCCCATGCTTGCGTTGCGGTTGTACCGCGAAAAAATGTTCCGCACGTCCAATTTTATTAATACGCTCGCCTACGGGGGGTTTGCTTCATTTTTGTTTTTATTCCCTCAAATGGTGCAGCAGATGCTTGGACAGTCAGCACTCTCATCAGGCTTAACGTCGCTTCCCCAAGCTGTCGGCATGATTGTAATGAGCCAAGTAGTCGGCAAGTTGTACCAGTCAGTTGGACCACGGAGGTTAGTTATTTTTGGACTCAGCATGGTGACACTGTCAAACATTCCGTTTTCTTTTATTTCTCTCGATACAAGTCTGTGGACGATTCGACTACTTATGCTTCTGCGCGGAATGTCAATGGCATTCTCTTTTGTTCCGCTACAGGCCGTAACCTATGCCAACATCTCTAAATCTGATACAGGTCGTGCCAGCGCAATTTTTTCTACTCAGCGTCAGATGTCTGCAGCACTCGGCGTAGCGGTCTTATCGACAATTTTTATTTCGAGGTTCAATCATCTCTCCGATCTCGGGGTACGACCCGATGCCGCAATGTTGGGTGGCTACCGACTGGCATTTGCCGCTACTGCGGTCATCTCCGGCGCGGGCGCTATTCTTGCAAGCCTCACTCTGCGAGATGCAGACGCAGCATCAACAATGCACGCAAAAAAATAACTTTATGCGTCGACTAGAACTGACGGTCGATTATTAGTTTTTGTTCTGCGCAGTATTGCCGTCGCACCTACAATGCCAGTTAACAGTACCGCTGTCACGATGAACCCGATCACAGTTCGAGGCATCTGTCCAGCGCTCATAAAAATGTAGGCATCAGGAAGTATGAACCATGTAATCGTGATCAGCACGAGTCGCTTATGTCGAGATAATTCTTGATCAATCGCAGCAGCCACGAGCCTGCCCGAATATATTGCGTACCCGCATGAAGATGACAATTCAATAGCTCCGAAAATCAATGGATTGACACCGTATTTTTCAAGGTAATGCCACGCAAACACCCACCGAAACACTCCGTAGATAACAGAGAAAACTATCCATAATCTCTGAATACTCTTTCGCGTATCACTCACGCGATGAGCATAGGGGTGATGTCTGCTGTATCTTGTTGTAGTGAGTATTAGCGACAAGACCACTTCTCGGCAGCGTCGTGCGGGGATTGGCATTCATCTTGTTACCGCCTCAGGTGCAATTGCAGGTCTTTTGGCACTGCAGAGCGTTATCGACGGCAGTACCAGAGCAGCGCTGATGTGGCTGATTGTCTGCCAGATACTTGATGCACTCGACGGACCTATCGCACGTCGTCTGAATGTCACAATCCATGCCCCCATGATTGATGGACATATTCTAGATCTCGTTATCGACTACGTGTCCTGCGTGGTCGTGCCTATCGCATTGATGATAGAGCTTGAAGTACTTCCGCCTCACACTCAAATTTGGATTGCCGCACTCATGATTTTCACCTCGGCATTGTGGTTTGCTCGCACAGACCAAGAAACGCCAGATGTGTGGTTCAATGGTTTTCCTGCCGGCTGGAACATTGTGGTACCGACATTTATTATCTTGGGCACCGATCAGCAAATTGCCGGACTAATTGTCGTTGCTCTTGCCCTTTCGCAACTCACTAACATCGCTTTTCCTCATATTGCAAGAGTCCGGGCAATGCGCAAAGTTACTTACATAGCGGCTTTTCTGTATTTAGTAGCTCTTACGATCGCATCGGCTTCCTACCCCAATAGTCCCTCCTGGACACATTTTGCCCTCTATCTAGGTCCGACTTATCTGGTAAGCATTGTGGTGTGGCGCACTTGGTTCAGCCAACACAGAATATTTGGTCAATCTGTTATAAGTTTGGGCGCTGATGACATCAATTGCTGACATACCCACCGCTAAGACACCTTTGGGCGGCTACGGAGCAGACATGCCGCCAGCGGTTCTTGCTTTTTGCTCTGACCCACTCGCAGAGGACGTACCAGACCTGCGCGGAACCTGGAAAGTCATCGACGCACTATCAAACGGCCAAAAACTACCTGATACTTTTCCTATCTGGAACCATCGCGAGCGCATTGAGCAGGCCGCCAATCGAGTGGTCATCACCGGCGGCGGCGTTGTCCATGACATGATCGCAGACGCAACATTTGAAAATGGTCTGGACGACGTGATGGCCGCAGACTTTACGACTCCACTTGTTGTCGCAGCATCTTATGAAAATAACGTGCTTGTACTGCGACCTAAAGATATGCCAGGAATCGAAGTTCGTCGCTGGCTCGAGGGCAACCATCTGATGTGGCAATACCACAATGTCTTTACCGCTCGTCTAGAGCGGGTCGTCGACTAATTTGCAATGGCCTGAAAAGTGGCCAGCAATGCTCGTCCCGCCCGCGAGTCACCCGTGGTGGTATCGCTCATCTTGTTCATCACATAGGCATACGTCATTGAGGCGTCAAGATCATTCACCACCAATGAACCTCCCCCCACCCCAGAAACTCGTTCGCAGCGTGGATAAATTCATGATCTATAACGACTTGCAAAGACTGTCGAAGGCAGATTCACTTCGTCGTACTGAGAGCCATTTCGTTCGAGTTGGTGTGCAACCAGTTTCAGGGAGTCACCGTGGTGTTCAAGTTCGGCGTTCTCATCTATCCGCCATCGAAGCGATTCACCTGCTCGCCGACCAAGTTCAACCACCCGTCGGTAGGTGCGACTGACCGGTTGGTGTTCTGTGCGCCCCTTTTGCAATCCTAATGCAAGGCCAATGTCGGTTGCGACAGAATTCGCTTGACCGTTGATGGCTCTTTCCCAACCATCATCAAGTGATGTCGTATCGACACCGTTATGGATGTGGATGCGCCCGTTGCGGTTTAGGTCTACAACAGATCTTGGGTAACCATGAGCTCGGTCTGCGAACGTAATGCAGTCATATTGTTCACCGCCGGGGTGTGTTTCAACAATGAAGAATTGGTGATCAAACAATTGGTCGAAGGATTCGATGATGCTCCAGGTAGCAAGTTCGAGCTCATCATGTTTTTCAAGTGGTCCACTTACATCAAGAAAATATCTGTCACGTAAAAATTGGTAAGTCTCGTCATCATGCAAGGCTAAAACCAGTTCCGCTGGAAGCGGCCAAAGACTGCCTTTCGGGCGCACTCCGCAGGCTTTGTGAAAATGGGACCACATCTCCCGATGCAATAACGGGGCGCACACAGCGACAACGGTTTCGATGCCTTCTTCCTTCTGAAGCATTGCAGCCAAAGCCACGTTGCGCATCGGTTGATAAGCCGTGGATCGATACCAGCAACTGTCAAACGTGTCGTCCCATGGGAGCGACATAACCGGGATGTAGTGATCGTAGGTGCGACGTTCTTTGGCGCCTCCGTTCCGCAACTTAAAACAATTAACCGGATCCGACCCGAACGGTCCGGGGGTGGAACAAAGGTGTTGCGCGTCATTGTTGACGTCCCCATCTCCCGAGCATTTTCCAAAATCGGTTTCTGTCAATTTTACCTCAACGAGCAATGCCACCTTTTCCCCGTTTGTTCTAGTCCCTCTCAACAAGACATCAACTTGTGTTTGTTGACCACTCATGACAGTCTCTCGCAGACGGTCTTTGGCGTCTTCATACTCAAGAATCGGCTTCTCGATAGTGTCAATGGGTCCGAAGAATGAAACCAAAATCGCGCGAATACCAGAATCTGGCAGCCCGCCGAACAAGTTCACTGCGAATGACTGAGACGATCGAACATGTTTTGCGTACCTATGCAATTTGTTTCGAGCCGCAATGTCGTCCCACGCCCAGCGACAATTCGGGTGAATCAAATCATCAAAATTGACTGGCTCATAGGAGATCCCTTTACGCGGAACCGTCTCAATCTGCGACTGCAGATGGCTCATCAATCGAGCCGAGAATGAAGGTTTGCGCAGCGGATATCCAACATTTAAATCTTTAGGCATCTATGGATAACCATACCCGCAGTTGTCACAATGTCTTTACCGCTCGTCTAGAGCGGGTCGTCGACTAGCTTGCGATGGCCTGAAAAGTGGCCAGCAATGCTCGTCCTGCCCGCGAGTCACCCGTGGTGGTATCGCTCATCTTGTTCATGACATAGGCATATGTCATTGAGGCATCTAAATCGTTCACAACCAATGAACCTCCCCATCCTCCCCAAAAACACGCACGCTCATTCGGGCTCACGACCGAATGACGCGACTTCAACCCGTAGCCCAGTCCAAGCACAATCGGGGTTCCGAGCACCAGATCTTTACCTGAAGCCTGTATTTCGAAAACTTTTTCGCATGTTTGGGGTGAGAGAAAAGTTTTGCCATGCATTGATCCGCCGTGCGACAAAATTGATTGCACTAACGCGACTGAGCGTGCATTGCCATGACCATTGGCTGCAGGACTCTCACATCGTCGCCACTCGGTCTTCCAAGATGCACGGGCATCCATGAGTGGATTGCCGTAGCAACGTGCCGCTACAGAGGTGTTGTCGGGATTTGGAGCCACAGCATCTTGTGCGGGAATACATAGCGCCACGCGATGATCATGTTCTGAACCTGTTCCGATATGAAAATCAGCCGCAAGTGGCTCCGCAATATTTTGTCGAAAAAATTGACCGAGTGTTTGACCCGTTACTCTGCGCACGACTTCACCAAGCAAATACCCCTGCGACATGGCGTGATACCCAGACTGAGTGCCGGGCTCCCACCACGGAGCTTGCGCCGCTAGGGCCGCTGCACATTTGGCATGATCGAACAAATCTTGCGGAGACATTGTCTCGGTCCAGCCCGCTAAACCAGAAGTGTGAGACATGAGATGACGTATCTCGATACTTTCTTTACCGTTGGCGGCAAATTCTGGCCAACACTTGCTGACAGGGTCATGAACAGATAATTCGCCGCTGTCATGCAGCATCAGCATTATCAAAAACATCATTGTTTTCGTTGTTGACCATACGTTGACGATGTTGTCTCGTTGCCAGGCCACAGTGCGCTCTGGATCTGTGTGGCCACCCCAAATGTCAACTACTACTTCGCCATGATGAATAACCGAGACTGACGCACCTACCTCAAAACCTTTCGTAAAGTTTTTGGCAAAGGCTTCGCGAACGCCCTCGAAACCCTCCTTGACCGTTCCGTGTATTTCAAGCACGCTCACCCCCACCGACAACCGTACTACCTCTGCTTGTGGTTGCTATTTATTGACGACCCATTGTCTCGCGTTGTGACGTTTCGGCGTTAACACTTGCCTCTGCACGGTTCTCAGTCAGAAGCTGGATATCTAGACGATGTATTTTGCCACGGAACGTGAATTCATCTGCATAGCGTTTGCTGATCGTAGAACCTTCATCGCGTCCGATACTCGCCCCGACACTTGAAATCATGCGCATGATGGCCGGGATCTGCAATTCGCCAACTTTTTGGTTATTTACCAAGAGGGCTACCGTTGCATCTTTCTTTGCACGTCGAAACTCGACTCCAACGACGCTTGTGCCAGATGGAACATCAATAGTTGAATCAATAATGCTGTGAGCACCAAAATAGTTATAGTCAAAGACCAACTTATTATTTTGAATAAACAAAGACACTCCAGAGTTTTCAGTTCCGGTTGAGTACAGCACACCATCATCGCCTAGTGATCGTGTCAGCGACACAGTCATGTCCCAACTGCGCCCCCCAAGCCCAGGTCCGGCTTGCGTCGGAATTCGTGCGATGGGTGGATAGTACGTGTAATGCCGATCAGGACGATTGGGAGAACGTTCTCCAATCGTTCCGCCAAACAACTCAACTCCCCGATCATCTAGAGGAAGGCCATTATGTTGTTCTGCCTCACGCCACCACAGCTCAACAAGTTCAGACAGTTTCTCGGGCATCTGGGCTGCGAGATTCACACATTCTGAACGATCGACCGCAAGGTTGTACAACTCCCAGTCGTCATCTTCGTACGGCACGTTTGGCGTGTGACGCGTAACTGCCTTCCAGCCGTGTGCGTAAATCGCTCGATGTCCATGGTTCTCAAAGAACTGGACTGTTTTCTGGGGTTCGGCGTCGCCGTTGTTCAGACTGTATTTCAGTGAGGTTCCGGTAATCGGAAGTTGTTCAAAACCGCGCAACACCGCCGGCGGGGTAACGCCGAGTGCTTCATAGATAGTTGGAACGATGTCATTGACGCTATGAAACTGGTGTCGCA
>CANLAH010000094.1 GCA_947488685.1 Acidimicrobiaceae bacterium | reverse complement strand
AAGCATATTCTTCTGGACAACGTGCTGGACGAGGATTTGGAACCGCAGGACGATCATTTGACACTGGTATTCGAGGTGAGATCGGATGACCGAGATTGAGCAATACATTCAAGATGTCCGAAACAGTGTTGACAGATTTATAGGTTGCTCCCCGGAGCAGGCTCTGGTTTATGCCTGCGAAGCCGTCACAGAAACTGTGCTCGGCGTGCGCAAGATACCTCGTTCCAAAACTGATGAGTTCATCAATTCAGTCTGCATGAACGAAAACATCGAAACTCCTATAGTCACTATCACGCCATCTCAAAGCCCAACTGTTGCAATTGCCAACATTCAAGAACACTCGGTCTGCTTACACCGTGCACGCTCTTCGGTACCAACTATTTTACATGAGATTGCTCATCTTATTGTTGGTCTCGAACAGCATGGTGTGTTATTTCGGGATGAATTAATTCGACTGACACGCAAATATATTGGCGTTGAGTATTCGTCCTTGCTTTTCCATCTCATGTCAGGAACTGGTCTTGAGATGTCTCCGTGGCAAGCAAGTTCACGACAGATCTACTAGCGATAGTTTCCTACGTTGCTGCGCCTGGTTCATTGCGTGACTCATCAATTGCCATAGCGCAGAGTGTCTCCACATGCTCGATGTCAAGCCCGACCTGCTGCCCGATGTGCACAGACCAGATCAGCGACTGAATATTTGCTTCAAAGTCCGCTCTAGAGCGCGAGTCTGTACGCGCTGCCTGTCGATTCTGGCTCACCATTACAAATGTTGAGAGAAAGATTGCTTCAAGACTGACCAGCATCGTCAGTAGACCAAACGGATACTTGTCAAACTTTAACGATGCGCCGACTGCTCCCACATTAAGAGACACCCAGATTGCAAACCACACCACGTGGATGTACACAAAGTTCAATGAGCCCGCAAAAATTGTTATTTTGTCAGCAGCCTTATCTTGTGCCTTACGGGTGGCTTGCCATCTTTTATGCTCGGGAACTATTTTCCAGTGGGCGAGGTTAGATAATTTTCCGTCTATTTTTCCGTCGAGCTTGTCAATAATTGCGCACGCTGCACAACCATTGTGCAACATCTCACCAGAACTCCTGTCTGTGCTCATTACTAGAGACTATGACAACCTTTTCCTTACGACTGGTATCTCTGCTCGGCGACAACGACCGACTGCAGGAGTGCTTGGGGATCACCCGCATACTTGGCAATTTCTATATTCCAGTTCCCGCTTTCAAGTAACCAATCATGCGAGTTCACATCACGTATAGCCAAACTACGCAGCGGCACTTGCACCACGACGGCATGTGTCTGTCCGGCGGTCAGATCAACTCGCCCAAACCCCACTAAGCGACGGCGTGGTCGCTCAATCTTTGAGCCTGATAGCCCTGCATATATCTGCACCACAGTGGCTCCGCTCACGGCACCGGTATTGGTGACATCCACTGTCACCGCTATCGCATCACCGTCGAGCTTTAGATCAGCTTTCGAGTAAGAAAAAGTTGTATACGACAATCCAAATCCAAATGGATACGCTGCCCGACGATTATTTTTATCGAGTAGCCATTGTCCATGAAAATACTCGTACGTGATCTCTTTTGCATCGCGATCAAAAAATACAAGATCATCTTCTTGTTCTGGAATCACAAACGGCAAACATGCACTCGGGTTAATAGCACCCGTCAAGATGTCTGCCAGGGCATGTCCACCCTGCATACCGCAATACCACGACACCACAACAGCAGCAACGTCATCATGCCATTCATCAATCAGCACAGCAGACCCACAGACAAGCACAACAATTGTTCGCGGCTGAACCTTGGCAATCGCCCTGATCAGTGCGACATCAGCGGGGGCAAGTCGCAATGATGCACGATCACCACCAACGGCAAAATTGACATCTCGCTCAATATCTTTCATAACAACTGGCAAAGCCCACTCCTGCGCAGCCTTGAATGCGGTGAATTCTTCAACGAGTGCTGGATCGTCAGTTTTGGGAATATGCGATGCCAAGTGAGTGGTGTCACTACTCGTACCAATAAATTCACCTTCGTCTGCTTTGGTATAGCCAACAACAACAATGGCAATCTCGCTCGCCGCTGCTTGCGCTACCGCTTGCTGCATATCGGTCGCGTCGTCGTACGACACATCAACGCCAGCAAGTGCATTTTGAATCCCGGCGAGTGCGCTCACAACTTCAGGCGCCATCACATCACTTGAACCTCCATCGCCAAGATTTCTCTTGCGCGCTAGTTCACCGATAACGGCCACACGGGTGAGCGATGCTCGCTGCAATGGGAGAACGGCAACGCCATCAACTAATTCATTGCGTAGCAACACCATTGATTTCTGAGCCACCTCACGGGCTAGTGCCCGGTGGGAAGGTTGCGCCAATACATCTGCGGGTTGGGTTGGCATCTCGCCAACTCCAAATCGCAACATCGTTGACAATGTATGTTCTACGGCACGATCAACAACATCCATTGACAGTTCTCCAGTTGCCACTGCCTCCACTATCGGAGCATGTCGCATCATTCGATACGGCATCTCAACATCAAGGCCTGCTCGCACAGATTTCACACCATCGCGCAGTCCAAAGATCCAGTCCGAAACAACAAATCCATCAAAGTCCCATTCGTCTCGCAAGATGCCCGTCAACAATGCTTCGTTGTCCCCGCAAAAATCGCCATTGACAGAGTTGTATGCACTCATTACGCACGCCACACCTTCATCAATGATGCGCTTAAAGTGCGGCAAATAGACTTCGTGCAATGTTCGTTCATCAATTGTTACATCGACACGAAAACGCGCATTTTCCATACTGTTAAGTGCAAAATGTTTCACGGTCGCCATCACATGTCGTTGTGCACCACGTGTGAGCGCAGCACCCATCTCGCCTACATGGTGAGGGTCTTCGCCATATGTCTCTTGTGCTCTTCCCCACGCTGGGTGCCGAAGAAGGTTGACGCAAACACCTCCGTATAGCGTGGCGCCGACGGCACGTAATTCTTGTCCGATCACATCACCGATTCGTTCTTCAAGATCAATATCAAAACTTGCGCCGCGCGCCATCGAAACCGGAAACGCAGTTGCTGGTCCAATCACTACACCACGAGGGCCATCGCTAAAATGAAATCCGGGGATTCCTAACCGCGGGATCCTGCATGCCGGAAATGTTCGTTGGTGATAGCCACCCTTTGACATATCTTTTATGCCCTCCCAAAATGGTGAGCCACCATCGAGACAATGCAAACGTTCTTCTTGCGTCATCAGGGCAATCAGCGCACGTGCCTGTTCATGATGATCAGACCCATCGCGCACTTTTTTTAGCGCCTTTGCGTATTCAGTTGTCATTGAATTCCCCCCGAGTAATGACCTTTACAATACTCCTGGAGGAAGGCGACCAGTCAGTCCGCCATCGACGAGAACACCGGTCATTGTTCTGTCAGCGTGCTGCATGCGCCATTGCAGCATCGCCTGTGTACTGCCCAACACAACGGAGTTATCTTGCATCGCCGTTCTCCATGTCGGGTCTGCCGCTAGATCAAAACAGAGCCATGATCCGTCACCAAATTGCACATAGGCAACATCTCGCGAACGCCGCACAACCAAATTAGATTTCTCTAAACGCCTGTCCCACGGCCATGCAAACTCGCCCATTGGAATCAGGGAACTACGCCAGTCAAACTCCCATGATGCAGCATCGCGCCACCAACGCGGTTTCTCTGCCTTTAAAAATGGCGTCAACGGGAGTCCGTCACATTGCAAAGGAATTGCCACCCCTAGGGCATCACACACGGTCGGAACAATGTCAATATTTTCAGTGAACTCACTCACCACTGTTCCGTGGCCTTCTGGACTCAACGGATCTCGCACAATTCCTACAATGTGGTAGCTCGATTCCCAGTATCCAACCTTTTCTTTCAGACCATGATCACCCAACTGTTCGCCGTGATCGGCAGTCACAATGATTAGCGTGTTTTCCCACATCCCGCGTTGCTTCAATGCCTGCCACACACGACCCAACTGCGCATCAACTTCAGAAATCATTCCGTAATATTGCGCACGCATGTGCCGTATGCCTGCCTCATCGCTTGGTGCTGCAGTTGACGCCAAAGTCAATAGAACGTCATGAAATGGATGACGTTCTGCAGCAGCACTAATCGGCATCGGCACATCCTCGGGTGCATACATCGTTGCAAACTCACCCGCAGCGGCATACGGACTATGTGGTCGCAAATAACTTGCATGTGCAAACCACGGACCATCTTGTTGATCGAGCCACTCCAACAAATGATTTGTCAAAAATGTTGATGCACTGAACTCTGCTGGTCGCTCAGACTCACTTAACAACACGGCAATATCATCATCACTCACGTCGTATCCGTTGTCACGTAACCATGCAATCCATGGCTCATGACCTGCGATCAAATTTAATTTGCAATCAAAGCCAGCCAACACACCTTCGTAACTTTGCAATCGCGGGTCATCGCGATCCGCGACAAGTCTTGGGTCAATTGCTTGATCGGTGTATCCGAAAAGTACAGGTTCATAACCTGCCCTTCCGGCAATGCGCGCAATGTTGTCAAAACGGTCATCAAGTGGTGTGCCATTAGCGACGACACGATGATTCATCTGATACATACCCGTGTAGAGCGAGGCTCGCCCTGGACTGCATGGTGCAGCCTGGCTGTAGTGAGCACCCAATCGCACACCTTGTGATGCAAGTGCGTCTAAATGTGGAGTTTGCACAATCGGATGACCAGCACACGACAGTGAGTCCCCCCGAAACTGATCAAGTGTGATGAACAACACATTCATCATGGGGCTACCTCCGCGCTGTCTTGAGAAAGAAAAGAAAAAATATCTGGCAATGCAGTCCTGTCTTGCACCATAAACATATGACCACCTTCGTAAACATGCAAAGTTGCATCCGGAATCAATGCTGCAATCGCTTCGCTGTTCACAAGTGGTGCGATTCCGTCAAATCTCCCGGCTGCCACAAATGTCGGGGCAGTCACGCTTGCTAGTCGCTCACCAACATCATGCTCTGATCGCGCCCGAAGCTGCTCGCGCTCCCCACGGATCTGCTCTTGCGAAAGTGGTTCACTTTTACGACCGGCGATGTCAGCCACAAGTGCCGCATCGACTGGATGTTGTTGCAACCAATCAGGAGTAAATCGGGTATCAAGCAATGGCAAATAGACGGCTGCCCGATCTGGTGGCGATAATTCTGCCAACTCATGCAACGGATACGAAGCCCCCAATCGACCACCTGGCGATGTGCACAGCAGTGCTAACTTTTGCACTCGTTCGGGCCATGTCACAGCAAACTCCTGTGCCACCATGCCCCCAAAACTAATGCCAACCACCAAGCAAGAGTCCCAACCCAACTCATCAAGAACTCTCGCACCATCTAACGCATACTCGGCCATTGTGTACGGCCCAACCGGAACACCAGAGCGTCCGAGTCCTCGTTGATCGTGCACAACAACGGTGAAGTGTTTTGCAAAAACGCCAATCAGTAGCGCCGATTTATCCACAGTTGCGCCTGAACCATTAAACAACAACATCCGTGGCCCGTCACCATGAACTTCGTAGTAGATGCAATGATCACCATGCATAATTTGTGGCATATCAGTAGTGTGTCACGCCACAGCAAACTCTAAGAAATACTCCGTTTTATTTCTCTTGCATTGGGTATCCACCATCCGTGGCAACGAACTTGGCATCATCGTGTGGGTGGGAATGGCTTTCAACGGAGCGGTGTGGGACACCATTGTCAGCGACGTTAAGAAATCCCTCACCACACTTCCTGAGCAAATTGATCTTCTTTCATGGCAACCCGTCTCATTGCGTGGACTCGACATCGCATGGGTCGGAATGCATGTTCCAGCAATTGACACCAAGGGTCGGCCGTGGGTCTGGGAAGTTGTGACTCCAGAACAATTCTGCGAGACAACAATTTTGCATGACGATCCGATGGTTTTGTCCGTCGCTCAAGACACAGTCATCATCGATGTGCGACATGCTGACCACTCTGGTCCCATCGTGCGAATGCAGGTACCCGTCAATCAGACACCTGACCTTCTGGAACTTGATGCCAACACCCTGCCCGGACACCCTTGGCAATTCAGTCTGCAGACTGGCTGGACTGCGCACGCTTTAGGAACTGCGGCCCAGGTGTGGATTGACCGAGAAGTGGGTTGCCATGCCAAACTCGACACCCATGAGCCCAGCCTTGACAGCATTGATCGCTACCAATTAAGCCCATCAATCTCTATTGAGTCTGCAGCCTTCGATCGATTGCTTACACTCGCACCAGATGATGCTGCTGCCGTTACTTCTGCCTTGGGGTCAATCCATGAGGCCCTCGAGCCGTTTCGCTAGACCCCGTATTACTTCCGGGACTCCGAGATGAGAACGACTTACGCCGTTTCATTTACAACAGAGCCGTGTTCTCAACAACAACGAATCACAGTCATTGATATTGTCTCTGATTGGTTACTTGATAATTTTCCGAGCGACCAAAGACCTGCCGGAACATTTGTGCGCACACGCGAAGGAACAGACGATCCCGTGTTCCGATTGTCAATCGACGAGAGTCCCCTTGGTGGTAGTCATACAAGATCTTTCACTGTCACCATTGTGTACATCAATGGTTTGCTCACCTTTGATCTTCGAAGCGTCCTCATCCCTACAAGCAATCGAATTGCCCCGTCACGATCAACTGATCTTCCGCAGGCACTCATTGTGCAACTCGTCGCTCGCGTACTTCAAGAAGTCACGGTCTACGATGCCAATCATCAGCTCACTGTTCGATCATCAATCGCCACAACATCACTGCAAGGAAACACCTTCGGTGCATTCGTCGATGCCCCGAGTCGACGCCTCCCGGTCCTTGTAGAAGTTACAGATTACGAACGCGCCTCAGCTCCACTTTTTCGAGACGGTGCTGGACCACTTTCAGGCTTGGCTCACATCGTGATTCTCAACACCCCAGAAGCTCTCAGAGGATTCAACGAACTCACTGGTGACACTATTCTTGGACCAGGATCCATACGCGTCTACTGGGCGGGTAGGGCTGATCCATTCACACTGTTGCTGAGAGAAACAACGAGCAGTTCTTTCAAGGCAGAGCGTGATCGCTTAGTGCGTGTTGTTATTGAAACTGGTGCATTGGCATTGGCATCACCACGCGTTCCGCCACCACCGCGGGATGATTTCGAAGACTTTGAAGAATTTGAAGAAGACCTCGATCACGACACAACCGCCGACGCACTAACGAGTATTCCGTCCGAACTTTTTGCCGCACAAAACGCCACTATCGACGAATACGAACGCAATATCGTTGATTTACAGGCCCAAATTGCTGATGCCGACAGAATGATTGGCGAACAACGAACGAAACTTGATAGAAAAAGTGGACAAGTTGATCAACTCATTTTGAGAAATGTTGACCTCGAGACAAGTGCGGGCACAACTGCAGGAATAAAAGCAGTCGCTTCAATGAAAGAAGCGCTCCGCCTTGCTAAAGAAAATTTTGACTTCTTAACTTTCCACGAAAATGCTCTGGAATCCGGCGAGCAACTCGAAGGCCCAGAACCTATTGCAGTTCTTCAAGATCTCGGCCGCCTTAATGAGGTCGCTAGAGCGTGGATGAGCAAAGAGATCTCTGGCACCTCGTTTCAACTCGCATGTCGCAGTGTTGGC
>CANLAH010000093.1 GCA_947488685.1 Acidimicrobiaceae bacterium | reverse complement strand
TTCAAACTGACCAAGCATTAATTCAACGCGTGACACAACTAAGCGCAAAAGCTGGAACTGTCATCATGATGAACTCGCGCACAGGCGAAATATATGCGATGTCAAATGTGCGACGGGCACTTGATGGCACGGTTGGGCTAGCAACAGGAAACTTTGCGGCGGTTGAAGCCCACGAACCTGGCTCAGTAGCAAAAGTTTTTAGCGTGAGTTCGGCGCTTGACTTGGGGAGGGCCACCGAGGATTCTTCATACAAGGTTCCTGGCTCTTTGCGGGTCGACAAGTTTACAATTCGTGATGCGTATTCTCACGGCTTAATGTCAATGACCACTCGGGATATCGTGCGTGATAGTTCAAACCTTGGCGCGGTGAAAATCAGCGAGACAGTAACGCTTGATGAAAAACGTAACTATCTACGGGCATTCGGGTTTGGCGAGAAAACTGGACTGCAGTATCCGGGTGAGAGTAGGGGAATCTTGCGTCCAATAAAAGACTGGTACGGAACCCAAAAAATTACCGTGGACTATGGCTACGGTTACGCCGCGACACCGTTGCAGATGTTGGCTGGTGTAAATGTTGTGGCCAATGGTGGTCAATACGTAGCCCCGAAACTCATTAAAGGAACAATTGATGAAAATGGAGTGATCCATGAAACTGCCGCCTCAGCAACACATCAAGTTCTAAAAGAATCAACGGCGACAACAATGACGAGTCTGCTCAAAGAAGTTGTCTGCGCAGGTACCGGAAAACTTGCACAAGTTAAGGGAATGAAAGTGGCTGGCAAAACTGGCACGGGATACAAAGCACAGGCAAATGGTACGTATACAACTAATACTGGTGGACGAAAGTATTTCGCTTCGTTTGTCGGTTATTTCCCTGCAGACGATCCTCAAATCACGATGCTTGTCAATATTGATGAGCCCAATGGAAATACTCGCGAACGATTTGGCGGAACTGCGGCAGCGACCGTCTTTTCGCGCCTGGCAGAGGTGGCAATCCACGAACTGCAGATACCTCCAACGGGAGTCGGTAGCGGCTGTCGAAAACTCTCTGCCACAGCGAGTTCACACTGACGGGTGATGGAGATTTGATGATGGCGGCTCAAGCAGAATGTAAGACTCTGACAGTGCAGGAGCTCTGCACGCAAACAAACGCATCAGAATATATTATTTCTGGTGTCACAGATCGTCTGGTCAGCGGAATCACAATGGATTCGCGCTCCGTCGGTGAAGGGGATTTGTTCTGCTGCGTGCGTGGGGCCAACTTTGATGGCCATGCTTTTGCAGTCAATGCCGTTAAAAGTGGAGCATCGGCTTTGTTGGTCGAGCACTATCTACCAGAAGTTGAGAACGTTTCACAAATCATTGTTGCCAATGTTCGCGCAGTAATTGGCCACTATGCAAAAACGCTGTATGGCGACCCCTCCACAAAACTGAGAGTCGTCGGAATCACTGGAACAAATGGCAAGACAACAACTGCATCATTATTGTCATCGATTCTCAATACTGCAGGAGTAACAAGTCAGGCACTTGGGACTTTAACTAACGAACGCACAACCCCAGAAGCGCCTGTTCTTCAAAAACAACTTGCAAAAGCCGTTGAAAACGACATACAGGTAGTGATTATGGAAGTCACATCACATGCGATTGATCAAAGTCGTATTAATGGCATCCAGTTTGAAGTAGCGGTGTTTACGAACATCAGTCGCGATCACTTGGACTATCACGAAACGCAAGAAGCATATTTTGCCGCAAAGGCCGCACTGTTTCGCCAAGATCACGCCATTCGTGCGGTGGTCAATGCGGACGATACTCGAGGCCGCTTACTGTTTGATGCGGCAACAATTCCAACGGCTACCTTTTCATTAGACGATATTACGGCAGTAAAGATAACTGCTTCGGCCATTGAGTTTGAATGGGAGGGAGTCAGGATTGTTGCCCCAATTGGTGGGAGATTTAATGTGATGAATCTTCTTGCCGCTTGTACTGTCGCACGTGAGTTAGGACTCACGCCTAAAGAGATCGCTCGCGCAGCGACTCAGGTTCAGTCAGTTCCTGGAAGATTTGAACGAGTCGATGCTGGGCAAGACTTTACTGTGGTTGTTGATTTTGCCCATACGCCCGAGGGTTTGGCAGAAGTATTACAAGCAGGACGTGCTGTCTGCGCCGGGCGCGTGCATGTTGTGTTTGGATGCGGTGGCGACCGAGATTCTGGCAAAAGGCCTCTCATGGGCGGCGTTGCCGCGCAATACTCCGACAACGTGATGGTGACATCAGATAATCCCCGAAGTGAGGATCCTCTCGACATCATCCAACAAATACTCGAAGGTATTCCGGCGAGTGCGACGTGCATTGTGAACAGCAATTCAGATCGTCGGGCGGCGATTTCAGATGCTTTGCAATCTGCACACATGGGCGACATAGTGATTGTTGCCGGAAAAGGGCATGAGACCACGCAAGAGTTTGCCCACCACCGTGAAGAGTTTGATGATGTCGCCGTGGTGCGCGAATTACTGAATTTGCAAATTGGAAAGCCCGCATGATTGCCGTCTTGCTCTCTGGTGCGGTGGCGATGGCTTTATCGTTAGCGGCGACTCGCTTGCTGATGCGGTTTTTTGCGAATCTCGGTGTCGGACAACCAATCTTGGGCAAAGAGGACAACGGGCCTGTGCATCACATGGCAAAACAAGGAACACCAACGATGGGTGGCACAGCCATTATTGGATCAGCTTTTATCGGATGGGTCGTCGCGCATTTGCGTCATGGTCTGGCGTTTTCTGATCAAGCACTCATCATGTGGCTAGGTATTGCAATTTTGGCTTTCATGGGATTTCTTGACGACTATCTCAAAGTGCGTTACGGGCATAATCGTGGCATATTTTGGAAAAAGAAAGGCTACATAACATTCGGAATTGTTGTAGCGGTCATGACCCTCATGCTGACGAGTACAGGAGTCAGTGAAACATTGTCGTTTACTCGCTGGAATCTTCCTGGATGGCAATTACAACCCATCATTTGGGTCGTCTGGACATCTTTGATGGTGTGGGCAACGACCAATGCAGTCAATGTCACAGATGGTCTTGACGGACTGGCCGCGGGTTCTGCGTTATTTGGGTTTTTGGCATTCACGATTATTGCTTATTGGGCATTTCGTAATCCCACTATCTATCAGTTAGTGAATCCGCTTGACCTTGCTGTGATGTCAGCGGCATTGGCGGGAGCATGCGGTGGGTTTTTATGGTGGAATGCGGCACCGGCACGAATTTTTATGGGTGATGTCGGGGCACTAGGAATAGGTGCGGCGCTTGGCATGATGGCAGTAGCGACCAATACACAGTTGCTGTTGCCGTTAATTTGTGCACTCAACGTGATGGAGGCTGGATCGGTTGCAATACAGATGACCGTGTTCAAAGCATCTGGTCGCAAAAAAAGACTCTTTCGAATGTCACCCATTCACCACCATTTTGAACTGAAGGGATGGCCTGAGACGACGGTGATTATTCGTTTCTGGATTATTTCTGGTATTTGCGTTGCGGCATCGTTGGCAATATTCATTGCCGATTTCACGCGTCTTTCAGATCTCACGCAAGGTCTCAAGTAATGAGACGAGCGGCCGTCTACGGATTAGGGATTGCTGGACAAGCGACCGCGATAGCGATGAGCGCAAAAGGGATTGGTGTACGGGTTGGCGACGACGATGAATCTGAAAATCTTCAAAACTTTGCAGAGAGCATAGATTCGCCGTTCACTCGCGTGCATGACGCCAAGACGCTGCGTGCTTTTTTACAAAATGTTGAAGTGCTTGTGCCGGCACCTGGTGTTGCTCCCTCGCATCCAGTCATTCTCGCGGCGCGGGCCCAGCGGATTGCTGTGCGCTCCGAAATTGATATCGCTTATGAATGGGAGCAAGACAGAGTCGGTGGTACACGACCAATATTGGCTGTTACGGGAACTGATGGCAAGACAACGACAACAATGCTGGCTGCCGCGTTAATTCGTGGTGCCGGCAAGCGTGTGGCAGAAGTGGGCAACACCGATCTTCCATTCATCGCCGCGCTGGAGCAAAGCATTGACGTCTTCGTTGTTGAATGTTCTAGTTTTCGTCTCGAGTTCACACAAATGTTTCGGGCCTCGGCGAGCGTGTGGCTCAATCTCGCACCAGACCATTTAGATTGGCACGAAAACCTCGAGAACTACGTGGCTGCAAAGCAAAAGATCTGGGCACATTCCAACGTGGGAGACGTTGCAATTATTCCGGTTGAAAATGAAATGATTCGCGAGGCCGCACGTGCTTCCGGACTACGCACGGTCACGTTTGGATTAACTGACGCTGACTATTGCGTCAAGGACGGAGTGCTTGTTGGGCCACAGGGGTCTTTATGCGATGTATCTAATCTATGGCGTGCACTGCCGCATGACATTACAAATGCATTAGCAGCGTGTGCGCTCGTACTTGAGTCGGGCGTCGTTGATCGCGCCACACTCGCATCGAGTCTGTCTTCCTTTGTTCTTGCTCACCATCGAATTGAGTTAGTAACGACAAATGAGGGCGTCTGCTGGTATGACGATTCGAAGGCCACGAGTCCCCATGCGGCGTTGACAGCCATTAAGGGTTTTGAAAGTATCGTGTTGATAGCTGGGGGCCGGAATAAAGATCTTGATCTGACACTTTTAGCATCGGAACCAAAACGCATGCGCGGTGTGGTTGCAATTGGCGAGGACGCCGCACTGGTCGAAGATGCATTTCAAGGCATTTGTGAAATACGTTCCGCCCAGACAATGAAACAAGCGGTTGAACAGGCCGCATCGATGGCCAAAAGTGGTGATGCTGTTCTTTTGTCTCCAGCGTGCACGAGTTATGACTGGTATGCCAACTACAACGAACGTGGCGATGATTTTCAGAAATGCGTACGCGATCTATGCGGTGATCAATCCATCAATCAAGGGAGCAGAAAGTGACAACCACGCAAGCACTACCAAGACCACGGAGTATGTCTGAGAGGCGTATTCATACGCTGCAAAAATCAGGTACTGCGGCGAAGCGTAAACTGTCGCAGAACGCGCCAACGACAACGTTTTTTGGAATTTTGATTATTGTCACTTTTTTGACGTTGCTCGGCGTCGTGATGGTGTTGTCATCATCTGCTGTGACGTCCTTTCAAGAGGGAAATTCCCCGTGGAGTCTTTTTAGACGGCAGCTGCTCTGGGCTGTCTTTGGTTCAATTGCGATGGCTTTCACATATCGACATCCATATAACGATTATCGAAGGTTTGTGAAGCCGCTGCTTGGTATTGCGTTCCTGCTCAATCTGCTTCCTTTTTTTCCTGTAATCGGCAAAGAAGTCAATGGGGCACGCGCATGGGTGAATGCTGGCCCACTAAGTTTTCAACCATCGGAGCTGTCAAAACTCGTTGTTGTTCTATTTTGCGCTGATCTCATTGCTCGAAGACATCGATATCTCAATGTGTTCAAAAAAACATTGGCGCCATGCATGGCGGTCATGGCCGTAGGGGCGAGCCTCAGTGGGTTGCAGAGCGACTTTGGTTCAGCACTTGTGTTCGTCGGAATCGTGCTGATGATTTGTTTCTTTGCCGGCATGCCCTGGAAATGGGTCGGGATGTTTACCAGCGGTGCTGGCATAGTTGGCGTGATCATCCTTACTACACAAGAGGTTGCTCGCGATCGCGTGACTGCATTTTTGAATCCGTCAGAGACCAAAGGAAAACTTGGCTACCAAGTACATCAATCACTCTTGGGAATTGCCAATGGTGGGCCTACGGGTGCGGGCATCGGTCAAGGAAGCACCAAATGGGGTTACCTACCTCTTGCGCATAGCGACTTTATTTTTACCGTCGTTGCGGAGGAACTTGGTGCGGTCGGCTCAGTCGCAGTGATTGGTTCATTTATGGTTCTTGTTGTTTTGGGCATGCGAGTTGCGCTTGGGGCTCGTGAAATGTTTGGTTCACTACTCGCTGCCGGAATAGCTGGTTGGTTTGCATTTCAGTCAATTATCAATATTGGGGGTGCCACAGGCAGCCTTCCGCTGACAGGGCTGACCCTTCCCTTTATTTCTGCAGGAGGATCTTCATTGATGGTGTCAATGGCTGCTGCCGGAGTGTTGCTCAATGTTGCCCGTAACATGAAATAGAACATGTCCTCTACAGAAGTCTTTGCAGTTGTCACGGGTGGTGGCACAAGTGGGCATGTTGTCCCTGCGATTGCGATACTCGAGCTTCTCCAGGACGCTGGGCATGCACCTCAATCTCTGCGCTATGTCGGGAGTCGTCGCGGCATCGAGAAAACATTAATGAAAGACCTCATATTCGAATGTGAGTATCTACCGATTTCTGGATTGCAAAGAAGCGCGAGTTTCAAGTCAGTGTTGCGTAATGCACTATTGCCACAAGCGATCGCGAGATCGTATATGCAGGCATATCGTTTGATTCGTCAATGGAAGCCCGCCGTTGTCGTTTCCGTCGGGGGTTATGCCAGTTCTCCAATGGCTTTTGCGGCACGTCTGAGTGGAGTAGCCCTTGTCTGTGTGAGTTACGACAGAACACCTGGCTTAGCGACTCGTCGTCAGGCAAAACATGCAACTTCTGTGGCAGCAGCCTTTGGCGGTTCGCCGCTGCCAGGCGCTGTTGTGACGGGCGCGCCGGTTCGTCGTGAAATTCGCGAGTTAGATGTTGCGACGCGACGAGTGAATGCTCGTCTTGCACTAGGGGTGCCCCAAGATCGCATCATGCTCACGGTTGTTGGTGGCTCGCTTGGTTCGACTGTTCTGAACGACAATATTGATCGCATCTTGCAATCCTTAGGAGAACAACAAGCAAATTCAACTGCTCTGTACCACGTCTGCGGTCAACGCCATATTGTTCAACTTGCACCCCATGCACCATCAGGAGTGTGGTACTCGCGTGTCGCCTATGAAACTCGCATGACAGATCTCTTGGCGGCAACCGACGTCATGATATGTCGCGCAGGTGCAAGCACTATTGCAGAGATAGCGGCAGTGGGTGTTGCGACAATTTTGGTGCCGTGGAAAAATGCATCTGAGGATCATCAACAACTCAATGCCGCATGGTTACACGATCAAGGAGCGGCACTCGTTGTTAATGAATCAGATCTAGCGGCAGGTGCATTGACCGATGCCATCGCCTCTTTGCTTAAGAGCCCGTCGACGCGTCAAAATCTTGCCATAGCCGCTCGAAATTGTGGTGAATTACACCGAGGCACCACCCTGAGAGATGTGATTGAAGACGCAAGCCGTCGTTGAGGCGCCTCCAATACAATATTGGCGTGAGACAATGGACCAGTGATGAAATTAGAAATTGATCTCAATCATGCTCAGCGCATTCATGTGGTGGGAATCGGTGGCCCAGGTATGAGTGCCATTGCCATCGTGTTACATGAAATGGGACACGCAGTCACCGGATCTGACATTCGCGAGAATGCGGCGGTGCAATCCCTGCGGTCGCGCGGAATCAATGTCTCTATCGGCCACTCCGTGGACGTTGTTGCTGACGTCGATGCAGTGACGTATTCAACCGGAGTTCCTCGTGACAACATCGAGATTCTTGCGGCGTCTGGCGCCGGAGTCTTGGTGCTTCACAGATCCGAAATGCTTGCAGCGATCTGTTCTTTGGTGCGCAGCATCGGAGTTGCTGGTACTCACGGTAAGACCACAACGTCGGCGATGTTGGTCCACATCCTGCTCGCCGCAGAGCTGAGACCGTCCTATGTCATCGGAGCC
>CANLAH010000092.1 GCA_947488685.1 Acidimicrobiaceae bacterium | reverse complement strand
GGAAACTCCAAGCCTTTTGCAGCGTGAAGAGTCATGAGCACAATATGGTTTTCTTCGTTGAGATCATCGGTGTCGGCAACGAGTGACACTTGCTCTAAGAACTCATCCACCACGGTGTATTCAGCAGCAGAACCGATGAACTCTGCAATGTTTTCGAGTCGACCTGCTGACTCGACAGTGTCTTCTTCGTTAAGTTCGCGGATGTAGCCGCTGTTGTCCATTGCCGTCTGCAGAACTTCGGATGGTCCATTTGGAATAGCCGCGTGAAGTGTGTCCATGAGTTCGAGAAATGATGTGATGCCTCGCACTGCTGCTGCTCCGACGCCGGCCTGAGCACAATCAACAAGCGCCTGACGAAAGCCGATGTCTTGTTGACGAGCCCATGCATCGACCTTGGCAAGACTGGTGTCACCGATGCCACGTTTAGGGACGTTGATGATGCGCTTAAGACTGATTTCATCAGCAGGATTTGCAGCCGCCCTGAGATACGCCAACGCATCTCGTACTTCTCGGCGTTCGTAGAACTTTGTGCCACCCACAACTTTGTAGGGAATACCGCGACGCATGAGTGCTTCTTCCATAACGCGACTCTGTGAGTTGGCACGATAAAACACCGCCATCTCGCGCCATGGGCGAGCGGCTGTTTCGTGCAGATGATCTGCAGTGGTTGCGACCCATCCGGTTTCGTCGTATTCGTCTTGAGCAAAATAGCGAACTATTTTGTCGCCACCGCCGTGTGCTGTCCAGAGGTCTTTGGGGTGCCGACCTGTGTTGTGCGTAATCACTGCATTTGCTGCAGTGAGAATAGTTTGTGTGCTGCGATAATTTTGTGCCAACACCACCACGGTTGCATCAGGGAAGGCTGTTTCGAACTCTGTCAGATTACGAAAATCTGCACCACGAAATTTGTAGATACTTTGGTCAGTGTCGCCGACGACGCAAACATTGTGGTGCTTGGCCCCCAGCATGAGCACGATTTGGTTTTGGGCTTGGTTGGTGTCTTGATATTCATCAACCAAAATGTGTTCGAAACGAGTCTGATACATGGCCAATACATCTGGACACTCTCGCAATAGTTTGACTGTATTGAGCAAGAGATCGTCGAAGTCCATTGCCCCAGCACGCAAAAGCCGATTTTGGTATTCAGCAAAAACTTCGGCATGCTTTTTGTCCACAATATTGCTGGCGATGTCATGGGCCTTGTTGGCATCGATGAGTTCGTTTTTCCAGAGACTGATGCGTGCTTGCGCTGCTCCTGCCGGAAACTTGCGCGGATCAAGACCCATGTCGCGAATGACATAGCCGACGAGGCGCTTGCTGTCTTGTGAATCGTAAATAGTAAAGGCCTTGTTGTAGCCAATGCGGTCGGCGTTCATGCGCAACATGCGAACACATGCCTTGTGAAAAGTGCTGACCCACATTTTGCTCGCGACGTCTCCGACAAGGTCTGCCACGCGATGACGCATTTCGTCGGCAGCCTTATTGGTGAACGTGATTGCCAAGATGTGCATGGGATGCACGCCTGTTCGAACTAAGTGAGCGATACGTTGCGTGAGCACGCGCGTTTTGCCGCTGCCGGCACCTGCAATGACTAGGAGTGGACCCCCAGAATGAAAGACAGCCTCGTGCTGATTGGGATTTAGTTGATCAGCATTTGCGACAGACACCTGGTCAGTCTACGAGCGGGCTGTGATACGCACGGGAAGCTTGCGTGGTCCACGAACCTGACCCACACTCCACGTCACTTCTTCGCTCTGATCTAATTCAAAGTCTGGGAATCGTTCGAGGAAGACCTCAATTGCCACGTTCATCTCGAGTCGCGCCAAGTTTGAGCCCAGGCAACGATGAATTCCGAGACCAAAGGCGGCGTGTCGGTTTTCTTCACGATCAATCACCACAGTGTCGGGGTCTTGAAAAACGTCTGGATCTCGGTTGGCAGCAGGGAACGGAAGCAAGACCCAGTCTTCTTCTTTCATTGCATATCCGTGAAAGTCATAATCATCGCGCACGAGTCGCGCCATTGTGACGGGCGCATAGGCGCGCAAAAACTCTTCAACGGCAGTGGGAATCATGGCTGGATTTTCTGCCAGGCGACGACGATCGACAGCATTGGTGGCGAGGTGCCACAATGAGGATCCGATTCCGCTCCATGTTGTGTCGATGCCAGCCACGAGAAGCAGAATGATTGTGCCGCCCACATGTTCTGGCGAGAGTTTGTTGCCCATGATTTCGGCGTTCAATAAATACGTTGTGAGGTCATCACGCGGATTGGCAATGTGGTCGTTGATTTGGTGAGTGAGATACTCATCAAAAACCATGAACTTTGCCAGGCGTGTTTCGCGATCTTCATTAACACTCTCAAGCACAAGATGGACGAAGTGTCGAAACTTGTCGGCATCTTGCACGGGGAAACCAAGCATGCGAGCAATAACTTGCACTGGAATATCTTGACTGTATTGCTGAGCGGCATCGACAAACTGCACATCTCCCATGTCATCAATGAGTTGGTGACAGATCCGACGAATCTCGCTGGCCCACGGGTCGATTTTCTTTGGAGAAAAAGCTGGCAGCAGCAAGCGTCGTGCTTCTGCATGGAACGGAGGGTCACTGCTAATCGGTGGTGCATTGCCAATCGGTGACGGTGGTGGCTGCGGATCGAACTGGCTCGGCTTTGTGGTGCCCACGACAACAGAGCGACTCGTAAAATGTTCTGTGTCATACGCGATCTCACGAACAAGTTCGTGTGTGAGCGGCAACCATGTTCCGCCGTAGCGCTCAGTGTGCGCAACGGGGCATTGTTTTTTATTCAACAAGTCATCCCAGATCTGATGAACATTGGCGTTGTACTCAGGATCAGCGTGATCAAAGTCGCGTTCCCAGTCAGTGACTGGACCGTAGATAGATGTCATGGGGGGATTCCTTATTGCTATGGGTAATTACTCGTGGATGATGATGGCGAACTCAGGACAATTTGCTTGTGCGAGGCGGGCGCGGTCTTCAAGCCCCGCAGGCACAACACCATCGTTCAATTCGTGCGCATTGCCGTAATCGTCAATGTCGAAAAGTTCAGGGGCAAGGGCGTAGCAGCGGCTATGTCCTTGGCATTTTTGCGCATCAACGTGTACTCGCATAGTGACAGCGTAGAACCAATCGGGCAGAATCAGCGAGTGGGAACTGCAACTTCAGCATCATCGTCTTTGCGTCAAATGTCACCAATCATCTTGTTGCCCCCATCAGAAGGCAAAGCAGAGGGCGGAACTCCAGGCACACATTGGTCTGTCGATGAAGGCCCTTTGGGTGAACTCGCACCACAGCGCAAACAAGTGATTGCCGCGCTGCGGGCAAACGGTGGAGGCTCACAAAAACTTCTCGGAGTCAATGGTGCACACCTTGAACGTGCACAACGCGCCAACTCCACATTGCTGAAATCACCAATATTGCCGGCATGGCAGCGCTACACGGGAGTCGTATGGGATCATCTCGATCTTGCCTCGTTGCCCGCCGCTGTAAAAAAATCAGCGCTCACATCGCTTCTTGTTCCGTCTGGCCTTGCCGGAGTTGTGCGTGCCATCGATGCACTCCCCGACTATCGCCTCAAGATGGGCGCACGACTAGATGACCTCGGAACAATGTCGGCATTTTGGCGCGAATCAGTTTCTGCCGTCGTGCGGGCATATGCCAAAAAACGCCCGGTACTGGATTTGCTCACCATCGAACATCGCGCCGTCTTTGCTGACCGAACCGCGTTCATCGAGGTGAACTTTCTGGCTAAAACCGGAAAAGCCATTGGACATGATGCCAAGGCGACAAAGGGCTTATTGGCGCGACACGTTCTTGTGACCCTTGCAGATGGTGCAACACTTGATGATGCACTGCGGTCATTTCGCAGTCCAACTCTCACACTGAAAGTGACACGACTATGACAACTCCGCTCTCGGCAAAAAACTTGTTCGACCTCAGTGGACGCGTGGCGCTCATCACGGGTGGCAGTCGCGGATTGGGTCGCGAAATGGCGTTGGCATTTGCCCAACATGGTGCGCATGTGATTGTGGCTAGTCGCAAGTTGGAGAACTGCGAGGTTGTCGCTAATGAAATTCGTTCACTCGGACAACGCTCGCTTGCTGTGGCATATCACGCAGCATCGTGGGATGACGCCGACAGACTCGCTCGGGTTGCACTTGATGAATTTGGATCTGTTGATATTTTGGTGAACAACGCTGGTATGTCGCCTCTATACCCATCAGTAGAACAGATCTCTGAAGATCTCTTTGACAAAGTTCTTGGCGTTAATTTTAAGGGGCCGTTTCGATTGTCAGCAATACTTGGCACACACATGGCGCAACACAATGGTGGAACCATCATTAACGTGTCGTCCATTTCGAGCCAACGCCCGGGGGCCAACGAAGTGATCTACGGAGCGGCAAAAGCCGCCGTGAACAATTTGACGATGAGCCTGGCGCGAGCACTGGCGCCAAAGGTGCGGGTGAACTGCATTGTGCCTGGACCATTTTTTACTGATATCTCCAAAGCGTGGGATATTGAGCAATTCACGAAGGCTGCGCGAACGAACTATGCCTTACAGCGCGGCGGCCAACCCAACGAAATAGTTGGCGCCGCACTGTATTTGGCAAGTGACGCGAGCAGTTACACCACGGGCTCTCTGCTCAACGTCGATGGTGGACCGCGCTAGACGAGATTAGTTCTCGTCTTTTTTGCGCTGATCTTCTGCCTCTTTGGTCTCGAAGAACTCTTGCTTGTTGGTGGACTCGTGACGACGTTTTTTGTCGCGATAGCTCTTGAGATTTGTGTCGAGACTCTCAAATGCCCGGCGCGTGCCATCGCTTGAAGGACTAAAGGCCTGGTTGGATCCGACCGATACTCCGACGCGACCTGCGTCTGCGTAAGCATCAAGTGCTGCCGACAAAAAGACGAATGTCCAGTCGTGATCGTCTTCACACTCTTTGATGAGCGTGCGAATGCGGTCAAGGTCGTACTCACGACTTTGGTTTTCTTCACCGTCTGTGATGGTGACGAACACGATGTTTTCTTTGAGCAGACCAGTTACCTCGCGAGCAGCCTGCTCAACTCGACCACGTCCGATCAACAGACCGGTTGCGTCTAGAAGGGGTGTTCCGCCACGGGGCAGATAGGTGTGTCCGTCTAGTTCGACGATTTCACTGATATTGGCACCAGCCACAATGACGTCGCTTGGATCTTGAGAGTCAAACTGCACCAGCGTGACTCGGGCATCAATGCCGTCACGACGCTGGTTGGCGATCAACTGGTTGAATCCGCCGATGACATCGTTGGCGATGGACGACATTGAGCCTGATCGGTCGATCAGGATGTAGAGGTGGGTAACGGGATTGGTTGGGTTGGTGGTCATTGCAGGGCCCCTTTCGTGAGCTATATTTAGATGTAGTAACTACATCATAACACTAATTAAGTGTTATTCCTACATGATATTCAGAGGGTGTGTCGGGGTTAACCGGGCTACTGCAGTTTGGAGCGCAGGAACTCGGGGTTGACCGGGCTACTGCAGTTTGGAGCGCAGGAACTCAATCACCCGGGCCACGCTTGGCTCATCTCGTTGTTCGGTCAGCACACTGTGATCTTTGGGGTTTTGAGACGGCAACTCAATGGCAATGAAGGCATCACCGAGCAGATTGTGCAACGCAGCAAATCTGTCGCCGACCAACTTGTCCTTGTCGTACCGAAGCCCCAAAACCTGGCAGCCTGCTTGGGCTCGTTGACGCACCACGATGGCATCGGCCGGGCTGAGGTTGAGGTCGCCAGCACGAGCCTTGCCGACAGAAAATGGCAGTGAGGGCTGCGACAACACTGGGGCAATCATGATGTCGTCCACCATCATGCCAAGCGCAAATCCACCGCTAAAGCACATGCCGATTGCTCCGACGCCTTTACCACCGATCTCCATATGAAGTGACCGCGCGAGTGCGCGCAACCACGCAATGATTGGCGATGTTTTATTGAGAGCCATGTTGGTGAACTCACGCGATACGCAAACTTTGAGCATTGACGATGTCATATATGAACTACTTGCCTTCTTGCCCGGAGTGCCAACAAGGTTTGGCATGACGACTGTAAAACCGGCGTCAACAACATCGGTTGCAAATTTTTTTACCGCAGGTGTGATTCCGGGTATCTCATGCACAACGATCACCACTGGACCTGTGCCACGTCGATACACATCACGCGTGAGACTCGCCGCCGTGAACGAGCTTCTTTGCCAGCCCTCAAGATCAATCTGTGTCATTTCAGTGCGCCTTTCAAAGACTCGAGTGCTGACTCGGCTAGTTGTGTCGTACTCTCTTTCATTGGCTCCGGATCGAACCCGTCATCACCCATCGCGCCATGCAGATAGCGCGCATACACACCTTCGCTAATGACAGCCAAGCGCCAACTTGAGAAGGCTTTGTAATAACCAATTTTGCTGACATCTCGTCCTGTCTTTATGGCATAGCGCTGTACGAGATCGTCGTAACTAGGAAAGCCCTTGATGCCAGACGGATCGTTCGTGCGCATGATGGGATGTCCGTAATCGTTCCAGTACACACCGATGTATCCAAGATCAGCAAGCGGATCACCGAGTGTGCACAACTCCCAGTCAAGAACGGCGGTGATGAGTCCGGTCGTAAGACTGGTCAGGCAGTTTCCGAATCGGTAGTCACCGTGTGCAATGGCAACACCTTGTTGTTGTGGAATATTCTCTGCCAACAACCGACTGACTTCTTCAATGGCTGGCAACTCTCGCGTTTTAGAATTGTCCCATTGCGTGCTCCAACGTTTTACTTGACGAGCAACGTATCCTTCGCGTTTTGCAAGATCGCCTAGGCCTACTGCATCAATGTCGACGGCATGCAGGTCTGCCAACACATCAACAAGATGTTCACTGGCATGTTGGCGCAAGTTTTCGGGTAGCAGTTCGCCGTCTTCAGCAGACGACAGCACTTTGCCCTCTACAAACGACATCACATAAAATGGTGCACCGTTGACTGTTTCATCAGTACATAATCCGAGAGTTCGTGGCACCGGGACTGATGATTTTCCGACTGCACTAATGATCTTGTGCTCGCGAGCCATGTCGTGAGCGGTAGCGAGAACATGACCAAGCGGAGGACGACGCAACACAAATTGTGTTCCGTGCGTATCTGTGCCCAAGAACGTCAGGTTGCTGCGGCCCCCTGCGATCAGCGTGTACTGGTACGGACCCTCAAGACCTTGAACATTGCGATTGAGCCAATCTTGTACGCGTGTTTCATCAATTCCCTGCACGAGTTATACGGTACTTCGCCGTTGATGGTGCCGCATCAGCCAGGACGGGCAACGCCAATAACGCGATTCCAACGGATAGCACTGATCTTGACAACATCGCCAGTTTGCGGTGCGTGCACCAGTCGACCGCCGCCTAGATAGATGCCAACATGACCGATAGGGCTTCCATAAAACATTAAGTCACCAGGCATCGCCATTGATTGCGGAATATGCGGAAGCGCGTTGTACTGCTGTCGTGAGTTTCGTGGCAAACCAACGCCAGCTTTAGCCCACGCATAAGTGGTGAGCCCAGAACAGTCAAATGCAACACCGGGACTGCTTCGAGCGTATCGATACGGAACGCCAAGTTGAGACAAGGCGGCGTTGATTGCAGTCTGACTTCGTGCCGACACTTTTGGCAAGTTCTTATATTGATTTCGCGAAGAAGCATACTTACTGCTGTAGCCGTCAGAGATCCGTTTGGCTTCCTCTAATGCTGTCAGATCTCGCCTATCTCGTTCTTGGCGTAACAGCACTGCAAGTTCACCGGTTGCACTGGACTGGCGCTCTTCATAAAGAGCAGCAAGGTTTTCTGCTGCAGA
>CANLAH010000091.1 GCA_947488685.1 Acidimicrobiaceae bacterium | reverse complement strand
AGAGCTGAAAATGAATCGTCGAATAGATAGATCTCTGGCCGATGTACAAGAGCTCGTGCTATCGCTAGTCGCTGTCGCTGTCCCCCCGAAACGTTGGCCCCACCTTGAGAAATTGCTGCGTTCAGCCCACCCGGCATTTGCTCGACAAAATCCGCAGCCTGAGCAATGCGCAATGCCTCCCACATCTCATCTTGCGTTGCATCGGGTTTGCCATAACGAAGGTTTGATGCAACTGTTCCGGAGAATAGATACGGCTTTTGTGGAACAACTCCCACTCGCGACCACAACACGTGTGGCGCAAGTTTGCATACATCGACTCCATCTACATACACGACACCCGTCGTGGCGTCTGTTAAACGGGGAATCAGGTTCATCAACGTTGTCTTGCCTGAGCCAGTGCTTCCGATGATTGCCAAAACTTCGCCAGCACGACACGTGACACTGACGTCATGCAACACTGGTTGAGCAGCCCCCGGATAACTAAATCCGACATGTTTGAGTTCGAGTGACGCGATATCTGATACTTGCGTGATGGGATCTTTGGCTACCAGGATCGATATCGGCGTGTTCAGGACTTCTTGAATTCGTTCAGCACTCACAGTCGCCCGTGGCAACAATGCGGCCATAAAAGTAGCCATCATGACCGCCATCAAGATCTGAATGAGATATGTCAAAAAGGCAATCATTGAACCAACCGAGATCGAGCCATCGGCAATTCTGTTGGAACCTATCCACAGCACAGCAACACTAGAAATATTTACCACTACGTTGACGATCGGAAACATCAAAGCCATGAGACGACCTGATCGAAGCGCCGTGTCAGTCAGCAATTCATTACCGTAGGCAAAACGTTCAGACTCTTGTGGCTCGCGAACAAATGCTCGCACAACTCGTACTCCCGTGAGCTGTTCACGCAACATCTGATTTATGCGATCAATCCGCTCTTGCATCAAACGAAATTGGGGAACCATTCGCACTAGCACTATTCCTAAAATGACAACGAGTAGCGGGATCGCCACAACCAGAATCCACGAGAGACCGACATCTTGATTAAGGGCAAGAACAAAACCACCGATAGCGGTGATCGGTGCGGCTACCAACATCGTGCATGTTGTCAGAACAAGCATTTGCACCTGTGCAACATCATTGGTGATACGCGTGATGAGTGATGGCGCTCCAAAATGAGTCATCTCTTGTGCGGAGAAGTCATTGACTTGATGGAAAAGTCCTGCTCGAACATCGCGTCCGAATCCCATTGACGCTCGTGATCCAAAATATACGGCGGCAACGGCAAAAACGACTTGCACACAGGTGATGCCGAGCATCACTGCCCCGACGCGCCAGATGTATCCCGTGTCACCAAGTGCAACGCCTCGATTAATAATGTCTGCGTTCAGTGTTGGCAGAAAAAGTGCAGCGAGCGTCTGCACTGTCTGAAACACGAGAACCCACGACAGCAGCGACCAATAACGTCCGAGGTATGTCTTGAGAAGATCGCGCAGCATCCGAGGACTACTACTCAGTTATCGCAAAAGCACGAGTGAACTGCATGACGCCGTCATCCAAAGGAGCCTTGCGAAACATCTTTTTGTCCGCACCATAATTTTGTGGATTCACCCACGGCGCATGATCTCCTTGCTTTGGCATTAGGTGCATTGTTCTTTCCATATAGCCGGCTGAAAAACCATCAATCCAGGATCGTGCTGACATCCCAAGATCTTGTTGGCGCAATTGTGGCGTGCACTGGTCTGTATTGGTTTTGGTCATATGGTTTAGCAAACGACACACATATTCACACGTCAAGTCAGAACGCAAAGTCCATGACGCATTGATATAGCCAAATGATGACGCCATGTTGGGGACTCCAGAGTATGAGCAACCCTTGTATGTCCATGTTTGAGAGAAATCAATCGTTTCACCGTCGACGACAAAATCCATCTCGCCAAGTGTCACCATCTGCAGGCCAGTCGCTGTCACAATGATGTCTGCATCAATATGCTGACCCGACGCAAGTTCGATTCCGGTTTGAGTAAATGTCGTAATCTGATCCGTCACGACAGATGCTTTTCCAGATCGAATCGACGTAAACAAATCGCTATTGGGAACCAAACACAGCCGTTGATCCCACGGGTTGTAAGTGGGAGTGAAGTGTGTGTCAACGTCGTAATCAGGACCCAGTTCGGCACGAACTAATCCCAACAGCTGCTCTTTGACTTTTTCAGGTTCAGTACGAGTCTTTTTATAGACGATCTGTTGCATCGTCGTGTTTTTGAGGCGCGTCAATCGATACGCCATCTTTTGTGGCAAGAACTTGCGCAGTTTGTCAGCGATTGGGTCATTGTCCGGACGCGAAACGACATACGTCGGCGAACGCTGCAGCATTGTGACATGACCTGCCGTGGCTGTCATCGCTGGCACCAATGTCATCGCCGTGGCTCCAGAACCAATCACTACAACTTTTTTTCCAGCGTAATCTAGGTTCTCTGGCCACTTTTGTGGATGAACAATGGTTCCTTCATATTTATCAATACCGGCGAACGCTGGCGTGTAACCATCTTTGTAGCTGTAATAGCCCGAGCACATAAAAAGAAAATTGCATGTCAATGCAACGTCTTGTCCTGTTGTACTGTCCTGAGTGTGCACAGTCCATCGAGCATTGTCGCTTGACCACTCCGCCCGAGAGACGAAATGGCCAAAACGGATATGTCCACCAATGTTGTTCTCGCTCACCGTCTCGCGCAGATACTCAAGAATTGCGGGCCCATCTGCAATCGACTTTGCGGCCGTCCATGGTTTGAATCTGTAACCAAGCGTGTGCATATCGCTATCGGAGCGAACTCCGGGATACCGGAATAGATCCCATGTTCCGCCAAGATCTTGACGTCCTTCGAGGATCACATATGAGCGATCAGGACACATCGTCTGTAAGTGGTATGCCGCACCTATTCCTGATAGGCCCGCACCAACCACTATCACATCAAAATGTTCGACCATACACGTACTTTCTAACAAAAGAGCACAACACGATTGACCTTAGTTGGCGCAAACAAAAAAGTACTTGTCGTCAGGCAACTGCCTGACTATTAAAGATCGTCTCACCCCGAATGACAAAGTCGTATTTCGGCACCTCGCCCTCTTCTTTATAGAAAATTTGGATGTTGCGAGATGCGATCATCTTGCTAGAATTGCACCGTTCGCGGGTGTAGCTCAATGGCTAGAGTCCGAGTTTTCCAAACTCGTTATGAGGGTTCGATCCCCTTCACCCGCTCTCATTGAATCCATCAACTCGTCGACAACCAAGTCAGACGAGGACTCGTTGGCCATGTCTCGCAAAAGTGTTAGGTCGTGCGATACCGCATGATGTCATCAATTGTGATGCTTGAGCCGGCGGCGATGCTGGCGGCCTGCACGGCTGGATCTGACAAGGGTGCCGTGTCTAAATAGTCGGCTGCATAAACAACCCAACCATCAACTGTTCGACGCACACTCGTGCCACGCGCGATCGCCACGCGAGTACCGTCGGGCTGCACTGCCATCTGCACCCATTCCTGCACCATTACTGAACCGTTATCTAATCGCGGACCAACTGGCACAAACTCCACATTGCCGACTCGCGGCATAATGTCCAAGAGCCAATTGCTAATTTCTTCACGACCGTGAAACACTCCAAAAATTGGATCGTGATACACCGAGTCTGTGGGATGAAATGTGTTGGCATCGGCGGCAAAATCTGTCGTGCGCACAACTGTTGGTGGCACTTCATGATTTATTGGCCATTCAACAGTTGGATACGGCGGCAAAGGGGCAGCTTCGAGTCCGGAGTCTGGAGGCGGCGGAATCCGAAACGGACCAGTGTCATACACATCGCATGCCCAAGTGATCCATCCATTGCGATATCGACGCACGCTGACGCCTCGCGACAACGGAATCTTGTCATCTCCCATGTTGGCAAACATCTGCCACTCGTCCAATGTCGATATGCCGTCTCCATCATCAAAAAAAACAGGTTCTGCTGTTGGAACAAAATCAATGAACTCAATCTCTGCCATCGTTGGAACGAGCCATGCACGTATATCGCGCTGGCCGTGAAAGGCGCCGTAGATTGCATCAAAGTAGAGTGACCCTGTTGGCGCCATAAAATCCGCCATCAGTTGGATACCGAGCCGTCCTATGTCGGGATGACCCAATGCAGCCAACATGCCCTCGGGAGTGAGACCGCTCGCATCAGGAACGAAACGCTCGATGTCTACAGACTTTCCAGCCATCTGCGAAACGTATTCTTTAACAAATTTGTCGACATGTACTTCCACGTCCAATCCCCCATTTCATCTCGGACTCGCTCAAGAATAGCCGTCGTCTCGTGTGAGGAGAACCCCAACAAACACTCACATTTGCGTTTGCCGAGTCTTTCATGCGTCACAATGGTGTACGTGGCCCTCGAGGATGACTTTCGCACCCCAGGAGATCTCGTCGTTCCCAATCCATCAATGACATGGACATTTGCCCGTTCTGGCGGTGCAGGTGGACAACATGTCAACAAGACCTCGTCAAAGGCGATGTTGACAGTGGTCGTCAGCGATGTCATCGGCACTCCCGAAAAAATTGAGCGACTCCGACATACATTGGGCGAAGAAATTCGAATCATGCGCGACGGTAGTCGCAGTCAATGGCGCAACCGTCAGTCATGTCTCAGTGAACTAGCAAAAATTCTTGACTCAGCCGCCGCACCACCACCACTTCCCCGCAGAAAATCACGCCCGACTCGTGGCTCGATCGAAAGAAGGCTTTCAAGCAAACGAAAAGACAGCGAGAAAAAGACGCTACGACGGACAAAGGATTGGTGACCAAGAGTAATCTGATGATCATGCCTAGCGACTCAGTACTCAAGACAATGAACCTTCTTCACAGAACTCTTCTCAAAGTTACGGCAGGCAAAAAAGGTTGGGACGCTGGCAACATGCCGGTACTCAAACTCACCACAATCGGCCGCAAATCTGGCGAACCTCGCATGGTGATGTTGACTTCGCCGGTTCAGCAAAACAACAGCATCGTTATTGTGGCGTCTCGGGGTGGCGACGACCAACACCCTGCTTGGCTTTTAAATCTGCGAGATAACCCAATCGTCGAAGTGCAGACCAAAGACCTGGCAAAACATAAGCGCACTGCACGAATCGCCAATGCGCAAGAGCGCGCTGCGCTATGGCCAGTCATCATTGAAAAATACAAGGGCTACGCGAGTTATCAAGTTAAAACAACGCGAGAAATACCGCTCGTTCTGCTTGATCCCATCGCATAATTGACGCTGATGAAGGCTCTTGTTCGTCATCCAAGTCCTTGTCTCAACGACGGACTCGTCACTCATATCGAACGAAGCAAAGTTAACTACGAACTTGCTGTTAGACAGTGGCGTCACTATGTCGATGTCCTGCAAGACTTTGGATGGTCCATCACGCATGCACCATCAGTTGACGAATGTCCTGACGGTGTATTCATCGAAGACGCAATCGTGATGTACGAAGGCACTGCAATACTGACACGACCCGGCAGCGACACGCGCAAACCCGAAGTTGCAAGCATTGAGCCGATCGTGGCCCAACTTGGATACGCAATTCACCACATCGTGGCACCAGGCACGCTTGATGGCGGAGACGTGCTCAAGGTGGCAGACACCATCTATATCGGCCAAGGTGCTCGCACGAATTCCGAGGGGATCAAGCAATTTCGCGCGATTGTCACGCCACTTGGCGCAACAGTGATTGCTGTCGCGATGACCAAGGCTCTGCACCTCAAGTCAGCGGTCACGGCGCTTCCTGACGGCACGATTATCGGTTGGCTTCCGGTTGTGGATGATGCGTCAGTTTTCGCTCAGTTCATGTCAATGCCCGAAGAGTCAGGAGCACACGTCGTCATTATTGACGACAATCATCTGCTGATGGCATCTGATGCACCCCAAAGCGCGGAGATTCTTCGCTCCATGGGCTACCTCGTGACCACAGTCGACATTAGTGAGTACGAAAAACTTGAAGGATGCGTGACATGTCTGTCCGTACGGATGCGTCATGTTTGCTGAACTTGGTTTTTACACGCTTGCTGGTGCGCCACAAACCTCGCGCGCAATGCTGGATGAAATTCGTCAAGCAGAGCAACTCGGACTTGGGACAGCATTTATCTCAGAGCGCTTCAACATTAAAGAGGCTGCTACTCTCTCGGGCGCTGCTGCCGCAGTTTCATCAACGATCACCATTGCGACTGCCGCAACCAATCACACCACTCGCCACCCAATTGTCACCGCAGCATGGGCATCGACAATGCACAACATCTCAGGGGGCCGATTTAGTTTGGGTATTGGTCGCGGAATAGATCTCATGTTCAATGCGTTTGGAATTCCACTTGCCACCACTGCATCAATGGAATCTTTTGCCGGTTTGATGCGCCAGTTGTGGCGGGGTGAGACAGTTTTTAACTACTCCGACATCACTGGTTCGTACCCTGTGTTGCGACTTGATCCGTCATTTGATTTGGATATACCACTCACGCTGACCGCATTTGGACCAAACACTCTTGAGCTTGGTGGTCGATGCTTTGACAATGTAGTTCTCCATACATTTTTCAACGACGACACCACTTCACGGGCCGTCACTACAGTGAAACGCGCAGCCGAACAAGCAGGACGTGATCCGTCAACAGTCAAAGTGTGGTCGTGCTTTGCCACAATTGGCGACCATATTGACCCTGCACTACGACTTAAAAAAACCGTTGGCAGACTTGCCACATATCTGCAGGCCTACGGTGACCTGATGGTGCGCACAAATAACTGGGACCCCGATGTCTTGAAACGATTTCGCCAAGATGACTTTGTCTCTACTTTTCAGGGCGCCATCGATGCCAATGCCTCAACTCAAGATCTTGAGCGGATCTCACCACTGATCCCCGAACAATGGCTTGCGTCCTCGGCGACTGGTTCACCTCAAAACTGTGTTGCAGCCATTCGGCGCCAACGCGAACTGGGCTGTGATGGAGTCATCTTGCACGGAGCAACTCCGACAGAGTTGCAGCCCATCATTGACGCCTACGCTATGTAGACCGCTTGAAAGGGGTATCAATGTCAACAGAAGCATGGATCATCGATGCTGTGCGCTCACCGCGTGGCAAAGGCAAGGAAACCGGCTCATTGCACCCTGTGCATCCTCAACGCATCTTGGCGCAGGTACTCAACGCCCTACGCGATCGCAATAATCTAGACACTGCAGATGTTGATGACGTTGTCATGGGATGTGGAGCCGGAAGTGGCGACCACTCTATGGATATCGCTCGCATGGCAGCGCTCGATGCTGGCTGGTCTCTTGATGCGCCAGGCGTCACGCTCAATAGATTTTGTGGATCAGGCCAACAGGCCGTGAACTTTGCTGCCATGGGAGTGCTCTCTGGGTTTCAAGATGTTGTGGTTGGCGGTGGCGTGGAGTCAATGTCTCGTCCAGCACCAATGCATGTTGACGGCTTCACAGCCAACAACAATCATTTGCGCGACATCTACGCGATGGTGGCACAAGGTATTAGCGCCGACTTAATCGCAACAATCGAAGGCTTCACTCGTCAACAATGTGACCAGCTTGCGGTTGATAGTCAAAACCGTGCCCGCATCGCAATCACAGAGGGTCGCTTCGAAAAATCACTCGTTCCGATCTTCACTGATGACGGCACTCTTGCGCTTGACCATGACGAATTTCCTCGACCCGGAACCACAATGGATGATCTAGCAAAACTGACACCAAGTTTTGAAGCAATGGGAGCAAAGGTTCGCACGGGAGAAAAACTAAGCGTTGACCAAACGGCGATGCTGGCGTATCCAAATGTTAAAGAAATCCAACACGTACACCATGGGGGCAACTCCTCTGGTGTGGTTGACGGTGCATCGGCGGTGTTGGTGACATCCCCCGACTACGCGCGTGCGCATGGCCTCACTCCCCGCGCGCGAATCATCATGACAGCAGTTGCCGGAACAGAGCCTGTCATCATGCTTACTGCTCCTGGTCCTGCAGCAGAGCGCGCAATTAAAAAAGCCG
>CANLAH010000090.1 GCA_947488685.1 Acidimicrobiaceae bacterium | reverse complement strand
TGACGATGGCATTTTTCCAGTTGTCATGAACAGGAGATTCAAGCGCAGACACCATTCGCGTTCCCATTTGTACACCGTCTGCGCCAAGGGCAAGTGCAGCAGCCATTGAAACTCCGTCTGTGATGCCGCCTGCTGCGATAATTGGTAAGTCAACGTGTGAAGCAACTAGCGGTAAGAGCACCATCGTCGCAACATCGCGTGGATTTTTGAAGCCACCGCCTTCTCCGCCCTCAACAACGAGTCCGTCGACGCCAGCATCTTGGGCCTTGAGGGCTGCAGCCAATGTCGGTACGACGTGAAAAACGATGAGGCCCGCATCTTTTAGTTGTTGGGTGTACTTGCGTGGATCACCAGCAGACGTGGTGACAAAGCGAACGCCTTGTTCGATGACAAAATCAACAATTGTCGGATCACGAACGAAGAGTTGGGCGATATTGACACCGAACGGCTTATCAGTGAGAGTGCGCATCTTGCCAATTTCGGCTCGTACCGCGTCGAGTTCTCCTGAGGAGGTTTCAATTATTCCGAGTCCACCAGCATTAGAGACCGAAGATGCAAGTTGTGATCGTGCGATCCAACCCATCGGTGCTTGCACGATTGGATAGTCGATGCCGAGCATTTGAGTGATACGCGTAGCGAAGGGCGCAGGAGCAGTTGTCATAGTGATACCTGATCGTAGAGGTGCTGACAGTCGTTGATGGTTTGGATACTCGAAGAAGTCGTGCCGACCTTGACAATTGTGATGCTCGTGTTTTCGATTGTTAACCACATTGTTCTGTCTGATCCCATCATCTTGGCAATGTACGCATTGATCACACCTCCGTGTACGACAACTGCGACTGTCTGGCCGAGATGTCGGCTCGCAATGGAATTAATGGCGTTGGTTACTCGTGTTCGAAAAACAGCGTCTCCTTCGCCACCTGGGATGCCGTCCCATGTGCCGCGAGTCGTCCACTCCATGAACTCTGGGTCTGCGGTGGCAGCACGACGACGAAACTCGCCGTGTCCCCAGTCGCCAAGTTTGATTTCCTCGAGATCTTCGTTGACGCCGACGGTGAGTCCGTGGTGCGTGGCAATCGCGATCGCCGTGTTGTGGGCGCGCAGTAAATGACTCGAATACACCGCGTGCAAAGTGGTATCCGCGAGCCGCTGGCCAACAGCGCTGGCTTGCTTGACCCCGATCGCATGCAGAGGAGGATCGGCGCTCTCGGGGCTGCCAGGCACGACATCATCAGAACGACCGTGACGAATGAGCAGAATCCGACACACCTCTCCGACTGCCATCTCAAGTGTCGGTTGGGCAATGGCTTGGGTGGCGGGTTTCTTCATCTCTGAGATTGTGGCATTCAGGCACTAGTTTGCCCTTATGGAAGAAAACACAGAAGTCCTTTATGCAGTTGATGGCTTTATCGCCACCCTGACGCTCAATGCACCACATCGCATGAACACAATCTCGGGAGCAATGTTGGATCAGCTCTCGGTGATGCTTTTGAAGGCAGATGCCGATCCCAATGTTCGTTGCATTATCTTGACGGGAGCGGGTAAGGCATTTTGCGCTGGCCTCGATATGGCGTCGCAAATGGGAACCAGTTCAGAAAAGCTTGGCGTTCTCGACAATGTTGGAGCCAATGTGTCTGAATTCGATATTCGTAACGCACCACCAATCGTGTTGCACAATATCGATACTCCTGTGATCTGTTCGCTCAACGGCGGCGCTGCCGGTTACGGATTAGATATTGCATTTGGCGCAGATATTCGCGTGGCGGCAGATACCGCCAAACTTGCCCCCGGATTTGCCAAACGGGGAATTCTGCCCGAGAGCGGCGGAACATGGCTGTTACCGCGCATGGTCGGATACGCCAAGGCTGCCGAAATATCTTTTACTGGTCGAACACTAAGTGCGGCTGAGTCTTTAGAACTTGGTCTTGTTAATCATGTTGTTCCGGCATCAGAGTTGCACGACTTTGTCACATCAATGGCAAACGAGATTGCAGCAAACGCTCCGTTGGCAATTCGCGCTATCAAGCGCATGATGCGTGCGGCTGAGACGGAAACGTTTGAGCAAAACATTCATCACGTGTTCCTGCAGCTTCTGCCTCTTTTTCGCACCAAAGATTTTAAAGAAGGTGTTGCAGCGTTTATGGAAAAGCGACCAGCTAATTTTATTGGCCGTTGATTAGATCCTCTAGTCGGACGCGGCTTTGAGCAGTCTGTCACGAATAGCAATACCGAGTCCTTCGGGTGGTGGCAAAACACATAGCGCAACATCTATTCCATCGTTGTCGCATTCTCGGAGATCGTGATACAACCGATGCGCGTATGCGGCCAGATCTACCCCGTAGTCAATGATCGATCCACGCTGACCAGACTGGCGAACCTGCAGCAAAGCCGCTTGAGCAGTTTCGTTGTTCTCAAACAGTTCAACACGGCACTGCGGTGCATAGTGATGCTCAAGCATCCCAGCGCTGCGGGATGGACCAGTCGCTGGCGACACAACAAGACCAGTCACTTGGGTGATTTGCGTTGTAGTCAACGCACCAGGACGTAAGAGTTGTGGCGTGTCGCTAGTGCAGTCAATGATTGTGGACTCAACGCCAATAGTGCACGCACCACCATCTAAAATAAGATCAACATCATGTCCGAGGTCACGTAATACATGCTGTGCAGTCGTGGGACTCACGCGGCCAAATCGGTTAGCCGACGGTGCAACCACGGGCACGCCGAGTTCTTGAATTAGTTGTCGTGCCAAAGCGTGCTCAGGTACACGAAGGGCAACAGTATCGCGACCACCGGTGATCTGATCAGATATTTGACTCGTGCGGTACACCAAAATCGTGAGTGGTCCTGGCCAAAATGCCTGAGCCAACACCTGTGCAATTGGAGACAGTACGCCCCACTCATCACACTGCTCCACGCCATAAGCGTGGACGATTAAGGGATGACTGAGTGGTCGTTGCTTAATGGCGAACACGCGCGCGATTGCAGTTTCGTGATCGACGCGAGCCGCTAGCCCGTACACGGTCTCTGTTGGAAGGCCGATGACTCCACCATCTCGCAACACCGATGCCGCCAAGGTTACGTCAGTAGTGATTTGCTTCACGTCACATCGCTTGGCAAAAAGTCCAACAGTGCATCGATGAACGAGAAAGATTCTGGTGTCGCAAAATGATCAGTGTTCTTTAATATGACGAGCGACCCGTTGGGGAAGGTTGTTGCGAGGCGTGTAGCGGGGCTAGCGAAATCCTTGTCGCCGATTGCGACGAGAACAGTGTTCGTGATAGCGCTTATGTCTGATTCCAGAATCGCAGGAGACTCTGGTCTCTGCATGATTGCGATCAAGGCGTTCACATCGTTGCCAGGTTGAGAGGCATATTGTCCAAAGAGACGGGCAATGTTGTCGTCTGCAGGTGCAGTGCCTTGTAACGCGGCGACAATGCGTCGTGATGCAGTGGGGTCGTGGGGTTCAAAGACTCCGTCACCGATTCCGGCAAGCACGACGCGACCAAAACGATGCGGAGCGGCGATAAGAGCTCGAAGCGTGGTCAGTGCTCCGAGGGAAAATGCCACGACATCCACTACGGGCTCATCAGCGGGCAGAGCGTCGAGCAACCACTCGTGCAAGCGTGAATAGGCATTTGGGTCGTGGGGCTTATCTGACGTGCCATGGCCCAACAGGTCAATACCAATCACGCGTCGACCATTATCAGTCAGTAATGCGTCAATTCCGGGCTTGTGCCAAGTGTTGTGAAACGAGCCGCCCCAACCATGCAGAAGTACTACAGGGATGTTCGCTGAAGTTGCCATGTCAACACGGTAGTCTTGCAAACGCTGTATGAGGTTCCTTCACGAGACCCCGACGTACGATCTCACGTACAACGATGTGTTCATGGTGCCGAGCATGTCAGAAGTCGGTTCGCGTCTCGACGTAGATCTGACCACGCCAGACAAGATCGGGACCAAGATCCCCGTGATCGTGTCAAACATGACGGCTATCGCTGGTCGCAGAATGGCAGAGACTGTTGCTCGTCGGGGCGGAATTGTGGTGTTGCCTCAAGATATCCCGCTCGACATTGTTGAGTCCGTGGTGCAATACGTCAAGTCATGCCACCCTGTGTATGAGACTCCGATCACACTTGGACTCACCGACACTGTCGGAGAAGCGCTGAGCTTGATACACAAGCGGTCTCATGGCGCGGTGATTGTCGTTGACGATGACGATTGCCCGATTGGAATATTTACCGAGCGCGATGCGGTTGGGTTCGATCGATTTGCGCAACTAAAAAACGTTATGAATCGTGATCTGATTACTATGCGTGACGGCCAAAAACCGGAAGCGATACATGATTTGCTGGTCGAGAAGCGGCTCTCTTTTGCTCCTGTCGTCAATGCAGATGGCATCCTGATCGGTTGTGTGACCAGAAAAGGAGCGTTGCGGAGCACGATCTATCAGCCTGCTCTTGACAAAGAGGGTCGGATGTTGATTTCAGTTGCTGTTGGCATCAACGGTGACCCAGCTATTCGTGCCAAGTCGTTGTTGGCCATGGGCGTTGATGTTCTTGTCATCGATACCGCTCACGGTCATCAACAACGAATGATTCAAGCCATCGACCAGGTGCGTTCGGTCGATGACGCTTGCACAATTGTTTCTGGCAATGTCGTCACTGCGGATGGCACTCGAGATCTGATCAATGCAGGTGCAGACATCATTAAAGTTGGGGTTGGGCCGGGCGCGATGTGCACAACGCGCATGATGACCGGAGTCGGACGACCTCAGTTCAGCGCGGTGCTTGAGTGTTCAGACGTAGCGAGAGCGATGGGCAAGCATGTTTGGGCTGACGGTGGAGTGCGGTATCCGCGTGATGTCGCCCTTGCCTTAGCGGCTGGAGCATCAAATGTGATGTTTGGCTCGTTGCTTGCGGGTACCTACGAGTCTGCAGCAGATACCTTGCGAGACACAGAGGGAAACCTGTACAAGGAGAGTTTCGGCATGGCCTCAAATCGCGCCGTGAAAAATCGCACGCAATCAGGCTCAGCACTTGAACGCGCACGCAAAGAATTATTCGAAGAAGGCATCAGCACATCGCGTATGTATCTTGATAGCGCTCGTCCCGGGGTTGAGGACATTCTTGATCAAATCGTTGCCGGTTTGCGGTCGTCGTGCACGTACGCAGGAGCCCGAACGATTCCTGAATTCAGAGAACGTGCGGTCATTGGGGTGCAGAGCGCTGCAGGTTATGACGAGGGTCAGCCTCAGGGCACAAACTGGTAGTCGTGAGGGTTATCGCTGTGGACGGTCCTGCGGGAGCGGGTAAATCAACCATCGCGCGTCGCGTCGCCTCAAAAGTTGGAATGCCGTTTCTTGATACTGGTGCGATGTACCGCGGAATTGCATTCGCAGTCTTGCGTGATGCAGTCGATCAAGATGATGCCGATGCAGTCGGCCGACTAGCGCGCATTACTGAACTTGAACTCGAAGATGACGCCCTGTGGGTGGACGGAACAGATGCAACGCTCAGTATTCGAGGAGATGACATCAACGCGGTCGTTAGCATTATTGCGGCGCATTCTCCAGTTCGCGCAGAGATGCGTGAGCAGCAGCGTCTGTGGATCAGCGAACACAAAGGTGGCGTCGTAGAAGGTCGAGACATCGGAACCGTAGTTTTTCCCGATGCCGTCTTAAAAGTTTTTCTCACGGCATCACCGGATGTTCGGGCCAACAGAAGAGTTGCGCAAAGCGGTGGTGACGCGAGTGCCATTGCTACTTCAATCGCTCACCGAGATCATTTGGATTCAACCCGTGACGATAGTCCTCTTGTAACTGCAGTTGATTCAGTCGTCATCGATACCAGCGAAATGTCTATCGATGAAGTGGTTGACATGATCGCCGAATTATTTGAAGTCGCAGAACAGACATCACTACAGACATGAGCGAAGTTGATTCATTTCTCTCTGGAAACTCATTATTGAGTAGGGGGTTCTATTCTGTTGTTCGCGCGCTTTTGCATGGCATCTTTTTGATTCTGACCAGAGTCAAGGTGTACGGAAAAGAAAATATTCCCTCGCACGGGCCATTTGTTCTAGCCCCTGTTCATCGATCTAACGTTGACACGCCGCTGGTCTCAACAGTGACGCATCGTCGCATGAGATTCATGGGCAAGGATTCACTTTGGAAAATTCGACCGATTGGAGCAGTGCTATCTGCACTTGGTGGTTTCCCCATCAGTCGTGGCACGGCTGATCGCGAAGCCCTGTCACGCTGTATTGCAGTTCTGTCGTCAGGACAGCCATTGGTTTTGTTTCCAGAAGGAGAACGCAAATCAGGCCCAGTTGTTCAGCCGCTGTTTGATGGTGCTGCATACGTGGCAGTCAAAGCGGGGGTTCCGATTATTCCAGTCGGAATTGGTGGTTCCGAAGGCGTTATGACAAAGGGTTCCAAGATGATTCATGCGCGCAAGTGCGTGATCGTCATTGGTGCGCCAATCCTCGTGACGCCCTCGTCGGACGGTCCGACACCGCGATCAGTTATCCACGATGTTTCGTCACGATTACATGCTGACTTGCAGCGCTTGTTTGACGAGGCACAATTTCATGCCGGAACGCCTAACAAATAATTACGAGACGATTACTGCGCACATCAAACGTTGAAGGGCAAGAGGATCTTTGGCACCGCACAGTTCGCGAGCGCTATGCATTGATAGTTGCGGTATCCCAATGTCAACCGTTTCTATACCGAGCCGAGTGGCAGCGACCGGTCCGATAGTTGAGCCGCATGGCATGTTATTGCGCGACACAAAGACCTGGACTGCAATGTCTGCTTGTTGAGCAATTGTTTGAACGAGAGCATGTCCGTGTGGCGACGTGGCGTACCGCTGGTTGGAATTTAATTTAATTGCAGGGCCATGGTTGACAAGTGGTGCATGTTGTAGGTCATGGCGTTCCGGATAGTTTGGATGCACTGCATGGGCATTATCTGCCGATACGCACAAGGACTTGGCTAAACGATCAAAGTGTTGTATGCGAGACGCCCCTTGTCCCACGGATAATGCTTCGAGCAAATGTTCAAGAACGGGTCCGGCAGCGCCAACAGCGCTGTGAGATCCAACTTCTTCATGATCAAAAAGAGACACAACGACTGTCTTGCTCTTTTGTTGCGGAATTTGCAGCAAAGCGTTAATTGCTGCCCAGCACGACACTTGGTCATCAAGTCTGCCGCTTGCAATGAGTGAGATGTCTGCGCCAAGATACGCAGCCTTAGTGACATCAAAAAGTTGAGCATCGAATCCGGCAATCTCGTGTGGTTGGCAATTCACTTGAGCAGCCAACCAATCTAAGAAAGATGAGTTTTGAGATGTGCCCCATACGGGCACAAGATGCTGTTGGCGATCAAGCAAAAGCCCTTTGTCGTTCACATCACGATCCAGATGGATTGCAAGTTGAGGAATGCGCGCAATTGCGCTGTCGTCACTGAAAAGTAAATTTCGGCCGTCGGTGAGCATCACTCGACCAGCGACACCGAGATCTCGATCTAACCACGAGTTAAGCAGCACACCACCATAGATTTCGACTGACAGTTGTTGCCATCCGTGTCGGGCGATGTCGGGGCGGGGATTGATGCGTAAATTAGGGGAGTCCGAGTGTGCACCAATGATGAGAAATTCTTGAGAGTCTTGCTCTGACTGCCGCCAAGCATGTATCGATCCTTCACGCAGGAGGTATCCATTGGCGGGTAGATCTGCGCCAAGTTGTGTAACGCGCTCAAAACCATTCTTTTCAAGAACACGTGCCGCCATGTCTGCGACATGATGAGGAGTCGGGCACGAATCAAGCCAAGTAAAAAGTTCTGTCAGATCAGGCATCAAATAATCCCATTACAAGACCAGTGCCACGCAGGTGACTCGTTTCATTAACGCTCACCACGCTTCGATGGCCGCGTCGTGATGCCGCTATTCGATGTATCGAGGTGTAGTTGGGATAGAAAAACTGTCCGTTTGGCAGCCCCAAAACATGTGCGAGGTAAGAATTGATGACACCACCATGGCAGACAACCCCAACTCTGTCACCAGAGTGAGAATCAATGATTTTCTCAATGCTGTCAATGACTCGTGCCGAGAACTCTTCCATTGATTCGTCCGA
>CANLAH010000089.1 GCA_947488685.1 Acidimicrobiaceae bacterium | reverse complement strand
CCCACCGGGAATGTCAATCCTCGGTTGGGGGTACGGGTACGACGCACTCACGGTCGCTGTCTAGTGAGAGAGGGTTTCTACTGATGCAAGGGTCCAACCGTTGCCTGCGACGCCATCTGATAGCCAGTGCCGCAGGGCTAAGGTTGCCCTCACGTCATCTTCGTTGTAGGTGAGGAGCTTGTCTTGCATGTCGTCAGCGTCACCAGGAGCAAGTCCACACGCAATCTGATACCACACGATTGAATTCCCACCGCCAGCGTCGGTTGCATGCCACGAAAATCCAGCAAGTTTGGCCACATCTTTCAAACTCGTACGCCGAGTGGGCCAGAGCAATGGTTTGGAAATTTCATATAGGTCGACCCAATGTGGTGCAGCACCTAGTTCGGTGATTTCATCGGGAGTTGGTACCCCGGCGATGTGTGCGTTTCGAGTTGAGGCCTCACGCATGCGGGGCAATTCGGCAATCTTTCCTGAGTAGCAGTAGATATTTGCGGTTTTGCCATTTGCAGATGCTTCGTTAAGTAGTTGATGGATCCATGACCAAAAAGCGGCAAACTGTCGACCTTCTTCGTCTGGGTCGTCGCGGTTGAAGAAATGGAATGAAACATATTCACCCGCATCGTACGAGCCGTCTGGTTTTTTGCGAGAGACGTACGCTCCAAATAGATACACAACATCGTCATTTTCAATATCGAAATCAATCTCTATGTCTGCTCGAGGAATAACTGGAATTGAACTATCTCGTGGATAGAACGGATATTTTCCGTTGAGCAAATGAACGCGTGCCGTATCGATGTTATCTGAAAGTGCTTTGTACTTTGGCACTGCCAATGTGGCTGGGTCAAGTGCGAGTAAATCGGTGACCGTGGTGATGCCAAGTTGTTGAAGTTTGTCAAGTCGCTTGTTAGACATCTTTGGCAGTTCCGATAATGTCATTGATGAATCGCCAGAGGCGATAGTGAATAATTCGCTCAGACTTGGTTCAAGTTTCCAGGTATTTGCAGCAATTGATGTTGCTGGGTCGAGCGCAGCAAGTTGTGGAGTTGCCGTGATGCCAGTTTCTGCAAGTTTTGCTACATGACTCACAGTCACTCCTGGAAGAAGAGACACATGTTGCTCTTGCACTAACTCTGCTTCGCAGACGTCGTGCCAGACACAATTCTGGCATTCTTGTTTGTATACGGGTCGGGTGCATGCCTGAAGGTCGTCACGCATTGCGAGAATCGCGTTCCATCGAAGTGTCCACTCGTGGTTGAGGGTTTTAAGAGGTGACTCGTCGCCATCGTCAAGAACCATCCATGTGAGGTTGTTGTCATTATCGATAATGCCCCCGACCGGTGCAATGTCGGGAGCGTAGCCAAGATCAAGAAGCATCAGCCAGTAGTGAGCAAGCTGCAGATTGTGGTCTTCCTTGGGCTTGCCAATGCCGATGTCTTTGAGAACTTGATTTTCAAACCACGGGTCTTGCAGAGTCGATGTGGCATGCATTTCGTGTCCACTTCCGTCAAGCGGTTTTGAATTCTTAACGTCGACTGGAATGTATGCCCACTTGCCGTTATCCATCTTTTTATCGCTATGACGAATGAGCACATCGGGTCGTCCGGAACGATGATTGATAGTAGGAAGAGTGGGCCCGATAATAATGCGATCACCGCGATCCATGGCGCGGATAGTTGCGCCCTCTATGTCGGCACCTTGGTCACGCAATGACGTGACTTTGTGCAGACTCTCCAGAGTTGCGAACACACTCGCTTCAAAGAGATAACCCTGGTCAAAAAGAAGTTGTAGTTGAGCGCTCGGCGCTCGCCGTACTGAAGTGTCAATGCTCGTGTCACGATTGTTGACTTCGCGATGGGCACACCCAATGGCAAAGCGTGAGTCGGCAATATCTGTGAGATGAAGTTGTGACTTAGACAATGAGGTTCCTTCTTTCGTGATATTGCCAGAATGCAGTGTGTTGAGCGTGGCCACGTCCGACGATGTCTCCACGGCCAAGCGCTTGATCGGCAGCCGGTAGATGAGAGTTGAGAGTATCGCCCACGTGATCGCGAGTGATAAAGACGCATGCCGATTGATGACGAGAAGCCATTACGCACAAGCGCCCGGTCTCTAGGTCGAAGGCGCTTGGAGTTTGAACGCCGGATAACGGATGAACTGCAATCATTACGGCGCGTTCTAAACCCTGCCATCGTTCAGGAGTTGTGACACTGATTGCATTTTTGCCAACGAGGTTGGTAGGCAAGCACGCTTGAATCGCAGAGTTCATCTGGTTGTGCGTGGAGACAATTCCGATGTCGGCAGCAGTGAGTCGACGTGGTGCAGCGGTTTCATCGGAGCAAGTAGAAATCTCACAACCCAAATTAAGAAGACGTGAGACAAAGTCTGCTGCTACTTGAGCCAGCTCGGTGTCGGTCTCAATTGGAGCTCCGTCAGCACCAGTGGGGTGTGTGTAAATGACAGTTGAGCTATCACCCAAAGCCAGAATTGCTTGGTCGACACGCGAAGTAGATGTCTTTTCGGTGGGTCGCAGGAATCGTTCTCCTTTTGTAGCAAAAGCAGTGAACGGAAAATCGTAGAAGAATTTTACTAACTCAACCGCATCATCTGGCAGTCGCCGACATGTATCGAGCTCTAGCAGTGTTGTCACTGCGCGAAGGTCTGGGTTTTCCAGGACAATTTCAGGTGCTGGTTTGTGTGGTGCTACTGGTGACACCTCCCATCGATCGACAGCGATAGTGACGGTGGGTGGAATTTGACCAGGGTCACCGATCATGATGTAGCGATCAGAAACATCGCGCAGGCTAAGAAAATCAGCCCATGTCATTTGCCATGCTTCGTCAATGAATAAGACATCGTACTCATTGATAATTTCGACAAGACCAAGTTTTGCCACTGTGCCAATAATGATGGATGCCCCCGGGGGAAGTTGGTCTTTGTTGCATGTGATTGTGACGTTGGCTTCGAGAGTGCTTGGTCTTTCGTATGATTCGCTAGAAAATCGAATAATTTCATCTTCGGGGAAGCGTTTACAGAAACGATTACATAAGTCGTCTACTTGATTGTTTGTTTGTGCAGCAATTGCAATGCGCAGATTGTCTCGGAGAGCGCCGTCAAGAGCTTCTAATAAATTGAACGACTTGCCAGAACCCGGGGGAGCCTTGACTACGCAAATGCGACCAGCAGCACGCACAAATGCTTGCAGATCAGCGTAGATAGGCGTGCTCATACGTTGTCTCCGGACGCTAAAACTGGGCCGTCATCATCGAGCGCTGCGTGACGACGCGATCTAATCACAATAAGGTCGGTGATGTCTGAGCCAGAAGTTTTTTTCTTGAATGTCATGGCGGCTCTGCGTTCGTCAATCTCAAATGGCATTTTGTCGACCAAGATAAGAACCTTGCCCCGCCAGTCTTTACTGGTTGGGATCATTCCGTAGATGCCTGCATTTTTCTTTGGACGTGTCCATTTCGGTTTCAATATCATGATGCGGTTATCGAAGTCAATGTCGCGCACTTCGAACCCTACTAATGGGGTGCCAGCAATAACTAGGTTGTCGCCATTTTTTAAGGTTGGTAATTCGGGATATGAAAATGTCACTTTCCATGAAGGCGTGTCTGTGGCGACAGCGGTGACTGTGCAGATGACTCCATGACCTGCAGCGAGTTCTTCACGTTGTAGCTCACGATCACCATGCACCAGTGCGTGTCGAGTTCGTTGGTCAGCAGCTGTGCGCATTTGGTATGCCCAACCAGCAGATCGGGCACTGTAGTCAGTAAATACATTCGGCCAAAATGGTTCTTGCTCGGCGTATTCAGAGAGTGCTTTTTCGCCCCAATTTATATAAAACTGTTTTGCCGATTCACTGCGCAGTGCCACGAGACCAGAGTTGGGTAGACGTTGGTCATTGCGCAGATCTTGTGCGGCCTGACGAACAAGATTCCATCGGGCGGTGAGCTCTTGAGAGAGCGATGCATGGATCTTCTTTGCAATTTTTGTGGCTTCTGTGTCGCTGCTTTGTTTTTGCGCAAGGCCCCATGAAGTGACTAAGGGCTTGAGAACTGTTCGTTCGATACTGGGATCTAACACCGTAGAAACAGATAACTTTTCTGCTTCGTGGGCGGCTGACATTCGCGCATCACGATCGTCGCCGCCATGTAACCAACCCAGAAGATGACCAAGGTGAGCCTGTCGAATTGGTGTTGAAGGAAACACAAAACCGCTACGCAGGGCACTGGTTGCCGTGATGACGGTTTGTTGACCTGGACGTTGAGATTCGATGAACAAGCAGTTGGCTAAATTGCCGAGCGCGTTTAATGTGCGAATGTCGGGTCGGTCCCAGGTGGAGCGTGCATAGGCCGAGGCAAGGAAGTGCAACATTTCGGTGTGTGAGGCGCCCGGCAACCACATCTGGCGCAGCGATAAAGTGGAATACCCTGCAGGACCGTCCTCGGAATATGACGGATGACGAAAATGTTCGAGCAAGACAGGGGCAAATGTCGCCATCATGTCGCCCACAAGTTGGCGGTTTCGTCCTTCGGGAACTGTAAGGACAGTGGGTCCGTTGGCGATTGTGCCGTATGCAATACCCCACGGGCGAGACTCGCCGCCCATGCGTAAAAATGCGACGATAAAGAGGTCGTCATCATTTGCGACGTGCACATTGATGACATCACCACGCGGGATGGGTGCGCCTGCAGTCCAAGCCGCGAGACGGCGCACAGTTTCGAGTGATGCATTCATGGCAGTGTCGGCAATTGAGATTGAAGGCGGGCTAGTAGGTCTACTTCTGCTGGAGTTTTGGGCTGTTGATTACTCATGATGGCTTCGGCACGTTGCAAAGAAATGCCATTGAGAAAACGACTGACGTCGTCACCAAGCACAATGCCGTCACCATCAGAGAGTGCTTTTTTGTAGCAAGCGTCAGCACGTTCGCAAAATGCAATGCATGAATCAGTGAAATGTGTGGGAGCAGAAAGCACAAGATCGAGTAAGTCAATATCGTCAGTGTCATCCTCGTCTCCGTACGCTCCCTCAAGCAAGATGGCAGATTCTTCCATGAGTTCGAATCCGCGTCGCGCACGTTCGAGTTGATAGCGGAGGTCTTCGCCACTGCGAACGCTCGGTTGGTTGCTGCCAGGGTGCGTGAGAATAAGAAACCCGTGTCGCGCGACGGACACCGCGTCAGATAGTCCTAAATGATCGAGGGTGATTTCTAATGCATGTACATACAAACCCATTTGGGCGCGAGCGGTTGCGAGGTCGTTGCGGTGAGTATGGCCACCTTGGTCGGCGTAGGTCTTGATTTCGCCAACTCCAATCACTGGCGCATCGTTGATTATCTGCACTGATAAGACGTCGATAATGAGCGTTGCTTCTGGCAACATAACACCGCGTGGAATTCGTACAGTGAGACTGGATACAGCACCATTAAATTTTTGACCTTCACCAAGTGCAGTAAGAAACGCATGACCAGATTGTGTAGCTGCGTCGAGATTTGCAAGAGTGCCGCCGTTTGAAGTGGTGCGATGATCCAGAAAATCATTGCTCGTTTTAGAAATGACTTCTGCCCCACGTAATGCGTCAAGAAGCACGAGCGCACCATTGTTGATGAGACTTGCCTCAAATGCGTTGCCGCGTTCGAGGGCAAACACTGATTGACCATCTTGAGGTGCTTGGGGGTTTTCTCGCCGCGCTGCGGTGCCCATTTTGACGTTATGAACTGCTGACGCCACATTGGACTGGCACTCCGGATTACGTGCCCATTGCTCGAACCTGCGGCGAGTCTCGCGCCGTGCGCGTTCTTTTTTGTTATTGGGCACCATTCCTCCTCAGGCAGTAACAAACTCTACCGAAAGGGTGTTGAGCAGATTTTGGGCTAGAACTCATTTTAGCCCCACGACATGTATCAAATTAACAGTGCTTACGCATGGCCGACAAGCCGTTACTGGGTTGATTGGCGGCAGCGGTCACTGCAATAGCGAACATTTTCCCAGTCACGCGCCCATTTCTTTCTCCACTCAAATTTTTTTGCACACACGATGCAGACCTTTGGGGCAAATCCATTCTTTATTTGTGGCACGCGAGACATACCTAGCACAATATTCACATCTGAGACAGATGCCCATACTATGAGGCAGTGAATTTGCACACAGTTTGGGTTTTTGGTGATCAGCTGAATCGAAAAATAGGTGCACTGGGCCAAGCCAAGCCGAGCACTCATCGCGTGCTGATGATCGAGTCACGCGCCAAGATCACATCGCGGCGATGGCACGTGCAGCGAGCACATTTTATCGTTACGTCGATGCGGCGTTTCGCCGGTGAGTTGCGAGATGCTGGTTTTGAAGTTGATTATCGGTTTGCCGATTCAATGCAAGAGGGCGTGCAGTTGCATATTGATGAATATGCTCCCGAGCAAATTTCGGCAACAGAACCGAATAGTTTTGCTGCACGCACACTTGTATCAAAATTGGGTGTGCAGTCAGTAAAATCAAATCAGTTTCTCTGCCATCCTGAGTTGTATCAAAATTTCCTGAACTCACGTAAGACAATCAAGATGGAAGATTTTTACCGTTGGCAACGAAGGAGACTTGACGTCTTAATGGATGGCGACGAACCCGTTGGTGGGCGTTGGAATTTTGATGATGAAAATCGCGAAGGTCCACCAAAGACCGAACGTGATCGTTGGCCAAAACCAGAACCGGTTGTGCTGGATGCGTTAGATGCTGAAGTTCTTGCTGACGTGTCCACTAATTCGTGGGGTGCTTTACCAACTGGGCAGTGGGCGACGTCGCGAGCTGGGGCAGTACATCGAATGAAGTACTTTATGAAAAATATTTTACCGATGTTTGGTGAACATGAAGATGCAATGCTTGCGTCAAATTGGCATCTCGCACATTCGTTGCTTTCGCCGTATCTCAACATTGGTTTGCTCCTGCCCGAAGAAGTTTTGGATGCTGCAGTAAAAGAATTCGAGTCAGGAAAAGTGCCAATCAATAGTGCAGAAGGTTTTATCCGCCAGATCATTGGCTGGCGTGAATATATCTGGAATTGTTACTGGCAGTGGATGCCTGACTATGCAGAGTTGAACTCGCTAAATGCATCCCGCGACTTGCCCAAACTATTCACGAAACGTGATGCGACTTCAATGAACTGTATGAAGTCGGTATTGGATGGCGTCTATCAACGGTCATATGCCCATCACATTGAGCGTCTCATGATCCTCGGCAATTTTGCTCTGATCGCAGGAATCAATCCACAGCAATTGACGCAATGGATGTGGAACAGTTTCATAGATGCAGCAGAGTGGGTGATGGTGCCCAACGTGGTGGGTATGTCTCAGTACGCCGACGGTGGCTTGTTGGCGACGAAGCCCTATGCGAGCGGTGGGGCCTACATCGATCGGATGAGCGATCATTGCAAGGGTTGTGCCTACGACCGCAAGAAACGGGTCGGTGAGAATGCATGCCCGTTCACAGTTCTGTATTGGGACTTTTTCCTCCGTCACGAAGAACGATTCGTGAAAAACCCACGAGTGGCCCGTCAGGTACGCGCAGCGCAACAATTAGCCGATCGGGAAGAGGTTCGTGCTACGGCTGTCACAATTATGACAAGACTAGAGCGCGGCGATTTGTAATTTTGGAGTAAAACAAGATGCATCTGGGGAAGCCTGTTATTGTGAGGAAGTCGATTCAACAGTTTCGATCATCGAAAGGAAATCATGCTACGCAAACTTAAGTCACTCGGGTATAGCGCCAATCTCTCGTATGCACTTGGCTTTTTATCAGTAATTATGAGCATCATCGTCTGGTTCACTCAGGGTGGAACGGATGCCGGCGAAGCAGGTGCTGCCGGCGAGCGATTCGGCATTTTTGTTGGCCTCTGGGCTCCAACATTTATGGCGATCGGTAACGGAATCGATAACTTGCCAGAAAACAAGTAATTCGAACTTTAAGAATTCTCGATTTACAAGCGCAATAGGCTCGCGATAAAAACCGTGAGCACAATAATGGCAGTGGCTAAAGGTGCAACGTATCGTTCAAGTTGTCTCATGTCTGAAAACTAACAGATTTCTCCTCGTACTCTGAGGTTGTCCGCGTTTTATTGAGACGGTGGCAACTCGTTGCGTGCGAGCGATTCTAAAATATCAGCAGTACGAGAAACCATAGAGACAAACGGTGAGTGATCAGTGTCGAGCACGATAACTGAGTCACAATTGGCGGATAAGACCTTTTGCAGTTGGGGGTGGACGGCGT
>CANLAH010000088.1 GCA_947488685.1 Acidimicrobiaceae bacterium | reverse complement strand
TCATCTCTGGCGGTCGGATACGGACATCGTCCAATTATCTCTGGTGTCGAGTTCACTCTTGAGCCAGGAGCACTGATGGTGCTGATAGGTACAAATGGTTCGGGTAAATCAACCTTGTTAAAAACGCTCGCCGGTTTATTGACGGCGCAATCTGGTTCTGTACAAGTACTGGGAGCAGAGCCCGGCACTCTGCCAGCACGAGTGGCATATCTGCCTCAGCATCCTGTGTCGTCGCACTCACTTCCATTGCGTGTGCATGACATCGTGGCAATGGGTCGCTTTGCTCATCGTGGATTACTCCGACGCACAACGGCACACGATGCTTCAATCGTGATAGATGTGATGAAAAGAACTGGAGCAGATGAATTTAGTGCTCGTGCGCTACGTGACCTTTCGGGTGGACAACAACAACGAACGCATTTAGCACAGGTGCTAGCACGACAAGCAGAAGTCTTGTTGCTCGACGAACCAACAGCGGGTCTTGATGTCAACGGTCGTCAGGCTGTTGCCAACCTCATTTCACAGGAGAGATCTCGCGGCGTGACCGTCGTGATGGCAACGCACGAATTAGGCGACGCCGAGAATGCAGATATTGTGATGTTGCTAGCGCAACGCGTTGTCGCTCAAGGAACCCCTGCACATGCGCTGAGCGATGCCGCACTGCGCGAATGCTTCGGTTTTACCCAACCCCATTGATGTATTGACGTCTTCATATGCCATGAATCGGTAGTCTGTTGACGTGCCGCAGAAAATGTCGTTTACGATTGATGTCGAAGACATCCGCACAAGTAGCGATCAGCAATACAGAGTGAGGCTCAATGTTGATCGGGTATTAACTTGGTTACACGATCGAGGTGTTATCGGAACAGCCTTCATCGTCGGCACGCTTGCAGAGTCTGACCCATCGCTAGTGCGAGCGATCGTTGACGCCGGACACGAAGTTGGTTTGCACTCATGGACGCACACGGCGATAGAAAAACATTCGCCACTTGACTTTGGACGCGACATAAAAAAAGGGCGCGAACTACTGCAAGATATTTCTGGGCAACCCGTCAATGGTTTTCGGGCGCCGTTCATGTCACTCACTGCGCGCACGCCCCACGCTCCTGAACAAATTGCGGGGGCTGGATTCATGTATTCATCAAGCGTTCTGCCCGCGGCCAGCCCACTCTTTGGATTGCCCGGCGCGCCAACGACACCATTTCTTTGGGAGTGCGGTTTACTCGAACTGCCGTGCCCCGTTACGCGTATTGGGCCACTCACGATTCCGTTTTTGGGTGGCACGTATATCCGTCTATTGCCTCGCATTATCACGATGCGCGCGTTGAGACGCCAAGATCAAGAATCAGTGATGTGGACATATTGCCATCCATGGGATTTCGACCTCGAAGAACGTTTTCGCCAATACCCAGAGACAGGTTTCGTCACGTCAATTCTTTGCTTTCGCGGACGGAGTCGAATGTTCCCACAACTCGGAGCAATCATCAACGATCTTGAATGCTCGTCGTTGTCAGAGATTGCTTCAGGACTTCTTGCGCCTAATGCAACGCCACTCAGTACGTTTTCAATTGTGGGTCGCGACGCAGCGTGATGTTATGAATGCAAGTTTTGGAACTGATGCAGATCTTGCAGGCGTCGTGCACTTGATGCAAGAGGTATTCCCACATCCCGAACGATTCACTATTGAACGACTGGCGTGGTCTTATCGACAACATCCACTCGGCGTGGCTGCTATTGGACGTTGCTTCGATGACCAAGCAAAGCAAATCGGAAACTATGCCCTCGTACCGCTCAAGTTGACCGATGGAGAAAACAAGATCGTGCTGGGTCTTGGAGTTGATTTAGCGGTGAGCCCGAGTGCTCGTGGGACCGGAACTTTTCGTACAACGGTGAGTCATTCGTACGAACAAGCTAAGCAACAAGGATTCGCGGGCATTTTGGGAATCGCTAACGCCCAGTCAGCACCGCGAATGGTAAAGGCTTTGGGCTGGAAACACCTACCTTCACTAACAACGCGTCTGCTCTTTGCAGGCGGTTCTGGCAGCGGTACGTCAGCGCCGTATACGCCATCTCTATTGAGCACAGAGCCATTTGTTTCTGCAATGCGCAAAGTTTCTTTTTCAAACGAAGACGGATGGCAGCAAAATTGGGATCTAGATCTTTTGCAATGGCGCTTGTCAATGCCCGGTGCGCGGTATTCACTTCACGTACTTGATGATTGCATTGCAGTGAGTACCACTGACAAGGTAATGGGAGTACCAGTTGGTGTATTGCTCAAAGTATTTGCATTTCAAGGAGTTGCTCGCGTCAACGGTGCAGCAGTTGCTATGCGACTCGCGCGACACCACAAAACGCCTTTCGTAGTGCATTGGGGTCTAAATCCCGTTCTAGGTGGGCGGGGAGTATCGCTTCCTAAACGATTACAGCCGTCTCCGCTTGAAGTGGTTTTGCATCTCTTTGACGACTCTCACGCGTCATTAGACATCAGGCTCGATTCGTTTGAATTGCTAGATTTTGACGCCTACTGACGCTGAGTGTGCCATCGGCGTATCACGGCTTGACCAAAATAAAATAACCCGACAGCAGCAGTAATAGCCAATGTTGGCTCAGCGATAGCCCGATAGCGCGTGTTGCCAAAAGTTGTTGCTACTACAAATAGGGATGTAGCCAACGGAGCAATCAAAGTCAAAAAGTGCTGTTTAGATTCGCGGAAAATTTTATAAAATCCGTATGCAACAAAAGGCAATAGGGCAAAATACAAATACCAAGCAGCAAATGCAACGGGCTTGCGCCGGCCTTCGGGAATCACATCGCTTCGCATCTGATTGGTTGGTTTATACAAACCGGTGACGCGACCAATACGAATTGCCACAGACTTGATGAAGTAGCGCGGATGTTGCTTGATCCATTCCACAGTGTCTTGACGAAGCAGCCCGTCAACAACGGCCTCATTCATTTTAAGATATTGATGCACGGTCGGAACCTTGTCCGATATTTTTGCATTTGGGAAATCGGTTTGCCAGTTTGGACTGATTGAGGTATTGGGAATCTCTTGGGGATGCTCAATCGCCCATTTTTTGGTGACTCGCTCTGCCGCTTCGACTGCACAGAAATATGACCACCGACCCGCATATTGTCCAGCAACATCTGCGCAGTTGCTTGCCGCCAGCGTGACGCCTGCGCTATTTGACAACGGAACAAAGCGGTCAAAGCGTGCTGTGTTGTACGCAGCCCATGGCGTGAGAACGACAATGGCAACTCCGGCCATGATCGCTGCATGTTTGACTGCAGTGCGTGACCGTTGCAGAATCAGCACGCCAAGCGTGAGCAACACTATTGCCATCAGCAATTCAGCCCGCGACAAAATAGCGACGCCGGCAAGAACTCCACCCAATATGTACCAACGGTTGCTCTTGAATTGAGTACTCGAAACAAAGAATAAAAGTAACGAAGCGGATGCAAGAATTGCCAATGTCTCAGACAAGATCATTCCATCCCAACTCCAAAAAGATGGATGCAAGACAGCGATTGCTGCTGCAATCAGACCAACAGTGTTACCACGGATCTTGCGTGCCACGTATCCGACAACAGCGATAGATGATGAACCCAAGAATGCCGAAGCAATCTGATGCGAAAGTGTTGAACGCATGCCAAAAAATGACCACAACGCAAGCCAGTATGAATACAACGGAGGATGTCCAGCGGTTTGACGGATGATTCCGAAACGTTTGTAGACGATTACATTCCTCCATCCGTTTCCGTCGGCAAGTGAATTGCCTTCCATGTGATACACGATGGCATCACCGATCATGAACGAACCGCTGTATTGAAGCCACAATAAATAGGCGAGTCGGATCAGGAAACCAACAAGCACGAACCACCCAATCCGCCGAGCAAATATGCGTGCTTCATCCTGCATTCCATTGAGCCTAGTGAGAAGGCTCTTACCCGCAAGGGACGCGTCTAACGGTGTAGAGTTTTTGCCATCATCAATTACACAGCGGCCTTTTCGTGATTATTCCTCGCAAATTTAGTGTGGTCATAAATCAGATCATCGACCTATGGGTTCCACCGATTTTGCGCGAGTCATGGCTTTTCCGAGCACCCGCTCGGTTTTTTTACCGCAACGCACCAATCCAGATCGACAAGTTAAAAGAGCATGCCTTTGAGATGTCAGACGCAGAACTGCGACTCTTTTATGAAGAAACAACTTTGTTCGTCCATCAAGGAGTCACAGATCTTTCACCCAAATCAGCACAAGGTGTGCTTGACGCTATTGCAAGCGGCCCAGTCTTAGAAGTGGGCTGTGGTCACGGTTGGCTTGCCGAGCAGATCAGCAAAAAGTTCCCAGTTGTGGCGACAGATTTTTCTTTGTATGGCTCATACGTCTCGCTCACTCATTCAGGTTTCTCTGCTGTTGAGTCAGACATCATGTCACTTCCATTTTCTGACAACTCGTTTCCGACAGTGGTATGTACACACACACTTGAGCACGTGCCAGATTTTCAGCGAGCACTGGCAGAACTGCGGAGAGTGTGCTCAGAAAAACTAATTGTTGTTGTCCCGCGTCAACGGCCCTACAACGTAACCTTTAATCCACACGTGCATTTCTTTCCGTATCGATGGTCGCTCTTGGCCTACACGGGTGCGCGCCAACTAGAAAGTCTCGAACTTGTCGGTGGCGACTGGTTATTCATTGAATCAATGACGAAATAGTTACGATTTCGTCTTTTGAGTGCCAACACGTAATTCACGGAATGGTTTATCGCGCGAGTCATCGGGCTCCTTGGGCAACCCAAGCGCTCGCTCCCCGATGATGTTGCGTTGAACTTCGTCTGAACCACCTGCAATCGATGTTGCTTGCACAAATAAGGCAAACTTATGAAACAAACCATGTGCGGGTGCATCTTTGCCAAGCAACATTCCGTGTGCGCCGATGATGTCAAAACCTAAGTCCCGTACAACGCGTCCGGTGAGACTGGATTGCAGTTTTAGGGTCGATGTCTCTGGGAATGGTTTATCACGCGAGTCATCGGGCTCCTTAGGCAATCCAAGCGCTCGCTCGCCGATGATGTTGCGTTGAACTTCATCCGAACCACCTGCAATCGATGTTGCTTGCACAAATAAGGCAAACTTATGAAACAAACCATGTGCGGGTGCATCTTTGCCAAGCAACATTCCGTGTGCACCGATGATGTCAAAACCTAAGTCCCGAACAACGCGTCCGGTGAGACTGGATTGCAGTTTTAGGGTCGATGTCTCTGGTCCGGGGGCTGCTCCTGCTCGAGCATTTGCTTTTGCCCGCTGTGCGGTCCATTTTTGCGTCTCGCGCATTGAGTGAAGCTTCATCAGCCTCTGACGGATAACTGGGTCGTTAGCACATTTGAATTCTTTAACGAGATCGTTGAGTACTTCGGTAATGCCGCCGCTCGTGGCAAAAGAAAATGCATCAACTTCTGTGTTTTGAATCCGACGAAAGTGGTCAACAGTGTGCGTTACATCAGGATTACTAAACAATGTTCCGCCACCACCGCCAACGCCAGGGTTATTAGAGTCACGCTCGTGGGAGAGCGTTGTCATGGCAACTGCCCATCCTTGACCGAGATCGCCGAGGCGATTGTCATCATGAACACGAGCCTCATTCATGAAAACTTCATTAAACGCTGACTCACCAGTCATTTCACGCAACGGCCGGATTTCGATGCCGGGCTGTTGCATCTCAATTAAGAAATACGTGAGTCCTTTGTGCTTTGGAACATCAGAATCTGTGCGTGCAATTAAAATTCCGTACTTAGCAAAGTGGGCGCCAGATGTCCAGACTTTTTGACCTGTAATAATCCATTCATCACCATCTCGCACGGCGCGTGTTTGCAATGATGACAAGTCTGAGCCGGCACCTGGTTCACTAAAAAGTTGACACCACACATCCCGGCCAGAAACGATCCCTGGCAGGAAACGTTCTTTTTGCTCGTGTGTTCCGTGAGTCAGAATTGTTGGCGCGGCTAAAAATGTTGCAATGCCGGTTCGTGGTCCAAATACTCCGCGTTGCATTCTGTCGCTCACAACTTGTCGTGCAACTGCTGACGGCAATCCCTGACCACCGTATTCTTGTGGCCACGCCGGAAATCCCCAGCCAGATGATCCGAGTTTTTGCCACCAGTCACTCAGCACGAGATCAGATGACCAATTCTTGGCGTACCACTCTTGGGCGCGGTCAAGAGCCTTGTTGAGCGAGGCATCCATGACTAGGTCTGTGTCGGCGGAGTTACTCATTCGTGGTCTCTATAAAGGTTGACTGACGCGTTGTAAAACAACTCGAACGCCTCCCATGTCTGGACGGGTCCAGATCATGTGACCATCAGCATCGAGACTGCGCGTAACTTCTATTCCGGGAATACCAACGGGTCGCAGTACAAAAACTTCGTCCTCGTAAGTTGCAACGATATGAATTGGAGTTGTGTAGTCAAAGACAGACACATCGTGAACGCCATTTTCTTCGGTGCCGTCGGCACGAGCATCAGCGATGGTTCCACCGCCACAATCAACAATGCGATTGCCACACTGCTCGATGCGTTCTGTGTACGACATCAGACGATCATCTGCCAAAACTGGTTCGCCACCGCGAGTGGCACTTAATGTCTTCCAGACTCCGCGCAAGTCTGGTGCGCCGTCAACAAGTGGTTCTGTGCAGCCAGCAAGAATGAGCGGTGGAAATGTTGCTCCATAGCCTCCGGGTGGAGTGTGCGCAACTGGAATCTCATCAGCTCTCATAAAAGCACGGTATCAGACGAAAGTTGCCTGACGATAATGCGAGAAGTTCAAGATGATTTGTTCATTGATTGTCGAATGCGAACATAGACAGATTCTCCAACAATATGAGTGAGTTCATGACGAAGACTGTCAATGACTTCTTCTTCGCCGACGTACGCATCGTTTCCCTCGGTGCAGCACCATGCCATTGTTGTGCCGTCATCACCCCAGTCACGTCGTGCCCACGGGCGAACGGTTGCGACTTCAACATTGTCATCGCGCATTTCCCAGTCCACCTTGAGGGGCAATTGCCAGCAAACAGATGGCTTCCATTCTGTGACAGGCTCATCAAAGTGCGCAGCCGCTAATTGCAATGAGCATCCCGCGCCGCCGACAAACCCAGGACGATTAAGAAAGATGCATGCACCGTCCACGACGCGCGTCGCATTGCGTGTCTCGTCGGCAAAGATTCCATGTTCGGCGGCGTAGGTCTGATACTGAAATAAATGTTTTGGCGTCATAGCCGCCGCAGCCGACAGGTTCATTGCTTCGTCGACTCCGTCTAGTTCTGCGCCGAGTGAACAACATCCTCTGCCGTTCTCTGTGTTGACTTCACTCTCAATGCCTTTGCATCCGCGTCCCCAGATGCAGGTCCAACGTGATTGCAAGAAGTCGGTATCAAATCTCCACACCGTGTCGCCATCATCAATGTCGGTGTACTCAGTCATGACGCCACACTAGGGGTGCGCGAGCCGAGTTGTCGGCGAACACTCCGATCGATAAGCACAGCAACACCAAGTAGGGCGATGGCTGCAATTCCGTCGAGCCACCAATGATTACCAGTGGCAGAAACTGCCAACATGGTGAGAACTATGTGCAGCGAGAATAACCACCGCCAGCGGCTAGTTGAAGCAGCAACAACACCAAATGACACAAGTGCAGCCCAGCCAACATGGATAGACGGCATTGCTGCGAATTGGTCAGAGACTCCTGTTCCGACTGGGCCGTACACGGAGAATCCGTAACGTGTCGCAAGATCGATGTATCCGAGTTCTGGAAAAAATCGTGGTGGAGCCACGCGAACGAACCGAATAACAAGGCATGCAGCAGTCAACATCGCTAGACAATTGCGCCACAAGGGGTAATGATCTCGATGTCGAATAAACAGCCACACCAAAAAAATTATTGTGGCAGGAACATGGGCAACCGCGTAAAAAATATTTGTTGCTCGTGCAAGCCAGTCGTATCTCATGACGAAATGTTGCAAAGAAAGCTCCGTCGGAAAAAACAGATGCTGTTGCAGCGTGTCAATGCTGCGACCTCGTTCAATTGCACCAGCTGGCTTGTCTAGTGGCAGAACCATTGCCAAACGCCACAATGTGTAGAGGAAAGAAATAAGCGCAAGTTCGGTGCACGCCGCAATGATGAAGACCCGCGAACGAGTCTGCGGGAGTTTTCGAAGCAGGAGTGCAGTGACGCCGCAGATAAGCGCAGAGATCGTTGCTTGATCCCATGTCACCCATTTCATCTAGAGACCCCTC
>CANLAH010000087.1 GCA_947488685.1 Acidimicrobiaceae bacterium | reverse complement strand
GGATATGCATTGGGTTACCCACATCGCATCGCCACACCATTTGGGCGCATTGACTGGACGCAGTTATCAACTCTTGAGTTTGAGACACCTGACACAACAACATTTCCGTGCCTTTCAATTGCCTACGAAGCAGGTCGGCGCGGTGGCACGGCACCAGCGTGTATTTCGGCAGCAAACGAAATTGCCGTCGACGCTTTCCTTTCTGGACGCATCATGTGGTCAGATATAGCAATGGTTGTTGAGCATGCTCTGCTTCACCACAAGGACTGGCAACCAACAACGATTGACGATGTATTGGCGGCCGATGCAGATGGTCGTCGTCTAGCGCAGGAGGCGCTTGTTTCATGAGTGATTTTTACCAGCGTTTTAGATCAGAGATGGCGGCAGGCGGAGCAGTCGGCGGCGAAGCAGATCCGCGCGCAACGAGACAAGGGCATTTAGCCGGAATACTCGTGCTGGCATTGTTGTCGTGGCTGGCCGTCAAAAATCCGTGGACATTTGTATTTGTTATCGGCTTGCTCATATCAATATTTCTGCACGAAGTCGGCCACTTCGTCACCGCACGACGAAGTTCAATGCTGGTCACACAATTTTTCATGGGATTTGGACCACGAGTATGGAGCATCCGTCGAAACGAAGTCGAATACGGCATTCGTGCGTTGCCCCTGGGTGCTTTTGTGCGCATCGTGGGCATGAACAACCTTGATGAAGTTGACGTCGCAGATGAATCCCGCACGTATCGTGCGCAGTCGTATCCAAAGCGAATGTTGGTGATCACGGCCGGATCAGTCATGCATCTGCTCATTGCCCTAACGCTCTTTGTCGCGGTGTATTCGTTTGCTGGACGTATTCAAGAAACAGGCAAGGTTGCTGTCATGCAACTTGTCGAAGGTGAAACTCCTGCACGATCAGCCGGAATTGTGCAAGACGATGTCATTGAGTCTTTCAATAACGTGCGTGTATACGAACGTTCAGATCTGATCGAACAAATTGTTGCCACCTCGCCAGGGGATCGCGTTGCGGTCACCTATCGCCATGGCAAAGAGCAACGCACCGCGACGGTGACAATGATTCAAAATCCAGCAAATCCAGAGATTGCATATTTTGGTGTTGGCGCCTGGAGCCGTGATTACGTCAAACTGTCGCCGCCCGCTGCTGTGTGGCAAAGTTTTCGCGACATGGTCAGCGATGTGGGCATGTCTGTAAAGGGAGTCGTGACTGTTCTTAATCCAATCAATTCGGTTGAACATCTCACTAATGAAAACGCAGATATCAACACCAGACCGAGCACTGTTGTGGGTGCCAGTCAAATGGGTGGCACGGTTGGTCGTCAAGAAGGCCTCAAGGGAGTGATCTTGATGTTGGCCAGTATCAACGTATTTGTTGGCGTCTTCAACATGTTGCCACTCTTACCCTTTGACGGTGGACACGCAGCAATTGCCACATACGAGCGCATTCGGTCTCGTCGTGGCAAGGTATATCGAGCAGATATTTCCAAGATGATTCCCGTGGCAACCACGGTGGTGGCATTGTTGGGATTGCTGCTCTTCACTGGTTTGTATCTTGATATCACGCGCCCAATGGGCGGATAACGAATTTTTCTGACACACTGTCTCTGATGTTTGAACGACGTACAACCCGCGGGATCATGGTGGGCAAGGTTGCCGTTGGTGGTGGTGCGCCGATCACTGTGCAGTCCATGACCATTACAAAGACGGCCGACGTCGAAGGCACTCTGCAACAGATCTACGCACTGGCCGCCGCAGGGTGTGACATCGTGCGCTGCACATGCAATGAGCAAGCCGCCGCCGAAGGACTCGCTCAGATTGTTCCGCGCTCGCCGATACCGATCATTGCTGATATCCATCATCAATACAAGATGGCGCTTGCTGCAATGGATGCAGGCGTTCATGGATTACGTCTCAACCCCGGCAACATTCGTAAGCCAGAACATATTCGCGCTGTTGCGAGCGAGGCGCGCGATCGCAACATTTCAATTCGCATCGGCGTCAACGGTGGCTCGCTTGACCCCGAACTCTACGAACGCCATGGCGGACTCACTGCTAGCGCCATGGTCGAGTCAGCGATGCGCGAACTTGCGTATTTTCAAGAAGTCGATTTTGACCTCGTCAAGATTTCTGTCAAGGCAAGCAATGTCCCGCTGATGGTGGAGGCATATCGCATGCTGAGTGAAGTAACTGATGTCCCACTTCATCTCGGCGTCACCGAAGCTGGTCCGTTGCCAGGTGGTTATCTCAAGGCAACTGCCGGCATCGCCACGCTTTTGCTGGAGGGCATCGGTGACACGATTCGTTATAGCCTCACTGCAGACCCAGTCGAAGAAGCACGCGCTGGTCGACAGCTACTCGAAGCACTTGGTCTTCGAGAACGCAAAAATGTTGACTTGATTGCATGCCCCAGTTGTGGACGCGCAGAGATTGACGTCATTGATGTTGCCAACAGAGCACAAGCAGCATTTGCTGATCGCAAGTTGCCACTGCAAATCGCCGTTATGGGCTGCGTTGTTAACGGACCCGGCGAAGCACGCGAAGCAGATCTAGGTATTGCAGCCGGAAACAAACGGGGACACTTATTTGTCAAGGGTCGCAATGTTGCCGTAGTTCCAGAATCAGAAATGGTTGAGTCGCTTGTTGAGTGGGCTGAGTTCATTCACGAACACGGCACCGACGCAGCGATTGCGCGCGCAGACACCGTATTGGCAGAGCGAGAAGCCGCCAGAGATCGGGCCAAAGCAATTGACGATAAAGGCGAAGACGCCAATCACGACCATGATCGCATTGTCGAAATTCGCAAAACTGTCGCCGGACAATAAATTTTCTAGCGACTACCTGCACACACAAATATGCGTGCGTTGCCATGCAGTTTGAGTGACTCTTGAGGCAAGATCACGCCAGCAGAACCACGCGCCAGTTCATCTGTTGATCCGTCCACACAGACCAAAATACGATGAACAGGTTCTGGGTTTATGGTGACGGCTCCATCAATTTCGAGCACTTGTACACCAAATGATCTATTTGGCGACTGATACTGCAGTGCAGTTCCCACTCGTTGGGGCGTCTGCACTGGTTGAGCAAGAACCCGTGTGTCGACAATGCTGAGAAGTTCTTGAACTGCGACGTGTTTGCGAGTGAAACCAGCTCGCACCACGTTGTCTGAAGATGTCATCACTTCGATGCCTGATCCACCGAGATATGCATGAAGATTTCCGGCGCCAAGGGCGATTGCTTCTCCGACCTCAAGCACAACGTAATTGAGTAGCGGTGCAACTCTGAGGCTTAGATCATTGGGATACATTTGAGCGAGATTGTTCAGCCACGATGGGGCGTTGGTCATAACAACTGGTTGCGTGCATGAATATGCCCACGATAAGTACGAAGCAATACCGTCGTTTTGTAAAACGTCTGCTTCAACATCACAGCCGAGAGATCTCAACAGAGCAACAGAATCTTTGACAGGCGCGAATCCGCAGAGTGCTTCAAACCGTGTGAGTGCAATCAACAACTCAGACTTTTCGTTTTGATCCTGATAGCACCGCTGCAAAGGGTCCGTATGCAACTCTGTCTCACGCAAAAATCCGGCTCGGGCTTGCTGTGCAGACGGATGCACCTGCAGCGACAAAGGCGTCTGGGCTGACAACACCTTGACCAACACATCGAGTTCACCGGTGAGGTCTGCGAGCGGCGACCAAGTTTGTGCAGTGAAAACTTCGCTTGGTGCAAGTGGGTGAGTACCGAACCACAATTCGGCGCAGGGCTTCGTTGTTGGCGTATCACCAATGAGTTCAGGAATAAACGACGTTGTTCCCCAGTCGTAATGTTGGATGACTCCGCGCAGGAGATGCATGATGAGTACTAGCCGTCGCTTCGAGCAAGGGTCACAATATGAGCAGCAACCGTGTCGGAAGAAACGTCTGTGGTGGTGTTTGCCAAACGGTCGCGCACCTCAATAGTTCCGGCTGCAAGGCCTCTGCCAACAATGACGATGATCGGCATTCCGAGTAATTCTGCATCTTTAAATTTTACGCCAGGAGAAACACTGGCGCGATCATCAAGTAAAACCTTGAGACCATCAGTCTCAAGTTGTTGAGCAAGATCGGTAGCGAATTGCGTTGTGCCGTCATCGCCCTTGCCCGTAATGACGATATGAACATCGGCTGGCGCGATAGCGCGGGGCCAACGCAAGCCGAGATCATCATGAAATACTTCGGCGATTGATGCCACCGCGCGCGATACTCCGATGCCGTACGAACCCATCGTGACAACGGCTGGTTTTCCGTTTTTATCAAGTACAGAGAGTCCAAATATTTCGGCGTATTTGCGCCCCAACTGAAAGACATGGCCGATCTCTATTCCGCGCGCAATCTCGAGTGGTGATGAGCAGAGTGGGCACGGATCGCCAGCAAGAATCTCCGCGGCTTCGATCGTGCCGTCGGCTGTGAAATCACGACCATGCACAAGATGTGCAACGTGAACGTCTTGTTGATTTGCGCCTGTCACCCATTCGCTGCCAAGCACAACTCGCGGGTCGAGCAGGTAACGAATTTCGGAAGTACTTGTGAGGCCCAGGACTGTTGGGCCGATATAGCCACGCACGAGCGCTGGATAAAGAGCGAATGCAGCCTCGTCAAAGACATCAACTTCTGCAGGGGAGACTTGTGCGGCAACACGTTTCATGTCGACTTCGCGATCTCCGGGAACTCCGATGACAAGGGGCTCAGTGTGTCCGTCTGGATGACGCAACATCACAACAACATTTTTGAGAGTGTCTGCCGCTGTCCATTGTCGATCAGCGCGGGCGTACTGAGCGTTGAGCAAATTGACAAGCGTGACAATGGTTGGACAATCAGGTGATGGAATATTCTGAGGTGCAGAAATATCAGTGTCGTTCACGACCGATAACGCAGTTGTGACCGCTTCTGTATTGGCCGCGTAGTCACACGACGTACAGCGCACAAAAGTATCTTCGCCGACATCTATCGGTGCCAAAAACTCTTCAGACATCGAACCACCCATTGCGCCGCTCATTGCCTTGACGATGACATACGGCAAACCAAGCCGTTTGAAAATACGTTGATACGTCGCTCGGTGAGTGTCGTAACTCAATTGCAATCCCTCGTCATCAATATCAAAAGAGTATGAGTCCTTCATCAGGAATTCTCGTCCGCGCAAAATGCCTGCGCGTGGACGTGCTTCGTCTCGATATTTTGTCTGAATTTGATAGAGCGATACCGGTAAGTCTTTGTAACTGCTGTATAAATCTTTGACGAGGAGTGTGAACATTTCTTCGTGTGTTGGGCCGAGCAAGTAATCGGCGCCACGGCGGTCAACGAGGCGAAACAGATTGTCGCCGTATTCGTTCCACCGATTTGAGAGGTCATAGATGTCGCGCGGCAACAGGGCAGGAAAATGCACCTCCTGAGCACCCATTGCGTCCATTTCCTGGCGCACGATTCGCTCAACATTGCGCAAGACCATCCAGCCCAGCGGCAGCCAGCTGTAGCCCCCCGGGGCGACCCTGCGGATGTAGCCAGCCCGCACCAAAAGGCGGTGACTAGGGACTTCGGCGTCGGCTGGATCGTCGCGGAGTGTGCGGACAAAGAGTTGGGAAAGTCGAAGCATGATGAAATGTACCTATGGCGAACCTTAGTTTGCGCAGGTATAGTTTGACCCGTCCTTTGAAGTTCGGTGAACTGGAGGCACGGGTGCAAACCCGTGCCTTTTGTTCTTTTATAGCCGCAGTTGCGGCAGGAGAGGTGGTGTTGACATGTCCAGTACCGGAATCATCACCAAAATCTCTGCCCTCCTTGCACCTATCTTGGCAGACCTTTCTCTTGAACTATATGACTGTGAATTTGCTGGCGGAAACCTCAAAGTCAGCATTGACACGCCTGCAGGCCACGAGGGTGGGGTTGACCTAGACCAAATTGCATTAGTCACTCGACTGTTGGGTCGCGAGCTTGACCATGATGATTTCATCCCCGGAAAATATGTCCTAGAAGTCACGAGCCCAGGCCTTGAGCGAATCCTGCGCACTCCTGCTCATTTCGAACGTGAAATCGGCAAGACCATCAACGTGCGCCTCGTTGCTTTGCATGACGGTCGCCGCCGCGCACAGGGCGTGCTCGTTGCATCAACTCAAGATTCCTTCACGATTCGCATCGAAGAAACCGCCGACGGTCAACCGACTAACGACATTCAAGAAATCGTCATCCCGTTGCATCTCGTCGAAAAAGCACGCACCGTTTTTGTGTGGGCCACGAATCCAAAACCAAATTCTCCTCAAGCCCGTGCTGCGCGTAAGTCGGGCTCTTCATCTCAAACATCAACAATCCAACAAGTGGAGGTCAGTGCGCTATGAGCAATCTAGACATGGCAGAAGCCGTACGTTTACTCGCGGTCGACCGCGGAATCTCAGTCGATGCACTCTTGCAAGTGCTCGTCGAGGCTCTTGCATCGGCATACAAAAAGCGGCCAAATGCCGCAGAAGAAGTCATCGTTGAGCTCAATCCTGAGAACCTCGAGATGAAGTTCATCGCCTACGACATTGATGATGACGGAAACTGGATCAATGAGCGTGACGACACACCCAATAAGAACGAACTCGGTCGTATTGCAGCGGTGACTTTCCGTCAGGTCATGAGTCAGCGCATTCGCGAAGTAGAACGTGATCGTAAATTCGAGGAGTACGCAAACCGCGAGGGCGACATCGTCACTGGCATCATCCAACAGTCCGAGGGTCGGTATGCATTGCTGGATCTGGGCAAAGTTGAAGCCCTTCTGCCTCAAGCCGAACAAGTTCCGTATGAGCGACCAGAGCCAAACGCTCGCGTCAAGGCATACATCGTCGAAGTTCGAAAAACAGCAAAAGGTCCACAGATTGTGGTCAGCAGAACTCATCCTGGCCTTGTAAAACGACTCTTCGAACTCGAAGTTCCCGAAATTGCCGATGGTGTTGTCGAGATCAAAGCATGTGCTCGCGAGCCAGGACATCGCACAAAAATTGCAGTGGCTTCAAATGATCACAACGTCGATCCAGTAGGCGCTTGCGTTGGCGCTCGTGGTGGACGCGTGCGCATGGTGGTAACAGAGCTTCACGGAGAAAAAATTGACATCGTGCCGTACAGCGAAGACCTGTACGAGTTCGTTGCCCGCGCTTTGTCTCCAGCAAAAGTAACTGAGGTTCGTCTTTCTGATGACAACACTCAGGCAGACGTCATTGTCCCTGATTTCCAGTTGTCATTAGCGATTGGTAAAGAGGGACAAAATGCTCGCCTTGCTGCTCGCCTGACAGGTGTTCGCATTGACATCAAGAGCGAAACTCAGGCGGCTAACGAGGCTGCCGGAATCATCGAACCCGCAGATGACGAAACATTCCAAGCAGGTGAGTGGCGTCGTCGTGACGACACCGGAGCGCTTGAGTTTCACAGCACCGATGGTTCAGTGATGAGCGAGCAAGAGTGGTCGAGTGGATCTGCGCCAGCAGAAGTTGCGCCGGCAGAAGTTACTCCAGAATCAGCCGTTACTCCAGAAAATTTGGAGGCCTAAGCCTTGGCTGCAAAGAAACGTGTTTATGAACTTGCGGAGTCACTTGGTCTCACCAACAAAGAAGCGGTGGACCTGTGCATTGCGATGGGCATCGATGTTAAGAGTCAATCCTCTTCAATTGAAGAAGCCCAAGCAGACCGTGTTCGTCGTCGCGCTGAAAAAGATGGACTCATCCGCGATAAGCAGCCAGACGAACCACCGGCTGTTAAAAAAGCGGCTGCGAAAAAAGTTGTTGACCCCGATGCTCCTGTAAAAAAAGCTGTAGCAAAAAAAGCCGTCGCAAAAAAAGCCGTCGCAAAAAAAGCCGTCGCAAAAAAAATCGCCGAACCTAAAGTTGCGCCGACTGTCGAGGTGTCGCCCGCGGTGCCAAGTGTTGAAACTGCTCCTAGCGATGACGTGCGTGTTACTGACACTGCTGTCGTCACCCCCGCGCCATCCGTTGTCGAGCCAGTCGTTCAAGAAACAGCACCAACTCCAGTCGCTGCCTCACCTCAAGAGAGTCGAGTGATCTCAAGTGGTCGCCCAGTTCCCGGAAGCGTGACCCGACCAACATCGTCTGCACCAACTGCACCTGTAGGTCGCACTGCACCTCCCGTGACAAGAACTCCACCCCCCGGACTGCCGCCACAACGCCCAGCGGTTGGTCCAAGCGGACGCCAAATTCCTCCACCACCTGGAGGTCGTCGAATTCCGCCACCTCCTGGTGCGAGTGGCCCAAGTGCTGCTCGTCCTGGTCTTCGTCCTGGCCCTGGTGGTGCTCGTCCTGGCCCAGGTCT
>CANLAH010000086.1 GCA_947488685.1 Acidimicrobiaceae bacterium | reverse complement strand
GCTGGTGGCAGCAAAGACGAACCAGGAGAAAAAGGCGGCAGCCAAATTCTCGATCAGTTCGGACGCAATCTCACCCAACTCGCTCGCGAACGAAAACTCGACCCCATGATTGGTCGCGAACGTGAGCTCGAACGTGTGATGCAAATTTTATCTCGTCGCACAAAAAACAATCCTGTGCTCATCGGCGAACCAGGTGTCGGCAAAACCGCAATCGTCGAAGGTCTCGCGCAGCGCATTGTCGATGACAATGTTCCCGAAACTCTCAAGGACAAGCAGTTGTACACACTTGACCTCGGAGCACTTGTTGCAGGCAGTCGTTATCGCGGTGACTTCGAAGAACGTCTCAAAAAAGTTCTCAAAGAAATCAAGTCACGCGGTGACATTGTTTTGTTCATTGACGAGATTCATACCTTGGTCGGAGCGGGCGCTGCAGAAGGCGCAATCGATGCCGCAAGCATCTTGAAGCCAATGTTGGCTCGTGGTGAATTGCAAACAATCGGCGCCACGACAACCGATGAATACCGCAAGCATCTCGAAAAAGATGCGGCACTTGAACGTCGTTTTCAACCTGTCAAAGTCGAAGAACCTTCTGTTGCAATGACAATTGAAATCCTTCGTGGTGTTCGCGACAAATACGAAAAGCATCACAGTGTCACCATCACCGACCAAGCAATCGTGGCCGCCGCTAATCTGGCCGATCGCTACATCGCTGACCGCCACTTGCCCGATAAGGCAATCGACCTCATTGACGAAGCCGGAAGTCGACTGCGCCTCAAGCGCATGCGCACACCGCCAGACCTCAAAGAACTCGAAGCAAAAATCACCGAAGTACAAACAGGCAAAAAGAAAGCCGTCGAAGAACAACGCTTCGAAGATGCTGGTCGCTTGCGCGATCAAGAACGCATCTTGCTCGAAGAACGCTCTCAAAAAGAGACCGACATCAAAGCCCAAGGCATCGACCTGTTTGACGAAGTCGACGAAGAAGCAATCGCCGACGTTCTCAGTGTTTGGACGGGTATCCCCGTGTTCAAACTCACCGAGCAAGAAACAGCCAAACTGCTCAATATGGAAGCAGAACTGCATAAGCGAATGATCGGACAAGACAATGCTGTCAAGTCAGTCAGTCAGAGCATTCGCCGCACACGTGCCGGGCTCAAAGACCCACGCCGACCTAGCGGATCATTTATTTTCCTCGGACCAACTGGTGTCGGAAAAACAGAACTTGCCAAAACACTTGCTGAGTTCTTGTTCGGCGACGATAAAGCACTCATCACTCTTGACATGAGCGAATACATGGAAAAGCACACCGTGAGTCGTCTCGTTGGTTCGCCTCCTGGATACATCGGCTACGAAGAAGGCGGTCAACTCACCGAAGCAGTTCGACGCAAGCCGTTCTCAGTTGTGTTGTTTGACGAAATCGAAAAAGCGCATCCAGATGTGTTCAACACATTGTTGCAAATTCTTGAAGAAGGTCGTCTGACCGACAGTCAAGGTCGCTCTGTTGATTTCCGCAATACGGTGTTGATCATGACATCAAACCTCGGAACCGCCGAATTGCGTAAAGGCAATGTTGGTTTCACTAAGGGCGACGAAGCGGTGTCATACGAGCGAATGAAATCAAAGGTTAACGACGCTCTCAAGGCACATTTCCGGCCAGAGTTTCTCAACCGTGTCGACGAAACAATCGTGTTTCATGAGTTGTCTAAGGAAGAAGTCATCCAGATGGTTGATTTCATGATCAAGCGTCTCACTGGTCAACTCGAAAGCCAAGGACTCGGACTCGAACTCACGCAGAATGCAAAAGAACATCTTGCCGACAAGGGATACGACCCACAACTGGGTGCTCGTCCATTGCGCCGCGCAATTCAACGCCTCATCGAAGACGAGTTGTCAGAAAAAATTCTGTACAAAGAGTTCAATGCCGGAGAGATTATTGTCGTTGATACCGAAGATGATCCTGACAACGCAGACCAAAAGCGCCTGTCCTTCCGTGCAGTTGAAGGTTTTGTGCCACCAAGTTCTGTAGAACTCGCAGGCGCCGGAGACGGCGCTACAACACCCGAGTGACGCTTCGGCGCCTCACTCTTGTTGCGTCTGTTTTAGGCGTCGTACTACTTTTATCGGCGTGTCGTGTTGACGTAGTCGTACATGTTGATGTCAATGCCAACGGAAGCGGCAACATCATCGTCACTGCAACGGCTGACAAAGACATCGTCAACGCAGAACCAACACTCGCAACTGATCTGCGACTCGAAGATGTTTTAAACGCCGGCTGGAAAGTACAAAAACCCAAGAAGACCAGCGATGGTGGCCTCAAATTAGTGTTGTCACATACGTTTGAGAATCCGGCAACAGCAAATGCCTTGCTTGCTCAGGTGAGTGGAGCAAAAGGGCCTTTTCATGATCTGCTCATCAGTCGTGCCGGCAAAGACACCAACGCAACATGGTCACTTGCAGGTCGACTTGAAGTCACTGGTGGACTCGAAGCATTCGTCGATGACAAAACACTTAATCTGCTCGGGGGTGCTCCGTATGCAGCAGAGGTCAAGCGCTCTGGATTAGATCTCGGTGATGCTGTTGCGATCACATTTGAAGCAGTTCTGCCCGGAAAAATACAAACCACTACTGCCAATATCAGCAACGGTTCGCTCACATGGCGTGTACCAATGGACGGAACAGCAATCGACCTCGCCAGTACTTCTGAGAATCTTGACATCGTCGCCAACGTGGCACGCGTGGCTCGACCATTTCTGAAATTGCTCATCGCATTGTGGGTCTTCGCGATGCTGATTTTGTTCGGCATGGTGATTCGCGCTCAAGCTAAACGGACACCCCGCATCTAAGGTTGGCTCGTGGCAAAAATTCGACTCGTTCATCGGTGTACTGAATGTGGCACTGCTCATCCAAAGTGGTCTGGCAAATGTCTTACGTGTGATGCGTGGAACTCTCTCGTCGAAGACTTCGAAGGCGGTGACGAACCCATCACATCACTTGCAGCCGGCATGGCACTCGTGCCCGCTGGCGAGCCAACTCAGATCGGCAAAGTTGATGCCAGCGTCGGTCATCCGCGTCTCACCAATATCGAAGAACTAGATCGTGTTTTGGGCGGCGGTCTTGTTCCCGGATCCGTCACATTGCTCGGAGGTGAGCCAGGCATCGGCAAAAGCACACTGCTGCTGCAGTTGCTCGCAAATATGAGCGGCACAACTTTGTATGTCACCGCCGAAGAAAGCGCACAACAAGTGCGCATGCGCGCAGAACGACTCGGCGCACTGCGCGACGATCTCTGGTTGCTCCCTGAAATGTCGTTACCGCACATTATTACTGCAATCAATACTGTTCGGCCGAGCCTTGTTGTCATCGACAGCATTCAAATGATCGCCGACCCAGACTTGGGTTCAACTCCTGGCTCGGTGGTGCAGGTGCGCGGTTGCGCGCATCGATTAGTGCAAGAAGCAAAGCGTCGACATCTTCCGATTGTTTTGGTTGGACATGTCACCAAAGAAGGCGGCCTTGCCGGACCACGCGTTCTCGAACATGTTGTTGACACCGTGTTGTCATTTGAAGGCGAGCGACATCATGCACTTCGACTTCTGCGCGCATCCAAGCATCGCTACGGACCCACAAATGAATTGGGACTCTTCGAAATGACCGAGCAAGGTCTCGTCGGCGTGCCCGATGCGAGCCAACTATTTCTTGCCGATCGTCGCACGGGCGTGCCAGGTTCAGTGGTGGTGCCCACACTCGAAGGTCAACGTCCGTTACTCGTCGAACTACAAGCACTGACAAACGCCGTCTCGGGCGGTGCTCCACCGCGACGCAGTGCTCAAGGTGTCGATCCAGGGCGTCTCTCAATGTTGCTTGCAGTTCTTGAGCGTCGTGCACGCGTGAGTCTGTCTAGTCATGAGGTCTACGCATCGGTCGTGGGTGGGGTTCGTCTCACAGAGCCCGGTGCCGACTTGGCACTCTGCCTCGCGCTTGTTTCTGCCATCACCAACACGCCACTGCCAGCAGATCTCGTCGTAGTCGGAGAAGTTGGTCTGGCTGGCGAAGTACGTCAGGCTGCACAAATTTCGCGACGTCTTGCCGAAGCTTCACGACTCGGATTCACTCGAGCCATCGTGCCGGCTAATTCGCCTGACGACCTACGCGGCATAAAACTGCAACGCGCAAGCACTCTCAACGAGGCTCTCACTCTGGCCGGAATGCCTCAATAAAATTTAGCCTGTCAACGAACGGGCAAAACTTCGTACGAATCAAACTGTGTCATCCACTTCAGACCAGATTCACCCATCACAAACACCGTCGTGGCAAACGCATCTGCCCACGTCAGACTTGGCCCTGTCACGGTCACTGATCTAAATGGCGACTGCACTTCATTGCCTTGCGCGTCCCACAAATGCTGACCACGCTCTGCAGTGCCAGAAGTTGCAATTGCCCCGGTGTCAACGCTTATTTCTGCCACCAACATTTCGGGGTCTCGCGGATCAGTAATACCAATGTTCCAGGGGGTGTCGTCGTCAAGACCACCATGCAAGACATAATCACCACCGATACCTACATACCAATGTTGCAATCCACGTTCTATAAATAGACGAGATGCGTACTCCGCAGACCACCCTTTCACAAAGCCTGTCGGATTGATTTGCAAAGGTCGATCAGATGGCCGAATCGTAAAGGAACCCTGCGAAGCTTGTTCTAGCCAAGTGCACGCATCGAGCACATCAATAACTTCGTGAGATGCATCAAGCACATGAAGTTCCTGACGATTAATACGCGAGATTTCGCTATCGGTGCGGTACACAGAAAACATCTGCTCTAGACGCTCAAGTTCTGTTCGTATTTCTTGTACCACATCATCAAAAGTTTCGTCCATGATGTTGTCATTGACATGCACACTTGCCGTGGTTCCCATTACTGCAAAAGAAGAACGATGGCGCGCTTGCATCACAACGGCTTAGCGTCAATCGCCGCTTGCAATGAAGCGGCATATGCGCGTGAGACAGCCGTGGCGCCTGAGACTGCCTGAATGTTGGCACTCTTGGCTTTTTTGGCACGTGCATTGAGTTTGGGCAATGCATACTGCTCAATCTGTACGGACTTACGATCCCACACATCAAAGTTGACTGCCACACCGCAGAGTTCTCCGTTGCTCGCAAACTTTGCCGTCACGACGAGAGTGCCAAAGACGCGATTACGGTCCACGATGTCAGTGGTGGATCCTGTTGATTTTTTTGCGCCACACGCTGCGGGTGCAGGTGCTGGCGTCGTGGCTGATGGTGCACCATTTACTGGCGGCACTGTTGACGTGACGACGGTTGTCGCAGTAAAGGTTGTCGTCGTTGGTGCCGGAACTGTTGCACCCGTCACCATCTGACCTGCTCCGGAATCAGCAGAGCCACCAACGTCAGCAACTCCAGCAGAGCCAGACGCACTCAGGTCGGCCGGCCGATCTAAAACATTAATCAATGCCATACCCGCACTTGTCAGAGCAAGTGCAGGCGCAAGTCGTCTGGCCAATGCAAAGCGTGACATCGGAGATGAATTGTCAGAACTCATGAGTTCACCACCATGGCATCTCCATATGAATGTCATCTTTTGACACACCGGCCTCACGCAAGCCTTTACGCGCAGCAAACATCAGCGCAGTCGGACCGCAGACCAGGGCCACACGAGATGAAAGTTCTGGTACCGCACGAGACAATGATTTTGCTGAGAACGGGTCTTTCCCCTTTAGTGCAGCCGTGCGACCAGACAAGACGAACACTTCCCCACCACAGCGCGCAGCAAGTGCGCGAATCTCCGCTAAATGTGCGACTTCATTTTCGTGTCGTGCGCGCAACAATACTGTTGGCCGAGAGTCCGACGGTAGGCGTTGTAGCAGCGCGCACACTGGAGTCACGCCAACACCACCAGCAATAAAGAGTGGTCGCTTATCTCCAAAAATTTCTGGTGTTGTCACCCCATATGGTCCTTCGACGGCGACTCTGTCGCCAACACGTAAATGTCGTGTTGCAGAGCTTGCATCGCCACGATCTTTAATTGTGACTCGCAGGCCAGCGGTGGTCGGAACTGCAGAAAGAGAATACGGATTTGTTTTCCACCATTGCCCTCGCACTAATGATCGGATCATCACAAACTGGCCAGCATCACCGCGCAATCGCAGAACATTGCGACCACCCAATAAGACGCTGACCGTGTCATCAGTCTCTTTGTTGACGGCGCGTACATGCAATGGTCGTGCCACGGATCCAAAAACTTTCCACCATCTTCCAAATAATGCCGTTGCAAAAATTGCAACAGAACTACCGACCCACACAAGACGCACATAGCGATCGTTGCTCAACATCGAGCCCAGTGTGATCTGATGCGAAAACGACGCCGCCAGGCCGAAGTAGACAGTGAGGTGGACGAAATACCATGTCTCATACGAGACCTTGTTGCGAATATCTTTGAGGCTCAACACCACAACAACTGCCACGAGCGCAGAACCAATTGCTGTCAATGCCATATATGGTTCACGACCAGTGAAGTCCAAAACGGTGTTAATAAAACCGCCACGTACGGGCATCTCTGCAGGAATAGCCGTAAAAATATGTACCGCTAACAAAAGTCCCATCGTGTCACCTGCAATGCGATGCCAAATCAATAGACGGTCCAAGCCAATGGCTCGCTCCATTGTTTTGAGACGAGCCGACAATGTCAAACCGACCATTCCGAACAACGATGTATACAGACCCGTGAGCGACGCTGCCGCTCTCCATGCATGCGACCAGCCATTCGACAACTGGTTCCAACCGCCGGTCATCGCCCATGCTGCAGTGACGATGGCAAAAATAGCAACGATGACGATGACGAGATCATTGGCCTTCAGATTTGTAGAACTCGGACGGGCGAGGGGACGCCGTTGTTCGAGTTTGGCTACTGGGGCCGCTGGCAGGGAGAAACTTGTGCTATTCACTGGTGCTACCGTACGATTAGTCGAGTAAAGAAACGGTAAAGAGCGACCGAATAACGGTACAGGGACATAAAAATCTTTGCCCAATGATTGATTTTGGTTTTATTCTGGCTATTATGTGTCCTATGGCACAAGGACCAAACATGCTCATTCAGATTGACGGACAAAACAGGCGACCCTGGGCTGTCGGAAGCAGAAAAGCTATTCTCGACGCCGCTACCGAAGAAATCGCTCTCAACGGATTCCGGTATGCGCGCATCGGCGACATTGCCGATCGTGCGAATATGACACCCGGCTCGATCTATACATGGTTCAAAAATAAAGAAGTCCTTTTTCGTGTCGCACTTGAAGAAGCTCTCGATGCTCAACTCGCTGCCAATATCGAGAGTCTTTCAAAAATCGAAGAACTAAAAGATACACCCTGGATCATGAAGATTGCCACACTCCTTCCACGCAACAACGCTGACAATCAACCAACAGCCGCACAAGTAATGTTGATTGAGGGATACTACGTGTCGTGGCGTGGCAAGGCCAAAGAAAAAACATACTTGCCACGTCTTGAACAACATTTTGCAACGTATCAAAAAGTTATCGATGAAGCAGTGGCTTCTGGTGAAATAACTTCAGACATCGACCCTCAACTCATTGCCATGTTGTTGTTGGCAATTCCTACCGGATTAGCACTCTTGCAATTTTCTGGACTTCCCCGCGTCCCAAATAGCTCCTGGATTCCCGTATACCAAGCACTTGCAACAATGCTCACTCCCAAAAAATAATGTCAAGTCACGACTTGTCTTAACGGCAATTAATTGTTTTTTTCGAGTGTCTCAATCCCGCGGCAAAAGAGCTCAAGTAACTGCGTGAGGCTTTTTTCGATCGCATAAGGCTCCGGATGACCATTGTCTTTTTCTAGAACACAAAAACCGTGCAACGCGCTTCGCAAGGATCGCGCACAATGTGCCCGTTGTGTTTGCGTCAATCGATACCCCGACAACGACTCGCTCAGTATGCTCACAACTCGTGCAAGTGATCGCTCAATATCAACATCGCCCACCGACGCAACTCGGTCCGTTGCGCTGTACAAGCCAGGGTGTTGTTGCACAAATAAGCGCCATGCACGCCCTACAGCAACAACCGAGGCATCGCGAGTGGTGTCAGCAATAGCGTCTTCAAGCGCGATGACTAGTTGCTCACGCGCGCGCAGCGATAGCAGCGTCCAGAGTTCTTCGATGCCAGTGACATGACGATACAAAGCGGGTTGTTTCACATTGGCGTCAAGTGCAATGCGAGTCAGCGTCACAGCGTCGATTCCTTCAGCATCGGCAATTTGTGCCGCCATATCAACAACAATTCCTCGGTTCAAGCGCACAGATGAAAAAACCTTGCAATCCAATGAGCAACCAAATCCTGGTCAAGAGGTGCTTGCAATG
>CANLAH010000085.1 GCA_947488685.1 Acidimicrobiaceae bacterium | reverse complement strand
GGAGCCCAAGATGAGAATCGAACTCACGACCTACGCATTACGAGTGCGTTGCTCTACCGACTGAGCTACCTGGGCAAGGCTTCTTATTCTACCGATGAAACCGTAAACGGGACTACAGATCGGTTGCGGCTGGTCTCATTTTTGTTTCGGGCAAGTAATAGCGGGTTGCCCAAATACTCCTGGAGCGTTCGTCTTTAGTAAGTCGCGGCATTAGGAGTCCTTGCGTTGAGCAATGCGCAGTGCCAACCAGATAAACAGAAACTGAAACGGAAGACGGCCATATGAGATGAGTTGATCCGAAGCGGAGTGGTCTCGCCAGTCCCACGCCATGTAGAGATTGGCTGGATAGACAGCGATGAAGAGGCCGGCGGCTGCGTATGCGCCGCGACGACGCGTGGCTGGTCTTAAGAGCATCACGCCCACGATGATTTCGGCGACACCACTTATATAGGTCCAGAATGCTTCGCTGGGCGGGAGCCACGGCGGAACGATGTCATTGAAGAAATCTGGATTTGCGAAATGAGTGATTCCGGCAAGGAGCAAGAACATGCCGATTACAAAAGCGAGAAGATCAAATTTCTTGGGCGTAGAGGTGGTGTTCATTGGTTCCGATCAGTCGTGGAAAGCAAACGTAGCGTCGGTACTGAGTGAAGGAAGAGACCAAATCAGGTCACGCAGTAGCAAAGATTCGTTGACATTGAGATGGAAACGCTCCATCGCAAGGTGAATGTTGGCGATCGCAGTGATGTATGCCTCAGGGCGAGGGATATTTGTGTTGGTGACGAGAGCATCACGGTAAGTGCTGGCGACTTCGACCAAGCCTGCGCGTAGTTCGTCTGTGCGATGTCGGCGCAATTCACGTTTGTGTCTGTCTTCGAGTGCTGTGCGACCACCTTTTTTCATTCCGAGCAAAGCCATCTGCGTTTCGTATTGCGCAATTTCTGCTTCGTGTAGTCGTGCCATCGGCTCAGCAGCAGTGGCAATGAGTTCAAGGATTTCTTCGACGATTGCAGCAGCAACAGAGCCAGTGCCGTCAATGCGATTTGGAATTGTGGCAAAACAGTCACGGCGTTGAACAAGTGTGTCATCACTAGCAAGCAATCGGGCACGCGAGATGTTGCCGTGCGCACCTTTTGTTGCAATCTTTGCCGTGTCGAGGGCGACCCCTTCATTATGTAGTGCAGCGATGACTGTGTCATCGTCAAGAGTGACAAAGTTAACCACGACGCAACGTGATGCAATGGTGACAAGAAGTGGTGTCATTGCATCAGCGAGCAAAATAAAAAAGACGCCGTCTGCAGGCTCTTCAATTGTTTTAAGTAAACGAACAACTCCTGTGTCTTGCATGAGATTAATTTCATGCAAGACAATAATTTTTCGCTTGCTCTCCATGGCAGTAGTTGAAGAGAGTCGGATTGCTTCTTCAGCATCTTTGACGAGCAAACTTGCGCCCGTTCGGCGGATCTCATGAACGTCAGGGTGAGAACCACGCATGACAAGACCAGAGGTGCGATCTGACGTGTCGTGCGATGTCGATAACAGTGATGCAGCAAAAGCTCGGGCGGCTTCGTCTTTGCCGCAGCCGTCTGGTCCGATGAGCAAGTACGCGTGGACGGGGTTGATGCTGGCAAGTTGTAGTTTGTTGACGGCAACTTGTTGACCAACAATTGCGTCCCACGTAGATGTCATGAGAGTTCTTTTAGGCGCTGAGTGACTGCAGTATGAATAGCCTTCTCGACTTCTTCTTTGGATTGTGTTCCGTCCACAACGATCCAGTCACCTTCATTATGGATAAGCGTGCGGAACCCATCGTTGACTCGTGAAAAGAAGTTGGCGCCCTCGCGCTCAAAGCGATCAGGTGTGCGTTTGGCAAGTCGCTCATTAAGGATCTCTGTGGGGACAGAGATATAAACAACAATGTCAGGAAAATGATCATGAAGCGCCCACTTGCTGATGTCGCGAAGTATTGCAACATCAAGTCCACGACCAAAGCCCTGGTATGCAAGCGTTGAGTACACGCTGCGGTCACTGACAACGTGCTGATCGCGTCCAAGCGCTGGGCGAATCACATCGGCAAAATGTTGGGCTCGGTCGGCTGCCATCAGAAGTGCTTCTGTTCGAGGATTCATATCGGTGTTGTCCGTGTCTGCCAAAATGCCCCGAAGAAGTGCACCAATACGGGTACCACCTGGTTCGCGCGTGAGCACCGCATCTAATGATGTTGCGAGACGCAATGCATGAGTGCTTTTGCCGCAACCCTCAAGACCCTCAAGGGCGATATAACGAGCGGTTGTCATCTACTAATCATTAGCAGGATTTTGTACCACTATTGATTCTGACGGTGATTTTTTTGCTGGTTTTTTCTTGGCCGTCGCCTTTTTGGCAACTGCTTTCTTCTTCGCTACTGGCTTCTTTTTTGCCGTCGCCTTCTTTGCCACGGTCTTCTTGGCGGGTGCACGCTTGCCCCCGCGTTTTTTTGGTCCACCATTGATTTCAATGTATTCACGGCGTAGTTGCAGAAGTTCATATGCCCGCTCGTTTGTCATTTCTTCGAGACGATCTCCGCGAGTCAGGCCGGCATTGGTCTCACCGTCTGTGATGTAATCACCGAAACGACCTTCTTTGGCGACGACAGGTTTTTGGCTGACAGGGTCGTTGCCGAACTCTTTCAGTGGCGGTTTTGGTGCAGCCCGTCCACGACCAAACACACGCGGCTGAGCAAGAAGAGCAAGCGCTTCGTCAAGTGTGATTGTCAGCAATTGTTCTTCGGTTGTGATTGAGCGACTGTCTTTGCCTTTGCTGACATACGGTCCGTAGCGACCATTTTGTGCAGTGATGAGTTCACCATCAGTTGGGTCTGCGCCAATTGTGCGGGGGAGCGATAAGAGATCTTGTGCGTCGAGCATTGTGAAGCGATCAATGTTCATCGTTTTAAACAGCGACACCATCTTTGGCTTTTCCATCCCCGTGGGTGGTTCGTCCATTGTTCCCCACTGCACGTATGGGCCGTACCTTCCAGATTTTGCAAAGACTGGGAAACCTTCGCGCTCTCCAATTGGCGTGTCACCTTTTGGGGCTGCCAACAAGACAAGCGCCGCTTCAAGGGTGAGTTCATCCGGCGTCATCGTGTCTGGTACGCCAGCGGTATTTTCGCCACTTCGAACGTATGGTCCATACAAACCAGGCTTAACGATGACATCTTCGCCAGTATCGGGATGTGCACCTAATATAAAGGTATTGAGCAAGGCGGCATCGATGGTGTCGAGGTTGCTTGATACCACTGCTTTGAGCCCTGGCAGATGCGGATCATCCTCTACGCCCCAGTAAAACTTTTTCAGCCACTCCTCTTTTTGCTGTTCGCCGCGAGCAATAGCGTCGAGGTCTTCTTCGACGCCGGCAGTGAAGTCATAGTCGATAAGCGAGTTGAAATGGTTCTCCATCAACTTGATCACAGAGAACGCTGTCCATGTGGGGACAAGTGATGTTCCCTTTTTCCAGAGGTAATGGCCGCGATCGACCATCGTCGAGATAATGGAAGCCCACGTGCTGGGGCGACCGATACCTTTTTCTTCTAGTTTCTTGACGAGTGATGCTTCAGTGAAACGCGCTGGTGGAGTGGTGGCATGTCCGATGGCGGTGTACTCGCTCACGGGTAGTTGTTGGCCAACCGTGAGGGGCGGCAACAATAATGTGGCTTCGGTGTCGTCTTTTTGATCGTCCTCATCAACTGATTCTTCGTACGCTTGGCGATAGCCAGCAAAAGTAATCGTGGTTCCGCTCGCGCTGAAGTCACATTCGCTGCGTGCAGTGTCTGCTGACGTGGCAGCCATGCGAATACTTACTGTTACACCTGTGGCGTCTGCCATTTGAGATGCAAGAGTTCGTTGCCAGATGAGGCGATACAAACTAAGTTCTTGTTGCTTGAGATCACCTTGCAATTGCTCGGGTGAACGCAATGGAAGCGCAGGTCGAATTGCTTCGTGTGCTTCTTGCGCATTTTTTACTTTAGATGAATACACGCGTGGAGATGAAGGAAGATATTGTGCGCCAAAATCACTCTTGATGTGCGCCCGAACATCGCTGATTGCATCTGCGCTGAGAACCACACTGTCGGTACGCATATAAGTGATGTAGCCGCGCTCATACAAACTTTGAGCAGTGCTCATGACCTGTCGACCAGAGAGACGCAACTTGCGGCCACCTTCTTGTTGCAAGGTGCTTGTCATAAATGGTGGTTTAGGAGAGGATCGGTAGGGCTTGTCTTCAACACTGCGAACTGTCAGCGCAACACCGTCAAGACCAGTGACCAACGCATTTGCACGTGCTTCGGTTAGCACTAGGACGTCTTGCTTTGGAATTCCGCTCTGGTCAAAATCTTTTCCGGTCGCGAGGCGAGCACCATCTACTGCAATGAGTTTTGCTGCAAATACTGGCTGGGTGTTTGCCGTTGCTTCAATATCAAAATACGTTGCTGCTCGAAACGCGATTCGTTCGCGTTCGCGCTCGACAACCAAACGCAAGGCAGGGCTCTGTACGCGACCCGCCGATAGACCACGGTTTACGCGGCGCCATAAAACTGGCGACACTTCGTATCCGTAGAGACGGTCCAAGATGCGGCGAGTTTCTGCTGCGTCTACGAGTCCGTAATCAATTGCACGTGGATTGGCGACTGCTTCGAGAATTGCCTTTTTATTGATCTCGTGAAACACCATTCGGTGTACTTCAACTTTAGGTTTGAGATGTTCGAGCAAGTGCCACGAGATTGCTTCGCCTTCGCGATCCTCGTCCGTTGCAAGGTATAAGGCCGATGCATTTTTCATCAGTAACTTGAGTTCTTTGACGACTTCTTTACCGCGAACGGTGAGTTCCCAGTTGGGCTTGAAGCCGTTTTCAACATCTACAGCAAGTCCCTTACTTGGCAAGTCGGCAATATGTCCAACGGATGAGCGAACATCGAACTCATCACCGAGATACTGGGCGATGGTTTTTGCCTTGGCAGGGGATTCAACGATGACTAATGGCTTGGACATGACTGCTTAGGGTTAGGTGATAAGACCCACTGTTGTCAAGGCAATACACGCAAACGCTTATTGCATTAGGGCGCGGGGGTGGGGCGAGCGAGTGGTTTGGCGGTACCGTTCGGGGTAATGCAACATATAACTCCTCCAACATCAGGGGAGTCTGTGCTACCCGCCGTTGGACGAGTGACGCGCCTTGATCGGGGCTGGAGCACTGTGTTGTTTGAGGATTCCACTGTGATGCGCGTGCGCAATTTTGGAGTTGATATTGCCGTTGGTGATCGAGTGCATGTCACCGCCGACGGTGAGAAAATTCGAGAGGTTTTGTTGCGCACGAGTGCTCTTGTGCGACGAGCATCATTTGAAGGAGCGTTAGCAGAGCGTCACGTTGTTGCTGCCAATATCGACACCGTGTTCTTGGTGCATGCCGCGTCATCTGCACCGAACGAGCGTCGACTTGAGCGTGAACTCATTCTCGCCTTTGACAGCGGTGCAACACCAGTCATTGTTTTGACAAAGAATGACATTGCCGATGCGGAGCATGTCGGTACTCTTGTTGCCGCAGTGACACAGGTTGCTGCAGGCGTCGAGATACATGTAGTGAGCGGAATCACCGGAAACAATGTCGATGTCTTGCGTGAATATGCCACCGATGGACGAACAATTGCGATGCTCGGCGCGAGCGGTGTAGGAAAATCTACATTGATAAATGCACTCGTGGGTCATGCGGTGCAACGCACGGCAGAAGTGCGTGAAGGTGATCAGCGCGGAAGACACACCACAGTCGCAGCAGAATTAGTAGCTTTGCCGTCTGGCGGATGGTTGCTCGATACACCCGGCTTACGCGCAGTCACATTGTGGACAAGTGGGCAGGGCATTGAGCGTGCTTTCCCAGATATTTTTAGTCTTGTTGACAACTGCAGGTTCCGAGACTGCAAACATTCTGACGAACCAGGCTGCGCTGTTCAGCAGGCAATCACCGACGGAACACTGCCAGAGATTCGACTACAGAGCATGCGGCGACTTGTTGCAGAAGAAGAATCCGTTGAGCGTGAGCAAGAAGAAAAAGAAAAGTCTTATGACAAACGCGGAATGCGCCGGCCCGCCACCGACAGTAACTCGTAGTTATTGCTGAATAAAGTCAATACCGACAATTGCTCCGTGCGTGGGTGCGTCAAAGACGAATGTTTTTGCCCCGTGATCATCGGCGCATTGTTGAACAATGGCGAGACCGAGTCCAGACCCAGGCATTGAACGCGTTGCAGTAGCACGGTAGAAGCGATCAAAGATGCGGGGCTTGTCTTCGTCTGCAATTCCGGGACCATGATCACGCACTTGTACACGTGCACCAGTGACGATGACCTCAATGTCTGCCCCGATCAAACTGAACTTGATGGCGTTGTCAATGAGATTGCTGATTGCGCGCTCAACTTGTTGTGGGCGGATCTGTATCACCGCTGGATCATTAACAAGTATTGCAATGTTTCCGGTTGTGCGACGGCGGGCGCGGGTCACAATGTCTGTTGTGAGCTCACCGAGATTGACGGCTTCAAGATCTTCTGACTGTCGGTGGTCTGTGGTGAGCGCGCTGAGTTCTGTGCTGAGATCAGCAAGTTCGTCAACTTCTGCGCGCATGTCGGCAAGAATTGCCGCTCTGTCGGAGTCTGAAAGACTCGAACGCTCGAGTAACTCAGTGTTGGCACGCAAACTAGTGAGCGGAGTTCGCAGTTCGTGACTGGCATCTTGCACGAGTTGACTCTGCCGGTTGAGGCTGGAGCGCAAAGCCGTCAGCATGGTATTGAAACTCGTTGCCAATTGACGTACTTCTGTGTCGCCACTCACTATGACTTCATGATCAAGATTCTGTGTGGCGGCAATTGATTCGGCAGCCTGCGCAAGTTGCTCAAGGGGTTTGCTGGTGCGGCGTGCAAATAACCAACCCAAAAGCGTGGCGGAGACAAATCCAATCAAAGTAATCAAGGCAAACCAAAGTCGCATCCCCGCTCGCGCATCTTGAATATCTTGAATATCTTTGCCCACCTTGATGAGTGCGCCGTTGTTGAGTGGCACCGACAACACTCGATATGTACGGTCATCAGCGGTGACTGTACTGCGATGAAAGCCGTCTCTCTTTTGTGATAGCGCGATATCAGTTGGTGTCAGCAGGAGTTCAATGGGGCCCGCACTCGCCAAAATGTCACCGTTAGCGTTGATAATTTGTGTGACAGTGTCAAATTCTGCTTGCAGAAGTGAATCCGACAAAGGGCGATTGCGGCGTTGTCCTGGCATTTGTTGATTCGGACGAGTGAGACCTTCTGCGATGAGTTGAACTCGCGCATTAAGAGTCTTGTCGACTTCGTTGCGTAATTGACGAGCAGCAACCATGTACGCACCAGTTCCGACCGCAACGACAACCAAAAGAACGACTGACCCAGTAAGGAGTGCGAAGCGTGTGCGAAGCGTCATTTTTCACGCACCACATAGCCGATGCCGCGCACCGTATAGACCAACCGTGACTCATTTCCTTCTTCGGTTTTGCGTCTGAGGTAACCGATATACACATCAAGTGATTTGGAGTGTGTCTCAAAGTCGTAGCCCCAAATTGCTTCGTAGATTTTTTCGCGCGACAGCACGATTCCGGGTTGTTGCATCAGTAGTTCAAGTAAATCAAACTCAGTTTTGGTGAGTTGTAATTGCCGCTGACCGCGACTGACTTCGCGACGCATCGGGTCAAGAATAAGATCGCCGACCCGCAACTGTGCGGCATTGGTTGGTGAAAAGTTACGACGGAGCAATGCTCGCACTCGTGCAAGTAGTTCGTCTACTGCAAATGGCTTCACTAAGTAATCATCGGCACCAGCATCAAGACCTGCCACGCGATCACCGACTTCGTGTCGGGCGGTGAGCAATAAGATTGGTGTGGAGATTCCGCGATGACGAACTTCGCGACAGACAGTCAGCCCATCAGCAAATGGCATCATGACATCAAGAACTGCTGCATCTGGTTTTTGCTGGGTGAGCGCCTCCAGGGCGGCAGCTCCGTCATGAACTGCGATGACGTGGTAGTTCTCAAGTTCGAGTACCCGTTGAATGGCCTTGCGTACGGATGGATCGTCCTCGGCAACTAACACCCGAATGGGGGATTGAGGTATTTCCATAGAAAGAAAGGTACCCACTGCAAGCCCTCTTGACTGACTCTTACCCATACTGGGCTTGATTCTTTTCTGGTTCTTACCTAAGTCAGGTCTACTTCTTACCTACAAGTCGCAAAGTATCTACAGCCCACAAACGTGGGTCCCCCAAAACGAAAGAGACACATCATGAAGAAACATTCCCAGTTCACAAGGATTGCAGTAGCCACTGGACTAGTGCTCAGTAGCAGTGCGG
>CANLAH010000084.1 GCA_947488685.1 Acidimicrobiaceae bacterium | reverse complement strand
ACCACGGTGCGACCTTGCATTAGTTTTTCAAGCGCTCGTTCGATGTCATGCTCGGTTCCAGGATCAAGGTTTGATGTCGCTTCATCAAGCACCAAGACAGCGGGGTCAATAAGTGCCGCTCTAGACAGCGCAACAAGTTGACGTTCACCTGCAGATAAACGTGTCCCCCGTTCTTGCACTTCTGTATTGAGGCCTTCTGGAAATGCCTCAAAGCGTTCAAGCAACTGAAGATTTGTCAGCGCTTCAATAATCTGCGCATCTGTTGCATCAGGCTTGGCAATTAATAAGTTCTCACGAATTGTTCCGTCGAATAAGAAACCCTCTTGAGGAATCACCACAATGCGGTCGCGTAGCGATACGAATGATGCCTGCCGAAGGTCGATGCCACCAAAAGTAACGGTTCCGGTATCAGGGTCATACAGGCGTGCCATCAACTTTGCCAGAGTTGATTTACCTGCACCTGTTGGACCAACAAGTGCAAGTCGCTGACCAGCCGTCACAGTAATACTGACATCTTGCAATGCAGGTCGCGTGCCGGCCTCATATGTAAAGGTCACAGAGCCGACGACAAGATCGCCATCTCTTGGCAACTCGACAGGCGCAGGTGCTTCGTCTACATCTGGCACCGCATCAATGATTGCGAATAACTTATGCAATGCAGCAGTTGCTGATTGCAGAGTGTTGTACAACTGTGACAATTGCTGCACAGGATCAAAGAGATTTGCTAACAGCAGAACAAAAGCGACAACTGTTCCGAGTGATACATCTTGGCGATGCACAAGCCACCCGCCAATGCCCACCATCAATGCTGACGCAGCAATACCAGAGAATTCAACGAGCCCGAAATACCAAGTGGTCACGCGCACACTATGCATATGGCTTCTGAAAAGATCTTGATTTGATTCTTCAAATCGTCTGATTTGTTCGCCTTCTCGCGCATACGCCTGAATAACGCGTACTCCCGTTATCCCTTCTTGGAGCGCTGAAAGATTGCTGCCGACCTTCTCGCGAATTTCAAGATATGCCTTATTGGAGTCACGCTGAAACTTGACGGATGCAATAACAAGAATCGGCAAAACCAAAAGTGCAACAAGGGTGAGTTGCCATGAAAGAGCAAACAGCAAGACCAATGCAAGCACAAGCAGCAGAGAAGCCGCCATGAATCCCAATAGTCCCCATTGCACAAGTTCAGCCATTGACTCGATGTCGGCTGTCATACGCGAAACCAAGACTCCAGCCTTTTCGCGGTCAAAGAAACTCATTGATTGTTTTTGTATCTTGTCAAAAACGCGCAACCGAAGTAGTCGCAAGAAACCTTCACCGGCGATATTGACAGAAATGATCTGACCGCGACTGACAACATATGAGAGCAGCGCCACACATGCATAGCCACCAACGGCGATGTTGAGAGTTCTGCCGTTGTTTTTACGAATACCAGAGTCGATTCCGTATCGCACCAGGAGTGGCCCGGCCAGTGTGCAGACAACAGACACCGTGACGAAAAGAAATACAGCGCCAACTGATCGCCGAAATGGTTTTGCCATGCGCAAACTTCGGCGCAACACTGCTTGAGTTTGCGTGCGGTTGAGTTTGTCTTCTTCAGAGATCGCGCTATCAGACCACATATTTACGACTCTTCCTTGGCCACAGACCACGAGGCGAGAACCTCTTGATATCGCTCATTGGTTGCCAACATCTCGACATGGGTTCCGGTTGCCACGATTTTTCCGTCGTCTAGAAGCGCTACTCGATCGGCCAACTCAATCGTGGCTGGTCGATGAGCAATCACCAAAGTGGTACGACCCCTCATCACCGTGGCAAGCGCATCACGGATTTCGTGTTCTTTTGTTGGGTCTACTGCAGACGTTGCGTCGTCTAGAACCAACACTCGTGGGTCGGCAACTATGGCACGAGCAATAGCAATACGTTGCCGCTGACCACCTGAAAGTGAATACCCGCGTTCTCCGATCAAGGTGTCATAACCATCTGGCAACTGACGAATAAATTCATGCGCGCTCGCCAACTTGGCAGCATTTCGCACGACAGAGAAATCAACATCGGGCTTAGCAAAAGCAATGTTGGCAGACACCGTGTCATGAAAAAGCAATGTGTCTTCAAAGACAACGCCAATAGAACTACGCAGATCACGCAGACGGAGTGCACGAAGATCAACTCCGTCGAGCGTAATCAGACCAGATTGCGGGTCATAAAAGCGCAAGAGTAAGCGTGTGATGGTGCTTTTGCCTGAACCAGTTGCCCCAACGATTGCCAGAGATTCTCCTGGCGCAATATCAAGTGTCAGTCCCCCTAATACGCGTACATCGGTGTGACCAACTTCGTAACTGAACGAGACATCTTTAAATGACACAGCACCAACGGGCTGCGCCAGTGCGGACTTCGGAAGAACAACTGGTGATTTGGGGTCAGTGATGATCGATTCTTCCGACAAAATCTCATGAACTCGCAGCAATGCAGATGCTGCACGTTGGCCCATCGCCACTGTCATCCCAATGTTTCGTAGCGGCCAGACGAGCAATGTGAGATATGCATTAAACGCAACGAGTTCGCCAACCGACATGTCGCCGTTCATCACCCTGTGCCCACCTACACCCAGAACCGCGATCAATCCGAGTGTTGGCAAAAGATCAATCGCCGGTAAAAATCTGCTGCGAATTCGCGAAGCCTGTAACGAAACCGCCTGAATATCATCCGCTTCTTTTTCTAATTTTCTGGCTTGCACTAACTCTGCTCCGAATCCTTTGATGACTCGTACGCCCGAAACTGTCTCTTCAACGACATTGGCAAGTTGCGCTTGCTCTTGTTGGACCTTGAGAACCGTCTCATGTATTCGATCGCTGAACCGTCGAAACGCAATATTGACAAATGGAAGTGGCGCCAATGCAAAGATCGCCAGCATGGGATCTGTAGCAATTAAAATAATGACAGCACCAATAATCATTCCGACATTAGAAATCGTGATCGGAATCATCACCACAAAACCCTGGATCTGTTGGAGATCGCTTGATGCCCTGCTCATAAGTTGCCCTGTTTGAGTTCGATCATGAAAACCGACGTGTAATCCCTGCAGATGAGCAAAGAGTTTTTCGCGCAGAATTGTCTCGGTGAGGCGGCTCTCTCGAAAAGCAAAGAATCGTCGGAATCCAGAAAAGAATCCGGCAATGACCGCTGCTGCCAGAATCAATAATGTCCACGACAAAAGTGATCCGCCACGCTCGATGCCGCGATCAATGGCAAACCGCGTGAGTTGCGGTACCGCAATTTTTCCGACTGTCCAGAGCAACCCAACAGCAATGCCGGCTGTTAAGCCACGTTTTTGTTGTTTGAGAGTGGCGCGTAAGAGGCGCCACCCCTCTTTAGTTGTTGCGTCGTCGTTCACTCGCTGTTACTTATGCGCTGACGGCGACAAATCACGCACGGCTTGCCAGTGATCTAGCTCTGGATCGAGTGCCAAAATTGCTAATGACGATGTGGTGACTCCGTTATCAAAATATTGGCGAATACGATCACGACACTGCTCTGGAGAACCATGCACGATGAGATCGTCTACGACATGATCTGGGATAGCAGCCAATGCTGCTTTGCGATCGCCAGATTTCCAGGCATCCCACATTGCTCGCAGGTCGTCTCCTCTGCCCAGCCATTCGTGAAATGCCGCGTATACCGGAACATTGAGATACGCGGCGATTGCAAATTTTGCGGCCGCACGCACTTGATCGGTGTTGGTGCTTGGGCACACAAAAATACGGCACACGATCTCTTTGGGGACACCACCACTGGCATCACGAACCACATCGGCCACGCGGCTGACGTCGTTTGCCGACAGCCAGTTAATGATTGTTCCGTCTGCTTCTCGAGCCGCAAGACGCAACATACCTTCACGCAATGCTGCAATGAGAATCTGTGGTTTTACTTCCGGGCGAATTGCCATTTTGAAGCCATTGACTTCAAAAGTGTCGTATTTTTTTGTAATCTTTTCGCCCGATAACGCATCGTTTAAAAACCGCACGACATCACGAACTTTTTTGTAGGGCTCTTCAAACGGAATGCCATTCCATTTTTCGACGATGACATTGCTTGATGATCCGATCCCGATTGCGAAGCGCCCAGGTGCTGCATCGGCAAGGGTTGCTACCGACTGCGCAAAACATGCGGGGCTTCTTGTATACGCCGGAACAATGGCGGTTCCGAGGCGCAAACGGGGCTCCCAAGCAGCCGCTAATGCCAAAGGTGTAAATGCGTCAGCGCCGTCCGCTTCGGCAGACCAAATATCGGTGTATCCCAGATCAGCAAGTTCACGAAGTTTGTCTTGTTGAGCATGAAGATGACCCGGCAAGGGAACTGTCATGCCTGGTCGGACTGGCATTCCTGCATGAGATTGTGCGCCATATGCGTTCATAGTGGTCTTTCGAGTTCTGTAGAAACAGCAGTCTAGTTGTGCTTGATTTTCTCCGACGGGTTGTACATCGGGCAATGTCGGCTAGTTTTCGCTGATATGGAAAACACACCGTGGCAGGGGGACGCCTGCTCCCTCGTTGATGAATTCAGGTCAAAACGTCGCTCACCGCTTGAGGAATTGCGCGCCACATACGGTGCAATCTCGAAGAGTTCTCTCAATGCTGTTTCTTTTATCGATACAGCGTCTGCTGAAAAGGCTGCAAAAAATGCCAACACAGACCTGCCATTTGGCGGTGTCCCAGTGGGCATCAAAGAACTCGACAGTGTTGAGGGATGGCCTGACACAAGCGCGTCAATTCTTTTCGCTGACAGAATTGCCCAATACACATCTATTCATGTGCAACGAATCCGCGACCTTGGCGGAATGGTGCCACTTGGACTGACAACTGCGAGCGAGTTCGGTGGAGTCAATGTCACGCGAACAGTACTCAATGGTGCAACACATAATCCTTGGCAACATGGTCGCACGCCTGGTGGATCTTCCGGTGGTAGCGCATCAGCCGTGGCAGGTGGTTTGTTTACATTGGCAACTGCCGGTGATGGTGGTGGATCAATTCGCATTCCGGCTGGCTTCACCGGATTAGTTGGTCTCAAATCTACGTACGGACGAATTCCGGTGGAGTCAATGTCACGCGAACAGTTCTCAATGGTGCGACACATAATCCTTGGAAACATGGTCGCACGCCTGGTGGATCTTCAGGTGGTAGCGCATCAGCCGTGGCAGGTGGTTTGTTTACATTGGCAACTGCCGGTGATGGTGGTGGATCAATTCGCATTCCGGCTGGCTTCACCGGATTAGTTGGCCTCAAATCTACGTACGGACGAATTCCTCGGGGTCCATTTTCGCAGTACAGCAATCTCACCGTCACCGTTGGATGCGTGTCACGAAGTGTTCGAGATACTGCTCGATGGTTTGATGTGTCTAACGGACATGACACCCGAGATCCGCTCAGTCTGCAGCGCACAAGCGGATGGGAAAATGATCTTGGAACTATTCAAGTTGCTGGCCTCAGAGTTGCAGTCGTCCCAGATTGGGGTGGCGCAGTCGTGTCGCCTGAAATGTGGAATGTTCTTCTTGACACCGCAGATGATCTCATTAGCGCTGCGCAACTTAAACGCATTGACGGAGTCAACACGACTCTTCCGCGAATGGGTGGGGCATGGTCTATTTCCGGAACAATCGAACTCGCTGCAGAACTTGGCGACAGATGGCCCGCATGTTCTGACCAACTCACTCCCGAGATGCGCCTCGCACTTGAGTTCACGCACGGAAAATATTCAAGTGATGCACGGGCCCGCATCGAAGCACGTCGCGCTGACCTCAACCAACGCATGGCCGAAATTTTTGACCAAGTCGACATTGTGATCACCGCAAGTAATCCGGATATCGCATTTGATGCACAAGGCCCGCTGCCCAGCATGTTTGGTGGTATCAAGGCAGGCGGACGCAATAACGGTTTACTGACATTCCCATGCAACCTGCACGGAAATCCCGGTATCTCGGTTCCGGCTGGTTTTGTCGATGGCCTTCCGGTTGGTCTTCAAATAATTGGCAGACATTTTTCCGAACAACAACTTCTTGAACTAGCCCGCATCATCGAACAACGTCGCCCATGGCCACTCGTTGCACCAGGAGGACCACAATGAGCACACCTAAAGGACCTCTTGACGGGATCCGTATTATCGATATGTCCGTCATGATAAGCGGACCACTATCCGGAATGTTGTTGGCGGACCAAGGTGCTGATGTCATCAAAGTTGAATCGCCTGGCATCGGTGACATGATGCGTTATCTCGGCACAAGCAAGAACGGAACCACCGGAATCTTCGTGCTCAACAACCGAGGCAAACGCTCCCTGGTCGTTGATCTTAAAAAACCCGAAGGCATTGAGATCATGCACAAACTCATTGCCACCGCTGACGTGCTGATTCAAAACTTTCGACCTGGTGCACTCGATCGCTTGGGTTTGGGCTACGACGATCTCTCTGCCATAAACAAAAATCTCATCTACGTATCGATTAGTGGGTTCGGGCCAGACGGACCCAACAGCGGATTACGGGTGTATGACAATGTCATCCAGTCAGCGAGTGGCTTGATCTCAATTCAGACCGATCCACGCACAGGCGAACCAAGCGCTCTGCGCACGCTTATCTGCGACAAAGTCACAGCCCTTACCGCATCGCAAGCCATCACCGCTGCCCTATTTGCCCGCGAACGAGGTGCTGGTGGACAACACATCACATTGGCAATGCTTGATGCGGCTATTGCATTTATCTGGCCTGACGGAGCAATGAATGATGCAATTCTTGATGATGACGCCATGCGCACGCCCACCATTGCTTCCAACTATGGCATCAATAAACTTCAAGACGGATACTGCACGATGTCCGTTGTCACCGATGCAGAGTTTCGTTCACTTTGCAGCGTGCTCGGGGTTCCTGAGATTGCAGACGACGAACGCTTCTCTACAGCAGTCGCACGTGGTCAAAACGCTGGAGCATTTGTCGAACTCATCGGCGGACGTCTTGGCAAACTGACGTGTGCCGAGTTTGTCGAACGCGCGCGCAAGTTTGATCTTCCGGGATCAGTTGTCATCAGCCTTGAAGAACTTCCTGACACTCCACAGGTCAAACACAATGAAGTCTTTGTTGAGCGCCAACATCCCACGGCTGGACGCATTCGTGAAGTTCGAAGCGCACCGCGCTTTTCTAAAACACCCGCTGTTGTGTCTTCGCCTGCTCCTGCATATGGGCAACACAGCGACGACATTGTCACTGAACTTGGACTTGATGCGAGCGCTCTTCGTGCGGCTGGAGTGATTCTCTAGCGAGTCAAACTACGGCCAACAATCTCTTTCATAATCTCAGTTGTGCCACCGTAAATAGTCTGAATGCGACTATCAGCCCATGCCCTAGCAATCGGATACTCGCGCATATAGCCATACCCACCGTGTAATTGCAGACAACGATCAACAACTTTATTTTGTAATTCGGTTGTCCAGAACTTGGCGGCAGCGGCCTGCTCAGCGTTGAGCTTCTGCGCGCAGTGCAACTCGACGCAATGATCAACATATACCTGTGCAATTTGGACTTCTGTTGCTAACTCGGCAAGCAAAAACTTACTGTTTTGAAATTGCGATATGGATTGGCCAAATGCTTTTCGTTCACGGGTGTAATCAAGTGTCCAATGCAGTGCCGCATCAGCCACTGCGACAGCGCCAACTGCAATGCCGAGTCGTTCTTGAGCAAGATTACGCATGAGGTAAGTGAACCCCATTCCTTCATCGCCAAGCATATTTTCAGCAGGTACTTCGACGTCCGTGAAAAACAATTCAGCAGTGTCTTGTGCGTGCATGCCCAGTTTGTCGAGATTGCGACCTCTTTCAAAGCCTTTCATCCCTCGCTCCAGGATAAGTAGCGAGAATCCGGCATGGCCCTTTTCTGGATCAGTGCGACACACTGTCACAACCACATCGCTGTTGATTCCGTTTGAGATAAACGTCTTTGCGCCGTTCACAACCCACGTATCACCATGGCGAACAGCAGACGTCTTGACGCCCGCAACATCACTTCCGGTATTTGGTTCAGTAATTGCGAGTGCGCCAATGATCTCGCCAGTGACCATGCCAGGCAACCAACGATTTTTCTGATCCTCATTTGCCAACGAGATGTAGTACGGCAACACAATGTCGTTGTGCAATGTGAATCCGTTGGCACTTCCGATGACGCCTGTGTAGCCAACTTCTTCTGCCATGATGGCCGCAAAACGATAATCATCAGTTGCACCGCCACCGTATTGCTCGCCAACTGTCAATCCCAAAAAACCATGCTTTCCGGCTTCAAGCCACAATGATCGCGGCGTGATTCCGTCTTTTTCCCATTGTTCATGATTTGGGACAACTTCTTTGTCTAGCCAGTTGCGAAATGTCTTGCGAAACTGGTCGTGTTCGTCAGTAAAAATTGTGCGCTCAAAAAATTCCATGACGAGACACTATGCCAGAACTGCGCGCGCCACGAGATCGGTGCCAAAAGCAGTGAGAATTGCTAGGTACATCAGGCCCGTTGCTGCCATGACGGCCGAATAACTGCGCTCTCGCAGAGCCGCCTTAGTGACTTTGACCAGTACTCCTGTTGTGACCACGCAAGCCAACCAGAACCAACCCAG
>CANLAH010000083.1 GCA_947488685.1 Acidimicrobiaceae bacterium | reverse complement strand
ACAAGGAGCTGAGCCGTTGCCTGGGCGTCTGCAAGGGCGTTGTGTGCCGTGTCTCGCTTGATTCCGTACTTGTCAATGAGATGCGTCAGAGTGTGAGAGTGCTCTTTATTGGGGTCAAGGCTGCGAGATAAAAAAAGCGTGTCAACGTACTGATCGATGTTCCAGGTTTGTCCGACGCGCGCTAACTCAGCATGCAAAAATCCGAGGTCAAAGCGCGCGTTGTGGGCTGTAAATAAAGCGCTTTGACTGATGTCTTGTAGACGACGCATTGCTAAGCCGAGCGGCATCCCAGCGTCAACATCGTCTGTGCTGATGCCGTGAACATGTTCTGCTCCATGTGTGTATTCGCTGGGTTGTTCGGGTTTGACAATGGTGTCAAAGGAGTCGACGACATGTCCGGTGATGTCAACGACCACGGCAGCCATCTGTAAAATTCTGTCAGTGGCAGGGTTGAGTCCAGTTGTTTCAAAGTCAATAACAGCAAACAAATTGGAGGTGAAAATATCTGCGAATACAAGGCTGCTCTGAGTGGATTGTGTGGGTTGAGCACAACTGGACTCACTCGATGGCAATTGCGACATGTTCTTAGATTAAGTCGTGGGTGTTGCCGAGATAAAACCTAGGCACCAGGGGTGAGTTGGTCTCTAAATGTGGATTGGTCAAAATAGTCGCGCCACAACGTAATTTTGCCATCGCGCACTTCAAAGACATGTGTGTATTCGCTGGGTTGTTCGGGTTTGACAATGGTGTCAAAGGAGTCGACGACATGTCCGGTGATATCAACGACCACGGCAGCCATCTGTAAAATTCTGTCGGTAGCAGGGTTGAGTCCAGTTGTTTCAAAGTCAATAACAGCAAACAAACTGGAGGTGAAAATATCTGCAAACGCAAGGCTGCTCTGGGCGGATTGTGTGGGTTGAGCACAACTGGACTCACTCGATGGCAATTGCGACATGTTCTTAGACTAAGTCGTGGGTGTTGCCGAGATAAAACCTAGGCGCCAGGGGTGAGTTGGTCTCTAAATGTGGATTGGTCAAAATAGTCGCGCCACAACGTAATTTTGCCATCACGGACTTCAAAGATTCCGCACACCGGAACCTCAACCCAACGACCACCTAATTGAAACCGATCTGTTCGCTCATTAAACACAGTTCCGTTGGCAACGGTTCCGCTTTCGACTTGCCGATGGATGATCCACTCGATTGCCGTGCATCCACCAAGAAATGGAGCAAGGCTTCCGCTGATTCCGGATGGTCCAAAAACTTTACCCATTGGAACATTGTCGTATTCGCAATCGTCTGACACCATTGCGCACGCGGCATCGGGTTGATTGGCTACCAACAGGTCAATAAAGGTTCGAACAAGTGCACCGGGTGAGTCGTGTGTAGTCATGGCACTATTGTGCCATGCAGCAGTTATGCAATCCGAGGTAGACGGGTTCTGATTCCGATCGGAGCCGCAACCGTGTATCCGGCGAGATAACGATCTTCTTCGTTTTCTCCGCCCCAGTAGCCGTATTCATGATTTTCGCGCGCAGACTCTCTGCACTCTTTGGCAACAGGACATTTTGAGCACAACTGAAACGCACGCGCCTCGCGACGTTCGCGAGCTTGAGGTCGTTCGGCTCGCGGTGCAAAAAACAAACGAGTTTTCCCGATACATAAGGCGTCAGATGTCCAAGGTCTTGGGACCATCACGGTCACCATTTCAATCTCATCTATCGCACTGAGTCTTTGGGTATCCATGGCTGTATTTCTCCTCCGCAGGTTGAAAATTCCAAGGTGAGGTTGATTGCCTCAGCCCATATGGTAGTCAGTATCGTAACAAAATGCAAGTCATTTAGCACTAAAACTGAAAAAGCTAAATCCCTTATGTTTATTGGGTGAGAGCGCCCGGGCTGATCGGTGGTGGTGGTGGTGCTACAGCAGTTCAGCGGCCAGGCTGGCGACTTCGCTTCGCTCACATGCAGTCAAGGTGATGTGGCCGAAGCATCGTTGGTCGGCAAAGGCATGAATCAAGACGGCAAGCGCGTTATTGGACTCGCCCATATATGGCACGTCTATTTGGCTGGTATCGCCAGTAAAGATCACTTTTGTTCCTTCGCCGATTCGAGTCAGAATTGTTTTAAGAGTCGTTGGCTCGAGATTCTGTGCTTCGTCAACAACAACTATTTGTCGATGCAGAGAACGCCCACGCAAAAAAGTAACGGACTCAAGTGATAATTGATTTCGTGCTGTGAGATCCTCGATGAGTCGTCGCGCATCATTGCTGGATCTTTGATCTGTTAATGCAACGATGGCATCATGAATTGCTGACATCCACGGATCGAGTTTTTCATCTAGGCCTCCCGGCAAGAAACCAACGTCAGCGCGTCCCACAGGAACAAGTGGTCGGTAGACAGCAAGTTTTTCGTAGCGTCTGTGTTCGACAACTTGTTCTAAACCTGCAGCAATCGCCATTACTGTTTTTCCAGTGCCTGCACGTCCATCAAGTGCCAAAACACTGACGTCTGGATCCATCAATAGATCAAGAGCAAAGCGCTGTTCTTTAGATCGCGCGCGCAATCCCCATGGTTCTGCAGACGAAGCAGAGAGCACAGTGAGATCTTCGTTAGTGCGTCTCGTGAGTGCTGACTGCGAACCCGCGCGCACAACAGCAAACTCATTTTGAAAAAGATTGCTTGCCCCAGGAATGATGTCAGCCGGAATCGATCCGTCAGAATACAAACGATCAATGCACTCTGCGGTTGTCTCAATCGTGACCCAACCAACGGGTCGAGTAGTCATGCTGCGACCAGTTGGTATGTATTCTTCAGCCGTTAAGCCAAGGTGGGCTGCTTTGATTCGCAGACCAGCATCATTAGAGATAATGCGTGTTGGGGCGTGGTCTGCTTGACCGAGTGCCGCACCAATGATTCGGTTATCAGGAATCTCCGGGTCAAGGCCGAACTCAATGAGGCGATGTCGCTGAATGCCATTGACCTCGATATGGACAGTCCCGCCCAAAGCATCGGACTCAACGGGAACCGGAAGATGGATTGAACCGCCAGCACGCCGCCGCATATCTTCGATGGCTCGCAGCGCAGTTCGTGCCGCACGACCGACATCGTCCATGCGAGATTTCAATCCGTCTAGTTCTTCCACCACAGTCAGCGGAATAACTACTTCGCAACCCGGAAACGCCCGAAGACTTGATGGATCAGCGACAAGGACAGACGTATCTAATACAACTCGGGTTCTTTTCTCGGTGCCCGGAGAAACAGGTGGGTGATCAGGGTTTACCGCTCCGACGCCAGTTGTTCCAAGAACATCAGTCACGAGAGAGTCAGTTCAATCCCACTGGCGAATCACCGAGTGTTGCTGAGGAGCACGACATATGTTCAACACGGTCATATTTATCGCTGCGCTGAGGTAAGTGGTGGATAGGGAGATGAATACTTGATGACGCTAAAAAATCAAAAAAATTCTCTCTTGCGACAAAGTTTGATCCAAATCCAGCATTTTTTTTAAAAAAATTTAAAAAATATTTTGCGCACTTGTGAGAGAGAAAATACAAACATTTCTTTCCCAGTATTTATGGATAGGACTGGCCATGACGATTCGGGTTTCTGATGGCGTGCTGGCAAATGTTACGTATTCTCGACTCCAGTGAGAGAACAAGATAAGTCGCTAGAACCCTTATGGTGTATGAGAAAAATCGATATCGCTGGCAGAAATTATCGCTTCACTAGTTGACGTTCAACGCAAGAAGCGACCAGTGTATAAAAGCATTTTGGTAGGTCAAATCGTCAGCGACTGCCTCGGATGTCCTTGATGCATCACGGTGCGAGGAAGGCCCAGAAAGGCCCTAGTTGCAAATGCAACTACTTCAATGCTTGCTTTTGTTAAAAAAACCCATTCAGATACTCCTGACACTCCGATCCGAGGAGGAATGGAAAAAATGACAAAAGCAGAGCTCATCGAAGAAGTTGCCAAGGCAGCGGATTGTTCTAAGGCAGATGCCGAACGAACAATTGCGGCGTTCTTTGCACTGGTGGTTGCTTCTACTAAGAATGGCGGAAAGGTTGCATGGCCGGGCTTTGGCTCATTCAGTGCAACCCAACGCAAGGCACGGACAGGTCGTAACCCACAAACGGGTGCCACGGTCAATGTTCCTGCTTCAACCGCGATGAAGTTCTCAGCGAGCTCAACGCTCAAGGCTGAGCTAAACCCAAACCGTAAGTAAATCACTTACACAACGAGAGGAAACTCAAGTGGCAGCAAAGAAGAAGGCCCGTAAGAAGGCCCCAGCAAAGAAGAAAGCAGCAGCGAAGAAGGCTCCTGCAAAGCGCAAGAAGAAAGCAGCAGCGAAGAAGGCTCCTGCAAAGCGCAAGAAAAAAGCAGCAGCGAAAAAGGCTCCTGCAAAGCGCAAGAAAAAAGCAGCAGCGAAAAAGGCTCCTGCAAAGCGCAAGAAAAAAGCAGCAGCGAAAAAGGCTCCTGCAAAGCGCAAGAAGAGAGCAGCAAAGAAGAAGGCTTAGTCCTTCTCTACTGTTTTCATCACAGAACCAATCGGTTCAGAGTGTCAAGGAACGAGGGGCGAAAGCCCCTCGTTTCTGCTTTTCGGGATCATCTTTGACACAATCAATACATGAGCATTGACATTGTTTCACTTGCGCAGGATCTTGGAGCCGAAGCAGAGTCTCTCCACGGATTGATTGAACCATTGGACGACAATGACTGGCTCATGTCAACACCTGCACCCGGTTGGTGTATCGCTGATCAAGTTATTCATCTCGCTTTGTTCGACGAGCGTGCTCTTTGGTCCATGACGGACTCGGTACGTTTTTCTGAGGATCTTAAGATTCTTCAGTCATCGGGTGTAGATATTCATCAGCAAGAACGTCGACGTTCTCACGCAAATCTTCTGAAGTGGTGGGTAGATACAAACACATCGCTGCGCACGGCAGTGCAGGGAGTGCTACCAGAGACACGATGCCAATGGTACGGTCCGCCGATGTCGGCTGCATCAATGGTGACGGCACGCGTTATGGAAACATGGGCCCACGCGCATGACGTGGCAGATGCACTAAGTGTTCAGGTGCTTCCCACTCTACGTTTGCGTCACATCGCTCATATAGGCGTGCGTGCGCGCGCGTTCTCGTACGTCGCACATCGACGTGAATTACCCGCTGGTGAGGTGTGCGTGCGTCTGAACGCACCTGATGGGACAATATGGCGATGGGGTGACGACGCAGCACACAGCGTGAGTGGAGACGCGCTCGACTTTTGTCAAGTGGTGACACATCGCCGTCACATAAATGATGTGCATCTTGAAATTCATGGCGACTTGGCGCATGATTGGATGACTATCGCGCAAGCTTTTGCTGGCCCACCCGGAGAAGGGCGACAACCTGGACAGTTTGGCGGCTAGAGGCGGTTCATGTAATGAAAAACCTCAGCGGCATCAAATGAATAGGGCACGCCTAGTTCGGTCATGCGTTCTTGAATACGCTCGCGAAATTTCTTTATTCCGGAATCATCAGTGGCTTTCATTGTGCTTTCAAACTGGCTGGCATGCTTGAGCAACGCATCAAGTTTGATATCAACGAACGCCGACACGTCTTCTGCGTGATTCGCCTCGTCTGCCTCCCATAACAACAAGGCGTCAGGACGATGATGCTGAGCACCAAGTTCTAAAATTTGATGACGCAAAAAATGCGGGTCGCGAGCAGCGACAATCGCATCGCAGGAGTTCAATCCGGCGTTGCGATGATCTGGGTGCAAGCGGTATCGCTTCCAGGGATCATGAGTCAGAACAACATCTGGCTTTAGTTGTCGAATATGTAAACAGATCTGTTCAACCACGGCGGGGGAATGCACAAGTTCTCCGTCAGCGTGGCCGAGGAATATGACTGAGCCAGTTGCCCCGAGAGCACGCGCGGCGTTGGATTGTTCGATTTGTCGTTGTGCGACGAGTGCCGTGATATCAGCATCGGGATTCCAGGTGCCCTTGGATCCGTCGGTGAGCACGAGGTGATGCACAATAGATCCTGCAGATGACCATTTTGCAAGTGTTCCGCCGCATCCAAATTCAATATCATCTGGATGCGCTCCAATAGCCAGAACTATTTTTGGAACGGAGATGTTGGTGGTCCAGGCACCAACGGACTGCAGTGGTGTTTGGCCAGGGTCGTTAGCGCTCATGTTCGTTTCCTCAGTTCGGTGAGATCATCGGCTGTATCAAGATCGAGTGACAGTTCTTCATCATTGACAACAACATATCGATGTCCAAGTGTTGTCAAAATTTCTTGATGGCGCATAAAACTTTGGGGACCGTATGCAGTTGCAAATCGCATGTCGGCTGGAAAGCTCAAGACGTTCGTGCCATCCATGTGACGGTCTGGCACCAATGTCACTTGTGCGTCTAGGACGAGATGTTGATATGTGTGAGCAAGTGGAAGATCTGCGTGCGCCACCACAATGTGTTGTGCGCCATCTGCGATCGCTGCGGTGATTCCGGCGGCAACTGCTACATCAAGCCCAGGTGTCGGGCACGACACGATGTGTGCACCTGTTTCTTTCGCCCAATTCGCAACGTCATCAGCGTCACAAACAACGTATTTGGGCCAGTTTCCGGCTGCGCCAAGAACAACTCGCGCACAATCACGGGCGAGTTGTTGGCGCTCGTTGGCATCGAGCACGTCAGAGAGTCGCCCCTTGGCAATATTGAATGATTTCATTGGGACAACAAGCGCTACTCGCACCTCGCCAGCCTAGGGGGAGGCAGTGGGAGTACTCCGACAGTTATCCTGATGCCATGACGAATTCCACTGGTCTACGCGTTGCAGTAGTCGGAGCTGGATCGTGGGGAACCACAGTTGCAACACTGTGCGCAGCGAACGCATCGGTCATGTTGTGGGCCAGACAACCCGAAGTTGCAATGAGCATCAATCGGACTCATTGCAATCAGGTGTATTTGCCTGACATTGTGCTGCATCAGACATTGCGGGCATCTGCAGACCTCGCAGAAGTCGTCGGGGGAGCAGACATTGTCTTGATGGCAGTGCCGTCACACGGATTTCGCAATGTTGCACAGCAAGCAGCGCCATTTATGAGCGCCAAAGTACCAATCGTGAGTTTGGCTAAAGGTCTTGAGCGTGGCACCTTGTTGCGAATGAGCCAGGTTGTTCACGATGTCGTGCCCGGACATCCGGTGGCGGTTTTGACGGGCCCAAACTTGGCGTCGGAAATCGCTCTTGGTCAACCAGCGGCATGCGTGGTGGCAGTTAATGACGCAGACGTTGCTGTTCAGTTACAAGACATTTTTTCTTCGGCAACATTGCGCGTGTATACGAATTCTGATGTCGTCGGCTGCGAAATCGCTGGCGTCGTAAAAAATGTCATTGCAATTGCGGCTGGTATGGCTTCTGGGATGGGATTCGGTGAGAACTCAAGGGCGACATTGATCACTCGCGGATTGGCTGAAATGACACGGCTAGCCATGGCAATGGGTGGTCATGCTCTGACGTTGTCTGGGCTTGCAGGTGTGGGGGATCTGATCGCAACGTGTTCATCAATGAAAAGTCGCAACACCACAGTTGGCATGCGATTGGGCCAGGGAGAATCACTTGATGATATTTTGTCTTCGATGTCAATGATCGCTGAAGGGGTAAAGAGTTCGCCGTCGGTTCTTGAACTTGCCACGCAGCACGGCGTTGATATGCCAATAACAGAACAAGTTGTCGCAGTATGTCGTGATGGAGCAACTGCCAAGGAGGCGCTCACTGCGCTGATGTCACGTACATCAAAATCAGAAATAATATGAGCGGTCACTCCCACGACACGATTGGCGTGCGCGGAACTCATTGGAGAACTCAGGTCACCAACAGCGGAATGTTGATTCCGTCTGATGGTTCGGCTCCTGTGTTGTGGCGCGTTGCCGCCGATGATCGTTGGTATGTTCCAGAAAACGAGCCGACGCTACGACAAAAGTGGCTGGCCGGGACGCCTGTTGCTGAGACTCGTTTACATGTGCCGGGAGGAGACATTGTGCAGCGTATTTTCTGCGTTGCGGACATGGGCGGCATGACGGTGATGGAGTTTGTCAACGAGTCAACTCTGCCAGTGGTGATTGCGCTAAGTCGCAATGATGTGCTCACAACTCATCCACCAAGTGATGTCGTGCCACAAGGTATTGAGATGCCAAGCAATAGCCTTGTGTTGCCGCTTGGTCATCAGGCAACCGTGCGCACTGCATTGCTACATAACAAGCCCCATGCTGGCCAACTGCCGACTGCAATTGCCGGATACATGCAAGTTTTAAACGGATGGGAGACAGCATGTGAGGTCGCGTCACGCATGGTGTTACCTGACCAGTCACTCTGTTCTCGACTTACTGCGGTGCGAAGTCGTCTGTTGTTGGATGAGAGCGATGTCGACCTGTCAGTCGAGCATGCGGTCATTGAGCGCATCCGATTAGGCGACTTTGGTGCTGACAGTATTTTAGATGTTGTGCGCGTTGTAGAACGACGCGTCAAGCGCGAACGCAAAACAACCCGGTTGGCATGGGACACAGAACACTTGCTGTCAACTGCGGCAAGTGTCTGCGCGCGTCATCACGAAGATGCAGCAGTTGATGACATTGCGCGTGCAGGTTTGCGCTTGGCTG
>CANLAH010000082.1 GCA_947488685.1 Acidimicrobiaceae bacterium | reverse complement strand
CGCAACGCCGTTTTGCATCTCAGTTTGAATGACCATGTCGGCGTGCACCCACGACTTGGAGTCATCGACGTTGTGCCTTTTGTGCCACTTGCAGACTCAACAATGTCGGATGCGCTACGAGCTCGAAATGAATTTGCGGCATGGGCAGTTGACACTCTGCAAGTGCCATGTTTTCTGTACGGCCCCGAAAGATCGTTGCCTTTTATTCGCAAGCATGCATTCAGTTCGTTGCAGCCTGATGTCGGACCGTCCACACCTCATCCAGTTGACACTCTGCAAGTGCCATGTTTTCTGTACGGCCCCGAAAGATCGTTGCCTTTTATTCGCAAGCATGCATTCAGTTCGTTGCAGCCTGATGTCGGACCGTCCGCTCCTCATCCAACTGCTGGTGCAATCTGTGTCGGAGCACGTCCTGTCTTGGTGGCATACAACATCTGGCTTGCCAACACACCGCTTGCTCAAGCCCGTGTCATTGCTGCACTCGTGCGCAGCGACTCTGTGCGTGCACTCGGATTTCAGGTTGGCTCATCAACGCAAATAAGCATGAATCTCATTGATATTGGCGTTGTTGGTCCGGCTGATGTGTACGAAACTATTTCGCAACATGCCGATATCGAACGCACAGAACTTGTTGGGCTTGCGACAGCGCACACGCTTGCACCAATTTCTTCAACCGAATGGAAACGGCTCGATCTTTCAATTGAAAAAACTATTGAATGGAAAATCGCTGCTCGCGCAAGAGAGCTGCGCGCTAATTAAGCAGTGCCGGTAATGCGAATCGTTTGAGCGCGTTGACGTCGCAAGCGACGCCTCTCGCGTTCGCTGAGACCACCCCAGATTCCGAATTTCTCACCGTTCACCAATGCAAACTCGAGGCAATCACCACGAACTACGCATCCTTTGCAGACTTCTTTTGCTTCGCGTGTCGATGCTCCGCGTTCGGGAAAGAATAAATCAGGGTCGACTCCTAGACAGTTTGCCTCGTCTTGCCATGCACGATCTTGACTGAGTTCATCGTGTTCAAATGCCATCAAAACGCCTTTCGGATGATCTGTCAGAAGAACTGACTATTGCCAACCCCCATGTCGACTACACACCTGTAATTACAACTGTGTAACTATGACAAATCATACCCCAAAAGGCAAGGGATTTGAAACTGGACGCCCTTAGCGAACAGATGTTCGCTTTTTGTTATCCATGAAGTCGACGAGCACATAGTCCCCGAGTGTCTCGGGCGTCGTGAAAAAAGCGCGCCCATTATTGATGCGGGTGAGTTGTTCGATGAATGCTCGCGAGTGTCGCGAGCGTCGTGAAAAAAGCGCGCCCATTATTGATGCGGGTGAGTTGTTCGATGAATGCTCGAAGCGCCCCTGTGGCGTCAAGAACAAATGTATTGATCCGAATATTGTCTTTTGTGCAGCGCATGACTTCGTGCAGTGTGGCTTCGACTGTCTCGCGCACGGGCGGGTAATTAAAATACACATCGCCTGAAGGAGTGATATGGGCGGTCGGTTCTCCGTCCGTAATCATGATGATCTGCTTCGTGCCAGTCTGACGGCTCAGCAGTTGTCGCGCTAGACGGAATCCGTGTTGCATGTTGGTGCCATACGCCAGATCCCACGACACTTCCGGCAATTGCTCATGGGTCAGCACATGGGCCATCTCGCTAAATCCGACGAGGCCTAGATAGTCGCGCGGAAACTGCGAACTGATTAGGGAGTGAAGTGCCATTGCGACTTTTTTTGCAGGGACAAAGTTGCCGCGCATTGGCATCGACATGCTGAGGTCAAGCATCAGCACAGTTGAAGAACGGGTTGAATGCTCTGTACGTTCAATCTCAAAGTCATCAACAGATAATTTCACGGGCGTTCCCCCACCCTGGCGGCGAATTGCGTTGCGAATCGTTTGCTGCAAATCAAGGCGAAATGGATCGCCAAATTCGTACTGCTTGCTGTCGTAGGTGCGTTCGTGTCCACTGCCATCTTTGGTAATTCGATGCTGACCGAATTTGTCTTTGGCGAGTTTTGAAAACAGTTCACGCAACGCGTTGTTGCCGATTGCTTTTAGACCTCGCGGCGTGAGTTCGAGCTTGCCATCTTTGCGATTAATCAAGCCGGCTTCTTCGAGCTTTTTGGTCATTTGGGCCAGTCGCTCCATGGATTTGGCGGCATCGTCGCCCAATAGATCTCGAACCCTGTCAAGATCTGCCTCGGCGAGTGCTGACGGATTGGTGGCGTTACGAAGAAGGCCCTCAAGTTCGTCGAGTTGGCCCATCTCTTGCATCGACTGCATTGCTTGACCCATGTTCATTGGCTCTGATCCGCTGAAGTTGTACTCCTTGTTCCAGCCTTGTTGGGGAAACATTCCCTGCAGATTTTCACTCAGCTGTTGCACTTGCCATTGCAGATCCATGTCACCGAGCATTTGTTCTGACAACTCCTGAAGTTGTTGTCGCTGCTCGGGAGTCATGGAGTTCATCATCGCTTGCATCGCTTGCATGCGTTGAGCCATTATCTGAAGTAGTTCCTCAAGCGTTTGAGGATTCTCCGGAAAGAAGTCGCCAAAGTTCTGCATGAACTCTTCAAACTTGGGGTCTTGGCCCGCCTGATGACGTTCGATCATCTGGTTCAGTTCAGACATCATGTCTTTCATCCGCTGCATGTCCTCGGGCGACATGTTCTGCATCTCGCCTGATAACTGATCAACAAATTGTTGCATTAATTCTTGGCGTAGTTTCTCCATGAGTTCGTCAAAGCGTTGTCGCGCCTCTGCTGATTCAAAATCGTATGACTGCAGTTCTTTCACCATTCCTGCAAGATCTTCTGGCAACATATCAAGTCGAAAATTATGCTCCATCGCTGAGTTCTGGGCGTTCTCTGCCCGCCGCTGGTCGCCAGACTGCTCTGCTTTATTCAATGCTTGCTCAATGCCGTGCCGTTCTTCGTCAACGATGTCTCGCAACTCTTGAGCAATCTCTCCGAACACACCGCCGAGATCGCCGCTCTCCTCGATCTCTTTGCGTCGCTCTCGAATGCGCTTCAGCATTTCTTGAAGGCCTTCAATTCGGTTACCGTCGGGGTCTGTCATTCCCTCGCGCATGAGTCGGCGAAGTGCAGCATTGAGATCTCCGTGATACAGCAAATCGTCGGTGAGTTCTTCAAGAAGTGCATCAGCATCGAGGTCAAAACCTTGTTGAGTGCCATCCCAACGTGAATAAGTGAAGCCAGAACCCATATCCGCACGATAGTGCTCTATTGTGTAGGGGACATGCGCGTGCCCCGTACTTTCGTCTTTGTGGACATCTCTGGTTTCACCAATTTCACGACCTCCCAAGGTGACGACGCTGCCGGGAGGCTGTTGTCCGCATGGCGAACCGTCACCCGGGATGTGGCCTCTGAAACAGGCGTACGAATTGCAAAATGGCTCGGAGACGGATGCATGGTCGTTGCGGTCCAACAACATGACGCCATCATCTTTGCGATGGAACTCCAAAAGCGCTCAGGGGCTGCTTGTGCCCCGCTCAGCATCCGCACCGGAATGGCAACGGGTCTGGCGCTGCTCTTCGAAGGCGACGACTACATCGGCTCTGCTGTCAACACTGCTGCCCGACTCTGTGACGCCGCTGAATCACTCGAGGTTCTTATTCCGACCGAACACGTCGGAGAACTTCCAGAGGGTGTCACGATCGTCAAACATGCGCCACTTTCAATGCGCGGACTTCCTGAAGCGATTCCGGTCGTCGTACTCACAGGTGCACCAACGAACACGGCAAAAAATGACACTGGCGAACTCTGGACTCGGTCACCTTCAGTTTTCTAGATGCGGTTGAGTACAACGCCCCGTCTGTGCCGGCACTAACTGCGTGAGCGGTATGTTGCGCGATTTCCCATTGCATCTTTATTGAGACGCTTCGAAAGATGCAGTCCTTCAAGCACGAACTCGACAGCACTCGCCACCACAGCAGGTGATTCATCGCCACCAATGAGAGCTAATACTGGTTCGCGCAACGACGGCATTTCCATTATCAATGTGGCTTGCTCGAGAGAACCGCGATCTCCGCCAACGTGGGCGACTCCGCCCTCTTCAAAAGCGGCGATGACATCGCGCATCTTTTCGTGCTGAGCAAGCTGTTTGTAGACCGTTAAGACTGCGCCGGAAATAAGTTGCTGCAAGATCGCTGACTCGCGTCCTTCTTCAAGGGACTCGATCTCAATTTTGCCACTCGTACTTGATGCCAATGCTTCGAGGTCACTGATTCGCGGAGCGACATGTGTTTCTCCGGCGCGCAGAGCACGACGTACTGCATTAGCGCAGAGGATTTCGTAGTTGCTCACCGACAAGCGCACACTGACACCACTGCGCTGATTGACCTGACTACTAGCGCGAGCATGTTGTGAGAATGTGGCGACGATTTGCTCCATGAAAAACGGCATGCTGACATCGACATCGCCGATACTTGCAGGACGCGCCTCTTGTCGCACGATGCTGATCTCGGTGTCAACATCAAGTGGATAGTGCGTACGAATCTGACTCCCGAAGCGATCTTTCAGTGGCGTAATAATTCGACCGCGGTTCGTGTAGTCCTCCGGGTTTGCTGATGCCACCAACATGACATCGATTGGCAATCTGATTTTGTATCCACGAATCTGCACATCGCGCTCTTCCAAAATATTAAGCAGTCCAACCTGAATTCGCTCTGCGAGGTCGGGCAATTCATTAATCGCAAAGATTCCGCGATTCGTGCGCGGAACAAGTCCGTAATGCAGCGTCAATTCATCAGACAGGTAGCGACCCTCGGCAACTTTAATTGGATCAACTTCGCCAATGAGATCAGCAATTGAGGTATCGGGTGTCGCAAGTTTTTCGCCAAAGCGTTCTGATCGATGCACCCACGACACAGGGGTTTTGTCGCCTCGCTTCTCACAAAGATTGATGGCATAGCGCGACACAGGGTTATACGGATCGTCGTTGATTTCGCTACCAGCGATAATGGGCATCCATTCATCGAGCAAACCCGTGAGCGAACGAATGATGCGGCTTTTGGCCTGACCACGCTCCCCCAAGAACACGACATCATGTCCTGCAAGCAATGCATTTTCTAATTGCGGCATGACGGAGTCTTCGTATCCCAACACTCCCTCGAATAACGGTTCAGCAGCCTTAATACGAGCGATGGCGTTCAGGCGCAACTCGTCTTTGACAGACTGAGATTGCCAGCCTGATGCGCGCAATGCACCCAAGGTGGTAGGAAGGTTAGATGGTGCATTCGGCACGTCGCTCATTTCATAACAGTATCGGAGACGCTCCGCATCACCTAGTGGAGCAGTGGATTGCTACCCCCGCAACGGATGATTCCCGCCGCCTGGCGCTCTCTGGTGACTCAGATTCGCTGGATTGGAACAGCGTGCAGGTGCCTGGTGAATGGCGATCCAACGATGCTTTTGCCGACCATGCTGGTGGCGTCCTTTATCGCACCACCTTTGATCACGTGATGCCTACAACAGATCAGCGTTTATGGATCACTTGCGATGGCATCTTTGATCAGGCTGATATTTGGCTCGATGGCGCATACATCGGTGACCAAGATGACTATTTCCTGCGCCACGCCTACGATGTCACCGCTTTGTCGCGCCTAGATACAACTCATTCGCTGATTGTCGAAGTCAATGGCTCGCATCATGCCGGCATCTGGCGTCCGATTGAGCTAGTGACAACTGGACTTGTTGGTATTGAGACAACTCGCATTTTGTGTCGCGATGCCACTGACGCTCAGGCACATTTGCGACTACATGCCGTTCTCGATTCAAGCGTTTCGTGCACGACAACCGTACGAACAAGTGTCAATGACGTTGTGTTGTCACAAAAAAATCATTCGCTGTCGCCTGGTTCAAATGAAATCGCATGGACAATTGATATTGACCAACCGGCTCTTTGGTTTCCGTGGGGTTTAGGAGATCAACCATTGTGCACTGTTCTGATTGAAGTCTTGATTGACGGTGTAATCAGCGACTCATACACAGTATTGACCGGTCTGCGTGAAGTTTCTATGGCTGACTGGGTACTGCATGTCAACGGAGAACGCATGTACACAAAGGGTGCATATTTAGAAATGCCTGACTGCGACATGGGCGCAGTGAGCGACCAAGACATTGCCCACCCCATTGTGTTGGCACATGAACTCGGTCTCAATCTTGTTCGCATGCATGACCATGTGGCACACCCTGCGATCTACGAAACAGCCGACGCGTTGGGCATGATGATCTGGCAAGATATTCCGCATCGCCCAACCGGAAAACGTGGACGACGTGTTGCCGCTCGCTGGGCAGATGGTCTTGTAGCAACTCTTGGACATCATCCGAGCGTTGCATTGTGGCACCACAAGGCATTTGATAAATGGACGCAGAGCCATCTGCGCAAAGTTGATGTAACGCGGCCAATCGTTGCGCATGTGAGCACGGCAGTTCCGCTTGGGCTCTTCAATCACGAGCGAGCCAAACCCGTGCGACAGTTCTTGTCCGGTATCGGACACGACCTAACAACATCGATCGCGGTTATTCCAAACATTGCAAGATTTCCAACCCACGAACAATGGCATGTTGTTCATGTCGATGCCCACGAGGCCGTCACCGACCCGGTTTTAATCCGACGCGACATCGAAGCACTGCGTCGAGTGAAATATTCACCGGCAGGTGGGTTTTGTTATCCAGGCTTGCTGGATTCATCAACCTTGTCAGATGGTGGCGTACTGGACTCCGCAGCAAGTCCAAAACCATCGTATTTTGCGCTCCAAGACGCCTGCCGCCCAGTGATTGTTGTGGCAGATCAACTCCCGTCTGTGCTGCAACCAGGTGACGTCATTTCATTTGACGTGCATGTGGTGAGCGACGTCCATCACGAACTTGTTGATGCCAGAGTCATCGCCACGCTCACGTGGTCAGGGGGTCAACAACACCATGAGTGGACCGGCGATATCGCCCGTGATGCATGCGTGTTCATTGGACATGTTGATTCTGTGACGCCCACAACAGTCGGCTCGTTGATTCTGAGTCTGCTCGTTGAGGCTGGAGAGCACACCTCAAGCAATCGCTATGTGTACACGATTGTGGCATAGCAACTTTTTAGCGTGCAAGATCCTTGCGACTTGCAAACTTTGCTTTGCGATAGTCCTTGTTCAACAAAGCGATGACATCTACTGAAATTTCTTTGGGACATGCACCTTCACATTCGCCGTGATTTGTGCACGAACCAAAATATTCATCCATTGTCTCGACCATTGCTTCGACGCGCTTAAAACGCTCTGGTTGTCCCTGCGGCAAACGATTGAGATGAGCAACTTTTGCTCCGGTAAACAAGTTGGCAGCACCGTTTGGACACGCCGCAACACATGCGCCACATCCGATGCACTGTGCTGAGTCCATCGCCGCATCAGATACTGGTTTGGGAATAGCAATCAAGTTTGCATCAGGAGCACCTCCTGTTGGTGCGGTGATAAAACCACCAGACTCAATAATGCGATCGAACTTCGAACGATCAACCATCAGATCTCGAATGATGGGGAATGCTTCTGCTCGGAATGGTTCAATCACAATATTGTCGCCATCAGAAAACTTACGCATATGCAATTGACATGTTGCTGTTCCGCGCTGGGGTCCGTGTGCTTGGCCATCGATCATCAATGAACAGGTACCACAAATTCCTTCACGGCAATCATGGTCAAACACAATCGCTGTTTTGCCTTCACTGATCAAGCGCTCATTTAGATAATCAAGCATTTCAAGAAAAGAAGCTTCGTCACTGATCTCATCGACCTTGTACGTCTCAAACGATCCCTTGACAGTGGGTCCGAGTTGGCGCCAAATCTTGAGTGTGAGATTTTTTATGCTGTTGCTCATTTGTAGCTCCGTGTGGCGAGGTGAATTGCTTCAAATTCGAGTGGTTCGACGTTGAGATTTGGTGACATTGCGTCGCCACCCCACTCCCATGCAGATACATGGCAATAGTTCTCATCGTCTCGTTTGGCTTCTCCGTCATCGGTTTGGTGTTCTGTGCGAAAGTGCCCACCACAACTCTCTTGGCGCGATAGTGCGTCACGACACATCAGCATTCCGAGCTGAAAGAAGTCATCAACGCGACCAGCCTTTTCGAGCGTTTGGTTCAGGCTCATTCCGTCTCCGGTGACGTTCAGGTCAGTCTTGAATTCTTCATGCAACGCTGGCAGATCAGATAGGGCTTGCTTTAGACCTTCTTCGTTGCGTTCCATTCCGCAACGGTCCCAAATAATCTTTCCGAGTTCACGATGAAACCAATCTGGTGAGCGAGTTCCTTTGATATTTAGGTAGCCGTTGTATTGATCACGTGCGGCTTGCTCTGCTTTTTTGAACTCCGGATGATCGACTCCTGGAATGGTTTTGCCCAGCATTGGTGCTAACTCGTTTCCGATTGTGTATGGCAACACGAAATATCCGTCTGCTAGTCCTTGCATCAACGCACTCGCACCCAATCGATTAGCTCCGTGATCAGAAAAGTTCGCCTCTCCTGCCGCATAGAGTCCAGGAATATTTGTTTGCAATTCGTAGTCAACCCATAGACCGCCCATTGTGTAATGCGATGCAGGATAAATACGCATTGGCATGTCATAGGGGTTTTCTCCAGCGATTCG
>CANLAH010000081.1 GCA_947488685.1 Acidimicrobiaceae bacterium | reverse complement strand
TGGTCCTTGAAGAACTTGTCAAACGAATACCTACTTTGCGCATCGCTAACGAAGACGCCGAGCCAACATACAAAGCCAGTTCGTTTGTGCGCGGAATCACTGAACTCGTTGTCACCATTTAGCTGGTGGTGTTTAACGAGCGATAGTTGTCAAGGTGTACAGCAATGCGAGCCCGAGCAGAAATGCTGCTGGCACTGATTCTTTGATTTTGTCTCCGACGCGCGAGTGCGAAGCAACAGCGCAAACAAAATAAAGAACGAGACATACTCCACTTAGAATTCCAAGCCCAGGCATCCAGAACCCAATAACGACGCCAGCACCTCCGGCAAGTTTGAGACCACCCAGAATATTGACTCGATTATCTGGGATACCAAGCCTGCGAGTTGTTTCGATGACTCGTGGATTTTTCGTGAAATCTCCGATGGCACTGAGTACGCAGATGAGCGCTACCGCGACCGCCAAGACATTTGATGCGATATTCATGGATGAGACATTAGTGGATGATTCGTTGCTCGTGCTCCAACAACCAGATCTTGTTTTTGATACCTCCAGAGAACCCACCGATTGAACCATTAGATGCGATGATCCTGTGGCACGGCAAAATAATCGCCACTGGATTTTTTCCGTTGGCACTACCTACTGCGCGCACCGCAGTGGGTCGTCCGATACTGGAGGCTTGCTCGCCATACGACCGCGTCGCCCCAAACTTTACTTTGGTCAGTGATTTCCACACTTGCACCTGAAATGGCGTGCCAACAAGATCTAGCGGCACGGTAAATGTGTCTCGTTGACCTGCAAAATACTCTTCGAGTTGTGTTTTGGCTGTCGTAATAATTTGATTCTCCCGAGAGTCAACAATGCTTTTCTCGCGCAGGGATTGAGGTATTGGGCTCTGTGACAACAACAGACACGACAAACCTTTTGGCGAAGCAATCAGAGTCAAAATGCCAATCGGGCTCTTCATTTTTGAGCGTTGTAAGGCAATTGCACGAGACACTCCAACAGCATAGGGCTTATCGCTTATGCTCAAAATATGGAACAAGAAACGATTCGCTCACTTGCCGAAAAACACTGGAACGGAGAAGGTGATTTAGTTCACGAGCATCACCCAGTACGTCCCGTGCTGGGTCGTGTAGCCGAGGAAATCATTCCTGATGTTCTCACTTTTATCTCTATCGCTTCGGTTAACGCAATCGATACGGGTGATGGCCTAGTGATGCTCGATACAGGTGGTTGGTTTGACAGCGATCATGTGTTTGAGTCAGTGCGAGCATGGCGTCCCGTTGCACCTCTGCATGCGGCTGTGTATTCACATCACCATATTGATCATGTTTTTGGCACGCGCAGGTTTGAAGAAGAAGCCATTGACAAAAAATGGGCACCGCCCACTGTTTATGCGCATGAAGACCTGCCGGATCATTTTTATCGATACGAAAAAACGAATGGTTGGAATGCAAGAATTAATCAACGGCAGTTTGCACTACCTGTTGAGACATTTACATGGCCAGAGCACTATCGGTATCCAGATGTCACGTATAAGGACAGGCTGACATTCAAGCAAGGTGATCTGACTTTTGAGTTACGACATGCTCGCGGAGAAACAGATGATGCGACGTGGACTTGGTGTCCGGAGAAAAAAATTCTGCATCCTGGAGATTTATTTATTTGGGCTGTTCCGAACGCTGGCAATCCACAAAAAGTACAACGCTTCGTCAGTGATTGGGCAACAGCACTTCGCGACATGGCCGCATGTGGTGCCCAAACGATGCTGAGTGGGCATGGTCTTCCGATATTTGGTGCTGACAGAATTTCGCGAGCACTGAACGACACAGCGGATCTTCTTGATTCACTCGAAACGCAGACTCTTTCGTTGATGAATCAAGGCAAGAGCCTCAACCAAGTGATCCACGAAGTAGAAGTACCAGAACACCTGCGAGAACTCCCCTATCTGAAACCTGTCTATGACCATCCGCAATTTATTGTGCGCAATGTTTGGAGACGTTACGGGGGTTGGTACGAAGGAGAGCCAGACAACTTGTTGCCAGCACCACGCGCCCAACAAGCGCAAGAATGGATTGCGCTGTCGGGTGGCCTCGAAAAAGTTCTCGAACGGGCGCAACAGTTAGCAACTGATGGGGACTTGCGGATGGCTTGTCATCTTGTGGAGTTCGCCGTGCTGTTCGAGCCAGCATCAACAGAGGCACACGCGGTGCGAACCGCTGTCTATCGGGCGCGTTCTGAGGAGCAAATAAGTTCAATGGCTCGCAACATCTTGAATCACGCAGCGTTTTCGAGTGAGCGCAACAAACGCGACCTTGCAGGTGACTACTAAACCAACAGTCCGATAACAGACGCCCAATTCTTTGGTTGTACTATACAACTAATGACAAACACTGAAACTGTTGCACCTGATGCCCCGTTTCAGATAACGCAGCATCAAATACGGATGGTCTACGCCGGAATGATGACAGCAGTAATGCTGGCCGCCCTTGACGGCACCATTGTCAACACGGCACTCACCACCATTGTCGGTGAACTCGGTGGATTTCGCGCCTACACATGGGTGACAACTTCGTATTTGTTGGCATCAACAGCAGCAACGCCGCTCTTTGGCAAATTGAGCGACATATACGGTCGGCGACTCTTCGTCAAGATTGCAGTGATTGCATTCATTATCGGATCGCTGTTGTGCGCAATGGCTAATTCGATGACTTTTCTTGTCGCTGCGCGAGGGGTTCAAGGCGTGGGTGGCGGCGGAATCATGGCCATGTCATATGTCGTGATTGCAGACATAGTGTCGCCGCGCGATCGCGGCAGATACGTCGGGGCATTTATGAGTGTGTTCGCCGTCAGTAGTGTTGCCGGGCCTCTGCTTGGTGGTTTTTTTGTTGAACAATTAAATTGGCGTTGGATATTTTTAATCAATATACCAATCGGAATAATTGCGCTGATTGTCACCGCGTCATCGCTGAAATTACCATTTATTCCTCGACCTACCGAGATCGATTATCGAGGTGCTTTCTTGCTCATCTCGTCAGTGACATCGCTTATTCTGATGTTTTCATGGACGTCAGAAGAATACGGCTGGGCGTCCTCTGCCAACATCACAATGGCTGCGTTGACCTGCATCTTGTTGACGTTGTTTATCTGGACTGAGCCACGCACAGCCAACCCCATTATGCCGCTTCGTCTATTTCGTAACCCCGTGATGCAAGTCGTTCTACCGATGATCGCCATCCTCGGTGGAATGCTGATGTCGGTTGGTGCGTTTATGCCCTTATTTTTACAAGCCGTCACAGGAATCTCGCCGACAAACTCTGGGCTCTTGCTTGTCCCGATGATGAGCATGACAACAATCTCGGGGCTCGTAGTAGGTCGACGGACATCTGCGACAGGGAGTTACCGCAAGTGGCCAATACTCGGCACCGGTGCGGCGATTGTTGGTATGTGCAGTTTGGTATTTATTGACGACACGACATTTGGACTCACGATGTCGGTCATCGGAATGGCCTTTATCGGGTTCTGCGTTGGAGGCACGATGCCAACGAGCACTCTTGCCGTGCAAAACAGCGTGGAGTTTGCAGATATCGGCGTCGCGAGTTCAACCGTGATCTTGTTTCGATCACTCGGAAACACCATTTCATTGGCTGCATTTGGTGCGCTCGTCAATGGCCAACTCAAGAGCAATTTGTCGCCAGAAAACCTTGAGCACCTGAGCAAACCGCGACTGATTCATTCGCTGCCAGAACCAGCAAAGTCTGCCGTGATGGACGCCATGACGAACGCAATCAGTTTGGTATTTAAGGTGCTCATCCCTTTTGTTGTGATTGCCTTTGTATTGGCACTTATCTTGGAAGAGCGACCACTTCGGAGTACTACTGCTTTAGAGAATGGCCAGAACACTAACGACTAACGAAGTTGTTTATTCTCCTGAAGCCTTTGGTTCTTTTGGCAAACCGAGCAGACGCTCCCCCACAATGTTGCGCTGAATTTGACTCGTGCCGCCCCAGATTGTTTCGCTTCGCGAAAAGAAAAACGCCGACATCATTGGACTCACTGGATAACCGTCGCGGCGTTTGTCACGACCAACACCTGGCCAGCCTTCACCGATGCTGGCATCAACCAACATCGCTTTTGCTCCACAAATATCCAGTGCAAGTTCCATTGACTCTTGATGCATCTCTGACCAAAACATTTTGTTCGTCAAACCCAAGGCCGCAATTGACAGATCTTTTGTTTTGTTGAGAGTGGATGTCAGCGAACGCAATCCATTGATGCGAAGTATCTGAATCTTGGAGTAGTACTTCATCAGCCTTTGTCGCGTCGGAAGGTCACAAATTTTGCCGTTCTCGACCGCTTCTTGCACCATCAATAAGTACTCTGCTTCGAATCGTCGAAAACCAGTCGTCGCACTCATGCCACGCTCAAAGGCAAGTGTGCTGTTAGCAACGGCCCACCCGTTATTGAGCCCACCCACAATGTTTTCTTTGGGACAACGAGCGTTATTAAAAAAGACTTCGTTGAACTCAGCAGTTCCGTCGGGCTGAGTGATTCCGCGAACTTCTACTCCTGCTTGATGCATCGGAACCAACATGTACGAGATTCCGGCGTGCTTCGCGGTTTGGTCAGTACGTGTCAACAAGAAGCAATAGTCGGCGTTGTGTCCCTGCGTTGTCCAAACCTTTTGTCCGTTAATCACCCACTCTTCGCCGTCAAGAACTGCCGTTGCCTTTAGTGACGCAAGGTCACTACCGCTGTTTGGCTCACTAAAACCTTGACACCAGTGCGTCTGTCCTTTGAGAATGCCCGGCAAGAATTCTTTCTTTTGCTCTTCGGTTCCCCACTGCAAGATCGTCGGACCAACAAGTGTGTCACCAAAAAAATCACCACGCATCGGCGCCTTTGCGCGAGCAAATTCTTCTGCTAATACAACACCTTCCATGATTGACAAACCTTTACCACCGTATTCAGTTGGCCATGTTGCGCAGATCCAGCCACCACCAAAGAGTTTTTCTGGCCATTCTTCATTGAACTTCTTGCGGGCCTCCCCGGACATCTGAAAGTCCTCGTCAAACCAACCAGCCGGAAGATTCTCGGTGAGCCATGATCTGATTTCTGTGCGAAAAACTTCTGCTTCGGGGGAATATGAAAGATCCATATGGACATTCTTACGGCAAAACCCCCAAGTTGAGCAATTCGTCCGTGTGTCTGTTTACACAACCTTCACATGTGGCACATACCCGAGTGAGATAGGTTCCATAAATTGCCCCTATAGAACTGAACGCCGCTGCGACGGAGTGGTGAGTAGCCTGAGAACAATGCTCAGAGACACAGCAATTATCACTGTTCGTAGTCGTGGGTGGATGCTTAGTTCTATGGCCATCTGTGCTGCTGAGGCCCTTCTGGTGACGCCAGATATCCTTTTTTAATCGCCATGTTTTCAGTTCTGCTTGGGTCGGCTGGCCAACTTGACTTTGGTCAGATTCTTCTTGACCTAGCCATCGTGCTCGTAGTTGCAAAAGTTGCAGCAGAGCTGGCCGAACGAGTGCGTGTTCCGGCAGTTCTTGGAGAAATCATCGCCGGTCTCGCACTAGGCCCCTCTGTATTGGGATTGGTCAACCCATCCGATGCTCTCAAGGTGTTGGCCGAGTTAGGCGTGATCGTGTTGCTTGTTCAGGTGGGTCTTGAAATGGATCTCGTAGAACTTCGCCGTGTTGGACGTGCGTCGCTCAGCGTTGCAGTAATCGGAGTTGTGTTGCCGATGGGCGCCGGGGTTGTTGCCGGATACGCACTTGGAGAAACAATGAATGCATCTCTTTTTCTTGGTGCTGCATTGGCGGCCACAAGCGTTGGCATCACGGCTCGAGTGTTTGGAGATTTACATGCATTGAGTTCTACTGAAGCACGCATTGTTCTTGGCGCTGCAGTTGCTGACGATGTACTTGGCCTCATCATTCTTACCGTCGTCACCCGCATCGTCAAAGACGGGTCTGTTGACGTTGCCAGCGTGCTCGGAACAGTTGCACTTGCAGTTGCGTTTTTAACTGTGAGTGGCATTGTGGGAATGTTCGTTATTCCGCGTCTGTTTGGTGCCATTGGTTCGCGTGCTGCATCACCAGCAACAATTGGAGTTCTGGCCGGTGCAGCAGCATTTGGATTTGCAGCCGCTGCTGACGCTGCCAATCTTGCGCCCATCATTGGCGCATTTATGGCAGGCATTGCTCTTGGAAAAGTTCCCCAACGTGATCGCGTTGTACGTGAGTTCTCTGTGCTCGGAAATCTGCTGATTCCAATATTCTTTTTACAAATCGGAATCGATACCGATGTCACAAAGTTTTTTCAGACACACGTACTTTGGGTTGCGACAGTTCTAACGGTGATCGCCATTGCCAGCAAAATGTTGGCATCAATCGGTGCAGTCGGAACAACAGCGAACAAACTCATCATCGGAATCGGAATGGTTCCACGAGGAGAAGTTGGCATAATTTTTGCCGCAATCGGTCTTCAAGTAGGTGTCTTTGATGAAGATCTCTACGCAGTTGTGTTGCTCGTGGTGCTCGTTACCACCGTCATAACACCTCCACTTTTGCGCTGGCGCTTAGGTTCGGCGGCGACAGTACCCTTGGTCCTGCCAACGGAAACTGACGAACCACAAGTCTGAAGTATCTGATCGCTTTGGCCGCAAGGTAAGTGATTCTGCAATGGCCAAAGTTGAGCAATCGCTGCGCTAAGTGTTTCAGCACACACGAAATCGCCACACACACGAAACATTCTGGCAACAATTATCTTCTAGTTTATCGGACGTACAGCATCCAAACGAAGGACGGAGAAACCTATGAGTGTTTTACTAGCGGATATCGATACAGGAGCGACTGCTTGGGTGCTCATCTCAACAGCACTTGTCGCGTTTATGACACCGGGTCTGGCGTTTTTCTACGGCGGGATGGTTCGTTCCAAAAATATGCTCGGCATGTTGATGCAAAACTTTTTTGCAATGGGATTAATCAGCGTGATCTGGGCAGCCGTCGGATTCAGTTTGGCCTTTGGAGGCAGCGGTCAATACATCGGCAACCTCGACTTCATCTTCATGAAAGATCTTGCCAAAATTGCTGAACTACCCGGATACACCGGAGATTTTGGTCTTGTTATTCCGATCCTTGCTTTCTTTGCCTATCAGATGATGTTTGCTGTCATCACACCAGCACTCATTACCGGTGCAACTGCTGATCGCATGAAGTTCAGCGCGTACGCAGTGCTCATTGGTGTGTGGAGCATCCTTGTGTACCCAATTATTGCTCACTGGGTCTTTAGTCCCAATGGTTGGCTGTTCAAACGCGGTGCATTGGACTTTGCTGGTGGTGCAGTTGTGCATATCAATGCTGGTGCTGCTGCGCTTGCAGTAGTGCTGGTCTTGGGCAAGCGTCGTGGTTGGCCGCGCGATGCAATGCCACCACACAATCTGCCTTTCACACTGTTAGGGACCGGAATTTTGTGGTTCGGATGGTTTGGGTTTAACGCTGGTTCGGCACTCGGCGCCAACGGACTCGCTGCTCAGGCATTGGTCAACACTCATCTAGCCGCTGCATCAGCGATGCTGGTGTGGTTGGTTGTCGAAAAACTACGTGCAGGTCACGCGACGTCACTTGGTGCAGCAACAGGTGCAGTAGCTGGACTTGTTGCCATCACTCCGTGCGCAGGTTTTGTTGGTGGTGCGTCACCAATCATCATCGGAGCAGTGGCAGGTGCAGTGTGCTACCTCTGCCTCTCGCTGAAAACAAAGTTTGGCTTTGATGACAGTCTCGATGTCATTGCGGTTCACCTTGTTGGCGGAATCATAGGAGCGATGCTGCTCGGCGTCTTTGCGGATACTGCCGTCAACTCACTCGGCGCTGACGGACTGTTCTTGGGTGGAGGCGCATCTCTTCTTGTAGAACAACTCATCGCCGTCGTAGCAACATTGGTGTTCTCTTTTGTTGTGACCGGAATCGCTGCCATCGCAATAGACCGAACCATTGGACTACGCGTTAGCACAGAGGACGAACTCATCGGACTCGACCAAAGCCAACACGCCGAGACGGCATACCAGTCATGATGCACTATTATTACTACGAACAGGAGACCAACACATGAAACTCATCACCGCAGTTATCAAACCTTTCAAGATTGATGATGTCAAGGATGCTCTAAAAACTGCCGGGGTGCAGGGAATGACCGTGACTGAGGTCAAGGGTTTTGGGCGCCAAGGCGGACACACCGAGACATACCGCGGAGCCGAATATCAGATCGACCTTGTGCCAAAGGTTCGCATCGAACTCGTGGTTGACGATTCGGTAGCCAACAACGTGGTGGATGTGATTCGTCAGGCAGCATCAACTGGCAAGATCGGTGACGGCAAAATCTGGGTCACCGCAGTTGAGCAGATCATCAGAATCCGCACAGGCGAGCAAGGTTCTGACGCCATTTAGAACAGTCGCTCAGTCAACATGTAGTGCAATGGAAGAGTCGAACCCCTGACCACCTAATCTTGCACCTATGACAATGACAAGTGATGCCCCTGCCAAAGCGGAGCGCTGGACAGCGCAATGGAAAGAACTCTACGAAGAAGTCATTAACACGGGTCTTTGCACAGGGTGTGCCGGATGCGTTGTGACCTGTCCGCACGATGTCATTGGCTACGAACACGAAGAAGGTAAATACAAGCCCTTTCATATCGAAGAAGAACTCGGTCTTGATAACTGCATTCATGGCG
>CANLAH010000080.1 GCA_947488685.1 Acidimicrobiaceae bacterium | reverse complement strand
ACACTAAATGGGGCCGTGTTGCGACGACTGCTACGTGTTCATTGCGCGCGGCTAACACCATGCGCTCGGCAATGGCTTTTGATTCGGCGTAATACGAATGCACACGCCCCGTGACTGCTGCACGAGCAACATCACCAACTATTGATTGACCCGAATGCACAACTGATGGCGTCGACACATAGACAAGTCGTGAAACATTATGAGTCTTTGCTGCAGCGATCACATTGGCGGTGCCGTCAACATTGACACTTCGAAACTCTTCCCATTTTCCGAGCACTCCTACGCGTGCAGCGCCGTGCACGATTGCATCACACCCACGTGCAGCGCGCGCGACAGCATCGCTATCGCGAATATCAGCCTCTACATGTTCCGCATGGCTAGTGCCCTCAAATGTAGGCATGCGCCGCTGCAAGCAGACAACATCGTCACCGCGCTGCACTAGATCACGCGCAATTGAGCCCATCAGCAAACTGCCAGCCCCAGTGACGAGAACTTTCATGGCCTGTTGCCTGCCAACACGTTGCTCATGTATGCACCAACTGCAGTGCGATCAATTTTTGAGTTATGCCGAATATCGACAGGTAATTTTTTTGTGCACCATACTGCTGCGATCGCTTGTGGCCACACAGCAGCTCGTACCGCTGACACAAGTTCTTCATGTGCTGGTCCGTCCATGCCATCAGTTGTCTCAACTACGATCACAACTTGTTGTACACCTGGTGCTCCGATGCTCACTGCTGCTGCTCGCACAACTGTAGGAAGTGCCTCAACTGCAATTTCTAGCGGAACGGGTGTTACCACACCCTGAGATGTATGAATCAGATGCACCACTCGCCCTTCGATCCACAGATTTGCATGTTCATCGCAATGACCCACGTCTCCGGTGCGATGCCATATTTGCGTGTCTCCGTCAACAGTCATCGTGGGACGTGCAACATATTGTGTGTGCCACAATGCGTCGTACCCAGCAGACATCCACGCCGAAGACACCAACACCTCGCCAGTCACCCCGGTAGGCATAAGCATTCGCGCATCATCGGTGTTGATGCCAGCGATAACTACTCGACAACCCGACACAGGTTGACCAACACACACGCCACGACCGCTACCAATCGTGCGCAACTCTTCAAGCGACACATCAGCAACAGGTAATGCTTCGGTCATTCCGTACGGAGTACGAACTTGTGCGTTGGGACACAGTTTGGCAATACTGCCAAGCGTGTCGATAGGCACTGGCGCACCAGCCGACATCACGAGTCGCACCGCACCAAGATGCGGAAGTGACTGTGTTGCAGTGCTGATTACGTTTGCCAGAGCCGCTGGCGATGCAAAAACCATGGTGGCCCCCAACTGCTGACACACATCCTCAAGTGCCTCCGCCGTGAGCGTGCTGGGCGATGTGACGTCCATATCTGCAAGGCCAGTTGCGATACCTAACGCCGGACCATACAACGCAAAAGGCGCAAATGCGGCCACAAAACGATCATCTCGTGTGATCTTGTAGGTCTCTTGCAACGCGTCTCGCTGTGCATACAACTGTCGATGCGTGTAGCGCACTCCCTTTGCTGCACCTGTGGCCCCCGAGGTGAACAGCACTGCAGCAAGATCATCTGCGTCTGGTTCTGGTGCACTGACACTCGCAAGCCGTAGAACTACTGAGGAGTTCTTGAGCGCCAAAAGAGAAATAACTGAAGCCCTTGGAGCCCAACGCAACACTCGCGCAACATATCCAACACGCCGAGCACCAATCACATGATGCACGCGTGCAGATCGCACTGCCTTGCCAAGTTGACGCAGCCCTAAGCCGCGATCAGCAATCACTGCTACTGCTCCAATGCGCCAACACGCATATACAACAGCAATAAGATCAACGCTGGGCGGCACCAACACAGCGATGCGATCACCGCGCTGCACACCGCGTGCCCCAAGAGCCTCAGCAAATGTTGCAACACGCTGAGCAAACTCTGGTCGAGTCACCACCTCATGAGCAGCCGCATCGCAAATCGCAACCTCGTCTTCATGACGCCACGTGTCGATCTGTGACCACAAAGTACTCGCAGGTTCTGAGTTTTGAATAGCCTCCCGCAGTTGAGATGTCTCGCTCGCTTCGCGGATCGCTGCCTCAATAAGCAAAGAGATCGGTGCTTCTAACACTGCAAGATGTCCAGCATCTTTAATGCAATGCAGCGCAATATTACTGAACCGATTCATCAGATCATCTGCAAAATCATCATTAAATACTGGGTCACGTGTACCCCACACCAAACGAACAGGACAGGTCAGTGCCGACAGTTTGTTGGCAACATCGGCTATGTCTGCAGCAGAACAATGCGTATCCGTGAACGGAACATCGGCAACAAAGTCAGCAACTCCGCGTCGGGCATGTCGAGATTGATATGGCAAAGCCAATGCAAGTTTTTGTACTTTCGTCAGACCAATACCTGGCAGCAACGGTGTTGCGCGTACGAAAAGCGAGCTGTAGCGAGTGACAAGTGAATGAATTCCAAAAGATGCACTCAGTCGAATCAGCCACGGAGCGCGGCGTCCATTCGGAATAGCAATACCCGTATTTGACAACACCAATCCCGCAACACGCGTCGGATGCGCAACGGCAAACCCCATCGCAATTGCTCCGCCCCAATCTTGAGCCACAATCCATACCGGCGAATCAATCCCTAGAGCATCTAAAAGGTCTGCAATATCGGCAACCCGGTCGCGATACACCCGCGGAGACACCCGATCAGAAAACCCCATCGACAAATGGTCCGGTGCAATCACCCGAAAATCAGGCGACAACTCTTGCAACACTCGCGACCATACAAACGACCATGTTGGGTTGCCATGCAAACAGAGCACCACTGGCGCATCTTTTCGCGTTGCAGGCCGATCCAGTAGATGCCAACGATGAACAGCGCCATCATGGCTTGGCACATCAGCGGTTCGCGACCACGACGGGTCTAGTCCGAATGCCACAAGATCAGCGACATGCGAACTCATTGATGTCACCAGACAATCTCCAGCGCACTTGTATTAAGACCAGAACCGATTCCCATGCACAACACGCGCTGCCCCGGCTGAATTTTTTCTTGCACGCTTGCCAATGTAATGGGGATAGCAGCAGGCCCGATGTTGCCGAAATGCGGAAACGTCACAGGAGCTTTTGCAGAATCTATTCCGAGTCGATCACACAACATTGTGGTGTGTACTTTGCTCACCTGATGCAAGATGTACCAATCGATTCCGCTTGCCCAGTTGAAATCGATAAGCGCAGCAGCCCATGCCTCTGCGGCAAGGTCTAAACCTGCCACCAATAAACCATGTGTATCGGTGGTCATGCGCTCGAGATCTCCGATGCACAACGAATTGTGTTCGGTGGCAGCACGAGCCATACCTCCAACAAGTCGATGCGCCTGAGGATGACGATCAGTTCGCGTCATCACCATGGCTGCTGCACCAGAACCCAACGTCAGTGATGCAAATTCCGAAAATACATCTAGAGCCGTGGACTCGGGTTGGCGAAGACGCCTGAGTGTGGCCTCTTGTGTGTGCCGACTACCTTCTCCGTCAACGATCAGGGCGTATTCAACAGAGCCAGCATCTAGCAAAGAAGCTGCAAGATGCATTGCATTTACAAACCCAAGACATGCGTTGCCAACATCAAAGTTGAGACAAGCCGACGACAGTTGCAATTTCTCATGAACAAGACATGCAACTGAGGGCTCGAGATTTTCTTTACATACCGATGTTGAGATCAGCACGCCCACCTGCGATGGATCAATACCAGATTTTTCAATCGCAAGGCGTCCAGCCATTGCAGCAGCATCAGCAAACGACACGTCTTCATCCCACCATCGGCGTTCTTCTATGCCTGCAAGACCCGCTAACAGGCCAGGACGCAAACCATTGCGGTGATATACCTCCGCTAGTTGCTCATCGATCCAGTCCGAGGTAATGACATTGGGAGCATCGACGGAGGCGACGCTCAGCACGCCCGCATGCTGGTGTCGAAATACAGAATTTCCCGTCATTGCCGACATCTTTCGCGTTGTAGTGGGACTTCAGGCTACTGAGCAGGCCGCCAGATTTATACAGAAATCGTTGGTTCTTGCCAAGTCATACCCAGATGGGGTGACATAGTGATCCTCTGCTGCCCCAAGCCCAAAACCCACATTCGAGAACGTTATTTGCCCTTGTGCGCCGGACAAATATCAATCTTTTTATAGTGACACCAGTTGCAGAGATTTGTGACATTGCAGTGAAATTCACCAGTAGCACATGAGGTCTCAATGTTTTCTCGAGTTTCTACAATGACACCACGCGCAATATTGAGTTTGACAGGCGTAACCGTAAGATCGTGCTTTTCTTTTTGGGTGAGGTACAAAAGTTCAAGTCTTGAAGTGGACTCTTGATCTGATGCTTCAAGCATTAATGCATAGGCAAGAAGTTGAAAAAACTTATCGTCTTCTGACTTAAACCGTGGATTTGGAATTTTTCCGGTTTTGTAGTCTGAGATCACGACAGAACCATCGTCAGTAAAAATGAATCGATCGATATAGCCCTTCATAGCAACACCTTCGACCGTGGCGAGCACCTCATGCTCCATGCCATCAAGCTCTGTTTCGAGAGGATCTTCAAGTGCCCACAAGTTGGACATTGATTCAAACGCCGCGCGCTTAAAGTCAAGAAGTGTTCCGGGTTTTTCTTCGAGCGCTTCGACCTTGGTCGCCCACTCATGATTGGTCCAGCGATCGGCAGCGATGGCCTTGAGGGTTTCGGGTGTGCGGTTCTGCGCGTCTTCTTTGTAGAGATATTCAAGTACTTCGTGCACAAACGAACCAAGATACAAATGCCAAGCCGGAGGCTCTTTGATCTTGTCGAGATACGACAACTTAAACTTCTGTGGGCAATCCCGAAACAGTCCGATCGAAGATGGGGACAAATACTCTGGAGGCGTATACATTTGTCTAGTCTCTCATGTCCGTGTATGAGAGAAACCACCAAGGATCAGCCCAATGAACACACCACTTAAACTTGCAGAGCCACGCACGCTCGGATCTCTCGGAGACGTTGGGCCATTATCAATCGGTTGCTGGCGACTCACGGGTTCTGACTCCAATAACTCCTCGCTCATCTCTGCTGCCGTCGATGCCGGAATGAACCTCGTCGACAATGCAGATGTCTACGGTCTTGACTGGGGAGGCACGCACTTTGGCGCATGCGAAGAAGCACTCGGTCGAGTTCTTGCCACGACACCTGGCCTTCGAGACAGAATCGTTCTCGCGACCAAGGGCGGCATCATCCCTGGCGTGCCATACGACTCCTCTAGTGCGTATTTAGTTAGTGCATGCGAAGCGTCTTTATCTCGCATGGGTGTTGACCATGTTGATCTGTACCAAATTCATCGACCCGATCACTTCACTCATCCTCAAGAAATAGCATCGGCATTCGCATCGCTTCACTCTCGTGGTCTTGTTCGCGATTTTGGTGTATCTAATTACACTGCTTCTCAGACTTTAGCCCTCAATGGTTTTGTTGAAAATGGCTTGGCATCTGTTCAACCGCAGTTCTCCGCAATCCATCTTGATCCGATGCGCGATGGCATCTTTGACCTATGCCAAGAGGCTGCCCTCACTCCACTTGCCTGGAGTCCACTTGCTGGCGGAGCACTTGCAACCGGAGCGGGAGTTCGCAAGGAACTCATCAAGGTTCTTGATGATCTTGCATTGCGCGAGGGCGTTACCCGTGCCGCAGTCGCTATTGCGTTTGTCCTTGCACATCCGTCTCAACCAGTTGCAATTGTCGGAACGCAAAATGCGAACCGAATTGCTGAACTCGCACTCGCCACAACTATTTCTCTCTCTCGAACAGATGTCTACAGCATCGTTCAGGCGAGCGATGCACGACCACTGCCATGACCGAAATCAGTTGGTTTGGTGCCTTATGCGATGACGATTACGAACAACTCGGTGTCGTTGATGCAAAATTACAAAGCAATTGGCACCACTGTTCTGACATTGTTCATACAGTGCACGAATCTGGCTTCGACAATATCCTCTTGCCATCGGGCTACGACATGGGCATTGACACACTCGCCTTTGCGGCCGCTATCTCACCGAACATCACCAACATGAAACTTCTTACCGCCGTCAGATGTGGAGAAGTTTGGGTCCCTCAACTTGCTCGCCAGCTCGCGACAATCAATCAAATCCTGAACGGTCGATTATCGATCAACATCATTTCTTCGGAGATGCCCGGTGAATCGCTCGACGGTCCACAGAGATATGCACGAACAATCGAAACTATGACTGCACTTCGCACGCTCATGAGCGGAAAACGTCTAGACATGGATGGTCAATTTCTCTCATTGCATCTGGACCCGCCACGCATCTGTCGCGACTCCCCTGCGTTTCCTGGATTTTATTTTGGTGGTCTCAGCCCGGAAGCGCGTGATGCTGCAGCAGCAGGATCTGACGTCTATCTCATGTGGCCTGACACCGAAGATGCTCTCGTCGACATCATGACTGACGTCAAGGCCCGGGCAACTGCATATGGTCGCTCTGTAAGATTTGGATACCGCGTTCATGTTGTTGTCCGCGACACCGAAGATGAGGCACGAGATGCCGCTGCTCATCTCATTTCTGCAGTTGACTCGGTAACAGGTGACGCAATTCGATCTCGATCACTCGACAGCAACAGTGTTGGGGTGCGACGACAGGCAGAGCTTCGTGAAACAGCGGGTTCTGACGGCTGCGTTGAGCCTTACTTGTGGACCGGCATTGGGAAGGCACGAAGTGGATGTGGTGCGGCCATAGTCGGCACACCTTCTCAAGTTGTAGAAAAAATTCAGCGATACGAATCAATGGGAATTGATGCTTTTATTTTCTCTGGGTATCCACACAAGGAAGAAGCCCAGCGCTTTGCTGACTTAGTCCTGCCACACCTCAATCACGGGCCTCTGTAATGCCCTGAACCCCGTTTGTTGGAATCTTTAGTGAGGAATTCGCCGTACTGACTGAGTTTTGTTATATCGCCACCACGTTGCAGAGCCAACAACGATGGGCATAAACCATGTGAGGAATCGGTAGAGAAGTGTCATTCCAGTCGCATCAATCGTGCTCACTCCAGCTCTTTCCAGCAGGACAATTAGTCCGACTTCGGCTAAGCCAGTTCCACCAGGAATGGGAGATAGTGCAATCACAACACGCACTAGTGAAAAAACAACAAGGGCTTCTCGAAAAGTAAGCCCTTCCACATCGAAGACAACAGACGAAGTCCATAGGCATGTGAAACCAGCTATCAATGTGCTGACTGAAGCAGTAAAAATAACTACCCACCTGCCTCGCAACAACTGAACTACGTCGTCACGCATTTCGATAGAAAAAGCCAATGGTTGCGTTCGCTCAACCGCTGCTCGCGCTGTAGAAAACCGAAGGGGAATCTTGCGCAGCAAGTACGAACGAACTGAACCAGTGAAGCGTCCGACAATTGAAAACAGCGTCGAAGACCTCAAGGCCAACCACCAAAATACGAATGACACAACAATGAGTGGCATGCCAACTGCAACAGCCAAAATTTGTTCAGATGACGCCGTTCCGCCAAGCACCGGACCAACCAACAGGAGGCTCGGAAGACCCCACGTTGTAAATGAAGGAACAACCGCAGTGGCAATGATTGAAGACGCAATAGTGAGATGGGCAATGCCCCACGTTGTGAACATATGAATGCGCATCCCAGTTCCCACGGCTCCACCACCAAGAACAATTCCATAGCCAGCCGCGAGAGCAGCCTGGTCAGCCATGATCGCCTGGCGTAACGTCACTCCCGGGGAACATGCCGACAGAAAAAACCCACGTGCGCACACCATGGCCATTGCTGCACATGCAAGAGGCACAAGCCTGATCCGAGGTAACTCCATGAGGCGAGCAAAAATATCTGAAAGTACTTCACGCTGAAAAACGCCAAGCGTGCCGATGATGGCAAGTATAAAAATGGGAGCGAGTGCTTTACGCATTACTCTCAAACGGTATCTGTGACACCCAAAATCTCACTGCTCCTACCACGCCATCTGCGCACTGCGTCATGTGACATGCAACCTATGGTTTACGACACCGTTACTCTACCCAATGATCAATGTGCCACGCATTGATTGGTGAAAAGTGCAATAAAAGCTGTATGTGCCGACACCAAGTGAAGGCAAAATTGCCGTTGAGTTTCCGGGGATTGAAACATCAAACTGCACCGAGTTAGTAGTCTCAGTCAACTTCGATTTTTTTATTGAGTATCCACCAACGGAAGGTGCATCAATCACTTTTGGATCAAAGGTTACAGAGTGAGTCACGCTATCTAAATTGCTGATGCTCAGCACATCACTTTTTTTGATGCCGCTGGCAACTACAAAGGCATAGCCCTGAATAACAATTTTACTTTTCGCAGTAGCACTAGGAATCGTTGTGGTTACCACGGGCACCTTTGGACTGGTCGTTACGGTCACAATTCGTTTCCATTTCAATATCTTTGTTTTTGTCCCGTACTTTGTGCACACAAAACTCACGGTTTTGCTTACCTTTACTTTCGATCCAGCTTTGGAACACTTAGCCCCTTCTTTGACTGAAGATGCTGCCAATGCATGCGCAGGTATAACTCCACAGAGCAAGACCCCTGCAACCGCAACTTTTAATATTTTCTTCTTGTCAGGGAAATTCATACACCCGCCTCTCTACTCGTAGTTGGCGCCCTCGGCATGAATCGAACATGCGACCTGCGGTTTAGGAAACCGTTGCTCTATCCACTGAGCTACGAAGGCGGGGGATGGTGCGAAA
>CANLAH010000079.1 GCA_947488685.1 Acidimicrobiaceae bacterium | reverse complement strand
CGCAGAGGTGTTTCGCGCTGGCATTGATGGCGTACACGAGAGCCAACGAGCAGCCGCTCGGTCCTTGGGTCTTTCGAACATGCAATCACTCAGATTTGTCGTGTTGCCTCAAGCAATACGCAAAGTAATTCCGCCGCTCATGAACGATCTTGTCAGCCTGCAAAAAGATGTGGCGCTCGTCAGTTTGATTGGTCCAGTTGAAATTCTGCGACAAGCAGGTATTGACAAATCAAAGTTCGCCAACTTCACGCCGTATCTTGCAGCGGCGGCAATTTTCTTGTTGCTCACTATTCCACTGACCCGAACTACTGACTGGTTACTTGAACGCGAGCGCCGTCGCACGAGTGGAACGAGGGTGAGATGACCACGCCTAAAATCTCGCTGCGAAATATCTCAAAGCGTTTTGGAGCTGTCACAGTTCTTGATGGCGTTTCACTTGACATCTCATCGGGTTCAGTGGTGTCTATCGTGGGTCCTAGCGGTTCCGGCAAAAGCACTCTCTTGCGCTGCATCAACTTGCTCGAACACATTGATGATGGCGAACTTTTGCTTGATGGCAACGACGTTTCTATTCCGGGATTCGACCCGAACATTGTTCGGCGCAGAATCGGAATGGTCTTTCAGAGCTACAACCTGTTTCCACACATGTCTGTATTGGACAACATCACACTTGCACTACGGCGAGTGCTCGGCCTGAGCCGCGTCGCTGCCCAAGATCGTGCTCGTGAGTTATTGGCGCGATTTTCATTAAGCGATAAAGAACTCTCGTTTCCGGATCAAATGTCTGGAGGCCAACAACAGCGCGCTGCCATTGCGCGGGCCGTTGCTATGGAACCAGAGGTGCTGCTGCTTGACGAAATAACCAGTGCCCTTGATCCAGAACTTGTCGGTGAAGTTCTAGATGTTGTGCGTGAATTACGAACCGTGGGCATGACAATTGTCTTAGCCACGCACGAGATGGCCTTTGCTCGCGATTCAAGTGACTTGGTCTGTGTTCTTGATCAAGGACGAATCATCGAGAGTGGCACGCCTGCACAGATCTTTGGAGCACCGCAACAGGAGCGAACGCAACAATTTTTGCAACGGGTGATTAATTCTGGACGTTTGTAAACGTTATGTATTTGGCAATACGTAGTCAGCAAATCGATCACGTAATGTTTTTTTAGAAAATTTACCGACACTTGTTTTTGGAACCTCGTCAATAAACACAACATCATCCGGAATCTGCCACTTGGCCAACTTTGGCGCCAAGTACGTCAAGATGTCTTCTTTGGTCACTGTCGAGCCAGGCTCAATCACCACGCAGGCCAGCGGCCGCTCTGACCACTTAGGGTGAGAGACGCCAATGACAGCAGCCTCTTTGATGAGGGGATGTGCCATCAGTTCATTTTCGATCTCCACAGAACTGATCCATTCTCCGCCGGATTTGATGAGATCCTTGGTGCGATCAACGAGCCTGATACGGCCATCGCTGTCCATCGTGGCGACATCTCCGGTGCGCAACCATCCGTCCGTTGTGAAACTTTCTGCTGCCCGATCATCGTTGTAATACGACGATGCGATCCACGGTCCGGCACACTGCAGTTCTCCGCTGGTCTCGCCATCCCATGCCACAGCAATTGATGTACTCGGGTCAACAACGCGACAGTCCACACCAAAACTAATGACACCAACTGTTGTGCGTAGATCTGCTTGTTGTTCTTGAGGCAAGAGACGGTCTGCTGCAGACAATGTGCACACGGCTGCGATTGGACTTGTCTCTGTCATTCCCCATGCTTGCAAAATTGGCAGGCCTGTCTGCAGTCTGAACCCTTCACTCAATGATTTAGGAACTGCAGAACCACCACACGGAATTGCGCGCAATGAGGATGTGTCTCGACCTTTGAGTTCTGGCAGGACACCCATCCAAATAGTCGGGACTCCAGCGGCGACCGTGACTTTTTCTTCGACGATCAAATTAGCAATCGCTGCGCCACTCAAGTCAGGCCCTGGCATCACAAGACTTGCGCCTGCTCCGACAGCGGCGTGTGCGAGTCCCCATGCATTGGCATGAAACATTGGTACAACAGGCAAGATCACGTCTGACTCACGCGCACCAAGTGAGTCAACTGTCATCGCCCCCATCGTGTGCAAAAACGTACTGCGATGGCTGTACACCACTCCCTTTGGATTACCAGTCGTTCCACTCGTGTAGCACATACTGGCCGCTTGATTTTCGTCTGGCGCGACAAATTCAATCGGTTGCGAAGCCGCCAGAAGATGCTCGTAGTCGTGCACCTCAAAACCTTTCACCGAAGTTGGAGCATCACCTTTGCCATCATCCATCACAATGAGATGCTTGACAGTGGTAAATGTCTCCAGTAATGGCGCAATCAATCCAAAAATAGACTTGTCAATAAAAATGACTTCGTCTTCTGCATGGTTCACGATATAGGTGAGTTGTTCTGGAAATAATCTGATGTTTAGCGTATGCAGAACGCGTCCTGAACACGGTGCCGCAAAATAAAGTTCAAGATGACGAGCGGTGTTCCAAGCAAATGTTCCGACACGTCCTTGGGCCGAAACGCCCAAAGCATCGAGTACTCCACCCAGTTGACGCGTGCGGTGAGCCCATGTTGCGTAATCGGTGCGCTCTTTTCCGATGCCCGTTGCGGTTGTCACAGTTTTATTGCGGTGATACTTCTCGGCACGCTCAAAGATGTGATTGATCGAGAGCGATGTTGACTGCATCAGACTTTTCATGGGTCCCCCTGTTGTGAGGCAACAGATTCACTGTCGCAACACTCTTACGGTAGCAATCACGCCCAAGCCACGCCTCACGGCTACGGTATCAATGTGCGCAAATTAGTAGTGACCCTGACTTCAGTGCTATTTATCTGCGGAACCATCGGATCCAATATTGGGCCCGCCCTTGTTGATGAGCACCCCGTGTTTGTCTTGTTGCTGAGCGCCCGAAACCGCAACCTCTTTGGTTCTGTGCCGTTCATTGACCCACTTCCCTATTTTGTCATTGGCTTTGTGCGTCTGATGCTGGCCGCTATGGCATTATTTTTTGTGGGGCGTTGGTATGGCGACCGAGCCCTCAACTGGGTGTCAGGTCAGGTCAAAGAGATGCCAGCGATCTACCGCTGGACGGAGAGGGCAACCGCGCGTGCTGGCTGGTTGGCAATTCTGTTGATGCCCGGCTCAAATATTGTGTGCCTGCTGCTGGGCCATCACCGCATGGACCCTCGACGTTTTGGCGCCCTTGCCTGCGCAGGGGTCGCACTCAAGCTTGTTGTGCTCTATATCGGTGGACATATCTTTGAAGACCAAATCCGATCCGTGTTGTCGTTCATTGAGTCGTATCAATGGTGGATTGTGATTGCCCTTTTTGCCATCACGATTGCGCAATCTGCGCGTCGCAAATCCCCGGGCTCCCCCGAGGGGCTCGCGCCATAGACAGTTAGACTCGCGACATGGCTCAAACATCATTCGGCGGCACGCCCGTCAACACCGTCGGCGATCTTCCTAAAGTCGGACAATCGCTCCCATCCTTTTCGCTTACTGCGAGCAATTTGCAAGAGTTCGGCAACGACTCGCTGGCCGGAAAGCGTGTCATATTTAATATTTTCCCAAGCGTCGACACACCGACCTGTGCCACAAGTGTTCGCACATTTAACACGCTTGCATCTTCGCTTGACAACACAGTTGTCTACTGCGTTTCTGCCGACCTTCCGTTTGCACAAGGTCGCTTTTGTGGTTCAGAAGGACTCAGCAACGTCGACAACGCATCATCGTTTCGCACTGATTTCGGACAAGCATTTGGTGTCGGACTCAACGAAGGAGCATTCTCTGGTCTTCTTGCACGCGCGGTCGTCGTCATCGACGAAAAAGGCAAAGTGCTTCATACAGAACTTGTCTCAGATATAGCCAATGAACCAAATTACGATGCGGCCATTGCTGCGCTGAAATAATATTTCACGCTAAACAAATTCTTACAACAGAGAATCAATTCCCATGGTGAGGCCTACTCGGCCCGACACCTCACGACATGCCAACACAACACCTGGCATAAAACTCACTCTGTCGTTGCTGTCGTGACGAATCACAAGCGTCTGTCCTGAGGTTCCCAAGATCACCTCTTGAGAGGCAGTCATGCCCACCATGCGCACAGAATGCACACGAATTCCGGCAGGTCCTTGTCCTCCGCGCGCTCCGACAATAACTTCGTGCTTTGTCGGGTCTGCTGCCCATGTGTCACTTGCTGCGGCCATTCGTTGTGCCGTTGCTGCTGCTGTACCGCTTGGTGCATCGGACTTGTCATTATGGTGAAACTCGATAATTTCTGCTGTCTCAAAAAATGGCGCAGCCTGCTCTGCAAATTTCATCATCAGCACCGCACCGATTGCGAAGTTTGCAGCGATGAGGCAGTTGCTTCCGCTAAAAGCTTTTCGAAACGACGCAATATCATCATCAGAAAAACCAGTGGTTCCGACAACGGCGTGCATTCCGTGTAGCGCGAGCCACGGCAATGTCACTCGCGCCGCACTTGCCACCGTGAAATCAACAACGACCTGGGCGTGGGCATCGGCAAGAGCCTTGAGCTCTTGCGCAACAGTCAGTCCATGAACTGGGCGTCCAGCACCCTCAGTGTCGACCACTGCCACCAGTTCAAGTCCGTCGGCAGCGACAATTGCGTCGCAGACGGTCGCTCCCATGCGACCGCATGCTCCGACAACTCCGACTCGAATCACATCTGTGCTTTTCTTGCTAGCCATGTTGATTACCCATGTTGATTACCCATGCCCAAACCGTAGTCGTGCCACGACCACGTCAGGGCGTGGATTGATCAGTTTTTGCGACGAAAGTTTTAGCGATGACGACGGCCTCCGCCGCCACCTTCGCGTTCGTTGCCACCGGCTTGCCCACCAGGTCCAAGATCACCGAACTCAGAGCGCAATTCAGCGTCGAACTCATCTTCAAAAGACACGGCGACTGCAGCGCTTGGCGCACCACCTCCGCGTTCTTGGCGAGGGGCACGCTCTTGGCGAGGCTCGTCAGATGACACAGCCAAGTCTTTGCCGTCTGCGCCTACTGGCATGAGACTGACTTTGCCGCGGTCATCAATGTCTTCGACGCGAACTGTCATCTCGTCTCCAACTTCAAGAACATCTTCGACGCGATTCACGCGTTGACCATTGCCCAACTTGCTGATGTGCACAAGACCATCACGACCAGGAAGAATGTTGATGAAGGCACCAAATTTTGTGATGCTCACAACACGACCGGTGTAGATGCCGTCAATATCTGGCATTTCACCTTGTTCGCTACTGCGATCGTTTCGTTCGCGTCGTGGTTCGCGATCATTTTTGTCTCCGCGTGGCTCACGTTCGCGACGTGGCTCTGAGGATCCGCCTCCGCCGCCGCCAAGTGATTCGCCGTCGGGACCGACCGGAACAAGGCTGACCTTGCCCTTGTCGTCAATGTCTTCGACGCGCACCATGATCTCGTCACCAAGTGTCAATACATCTTCGACATTGTTGACGCGTTGACCATTGCCCAACTTGCTGATGTGCACAAGACCGTCACGGCCAGGAAGAATGTTGATGAATGCACCAAATTTTGTGATGCTCACAACGCGACCGTTGTAGATGCCACCAAGATCTGCTGTTGGTGGATCAACAATGGCAAGAATTCTGGCCTTTGCTTCTTCCACTTTGGCGTTGTCCGGAGAACCGATTGTGACGATTCCGACAGAACCGTCGTCGTCGACCGCAATTTCTGCGCCGGTCTCTTGCTGAATAGTGTTGATGACCTTGCCCTTTGGTCCGATGACTTCTCCCACTTTGTCGAGTGGGATTGTGATCGTGACAATTTTGGGTGCTGATTCAGCAACGGTGTCGCGAGCAGTTGCCAATGTCTTGTTCATGACATCCAAGATGGCCATTCGTGCATCACGTGCTTGTTGCAATGCTGCACCAAGAACGTCGGCAGGAATACCGTCAATTTTGGTATCAAGTTGCAATGCTGTCACCGCATCAGATGTACCGGCGACCTTGAAGTCCATGTCTCCAAAAGCATCTTCTGCTCCGAGAATGTCTGTCAACGTGAGGTATTTTCCTTCGGCGTAAATCAAGCCCATTGCGATTCCGGCAACAGGTGCCTTAATCGGAACGCCTGCGTCCATGAGCGAAAGGCTCGATGAACACACTGATGCCATTGATGTCGAACCATTTGACGCCAAGACTTCACTCACCAAACGAATGACGTAGGCGAAATCTGTTTGACTCGGAACGACGGGCAGCAACGCACGCTCTGCAAGAGCACCGTGTCCGATTTCGCGACGCTTTGGTGTACCAACGCGACCTGTCTCACCATTAGCCCATGGAGCCATGTTGTAATGATGGATATATCGCTTTTGATTATCAGGTCCAAGCGTGTCAAGCAATTGGTTCATGCGAGGCATGGCCAATGTGCACACATTCATTACTTGAGTCTCTCCACGCTGGAACAATCCGGTTCCGTGCGCGGTGCTCAGCAATCCGACTTCGGCTGAAACTGGACGCAGGTCACGCGGACCGCGGCCATCAATACGAATACCGTCTTCAACGACGCGCTTGCGCACCATCTGCTTGGTCAAACTGCGGACAGCCTCTTTGACAGCCTTTTCTTGACCAAAAAATGGTCCAGGTGCCGCGGATGTTCCGACAAGTTCTTTGGCGGTTTCATCTGCTGCTGCATCAGTTGCTGCATTGCGATCTGCTTTGATTGCGATCGTGACTGCAGTTGCCAACTTTGATGTTGCAACTTTTTCTACCGCTGCAAATATCTCAGGCGTGTAGTCAAGTACTGGCGTGTACGCCAATGGAGTGATTGGACCATGCGTTGCAATAACGCTGGCTCGCAACTGACGTTGGAGCGCGATTGATTCTTTGATCCAGACCTTTGATGCTTCGAGACCTTCTGTGATGACAATCTCTGACACTTTTGGTGCGCCTGCTTCGTAGTAGTCGAAGCTCTTTTCTGTTCCGCCTGCTTCGACCATCATGATGGCGACGTCGCCATTGTCTAGTTCGCGACCAGCAACAACGATTTCGAATGTTCCTTCTTTTCCTTCGTCATAGGTTGGATGAGGGATCCATGTTCCGTCCTGCGAATATGCAAGTCGAACAGCACCAATTGGGCCATCAAACGGAATACCGCTGATCATCAACGCGGCAGATGCAGCATTGATCGAGATGACATCGTGTGGGTTCTCCATATCTGCACCAAGAATGGTGAGAACAACTTGAACTTCGTTGCGAAAGCCATCAGGGAACGCTGGTCGTAACGGTCTGTCAGTAAGACGACACGTCAAAATTGCCTGCTCAGATGGCCGCCCCTCGCGACGGAAGAATGCGCCAGGAATTTTTCCTGCTGCATACGAACGCTCTTCGACGTCGATCGTGAGCGGGAAGAAATCGATCCCGTCACGCACCGAGCGTGCAGCGTTAGCAGTTGAGAGAACAGTGGTTTTGCCGATTGAGGCCACCACTGCACCCTGTGATTGTTGAGCCAATTTTCCGGTCTCAAATGTAATAGTTTTGTCAGTCCCCGACACGGGTCCCGACACGCGAATCGCGTCAGTCATTGGAATTTCCTTTCCTCTGACCGCCAGCACACGCCGGTTCCCAGTTGACAACCCCGCACAATCGTGTGCGGAACTCTCCACTGACAACCGACTACATCAAAATGGATGCTGGCGGTGTATGTGTTATCGGCGAAGGCCGAGTTCTTGGAGCAAATCGCGGTAGCGAGCAACGTCACGATCGCGCACATAATCGAGCATGCGACGGCGACGACCCACCAACATCAAAAGGCCACGACGACTGTGGTGGTCTTTAGGATGCGTTTGGAGGTGTCCGGTTAATTGATTAATACGGTCTGTCAGCAACGCAATCTGGACATCCGGCGATCCGGTGTCGGTAGCGTGTTGGCGATGGGCCGCAATTGTGTCTTGCTTAGACATTCTGCCTCATTTCAAGGGAGGTCGCTGGTCACGGATGTGAACAGCATCCGGCCAGAGTCGAAACCCCAACGGACATGTCAAGGCTATTGGTATTCCCCCAATGCTTCCAACCTCCAACGGGATTAGTGTCTCAGGTATGTTCACGGGGATTGTTGAAGAATTGGGCACAGTACAGAGCCGACAGGGAGACCGATTGCGCATCGGCGCAGATGTTGTCCTTCAAGGCTCTGATCTGGGTGCCTCGATTGCAGTGAATGGGTGTTGTCTCACGCTTGTGGCACAAGGCCCCGACTGGTGGGAAGCAGATGTCAGTGAAGAAACATACTCCCGCACCAATCTCGGTGCGATGAAACCTGGTGATCCCGTAAACCTAGAAAGACCGATGGCACTCGGCGAACGCTTGGGCGGGCATATTGTTTTGGGTCATGTTGATGCGGTCGGAACCATTGTGTCGCCTGCTCCCGCGTTAACTGTGCGTATTCCGCGCGACCTCATGCGCTACGTCGTAGAAAAAGGTTCAGTCACCGTCGACGGCATCAGTCTCACGGCATTTCACTTAGGAGAAGACACATTTGATGTCGCAGTCATCCCCCACACTGTCCAAGTCACAACTTTGGGACATCGTCGCGTAGGCGACAGCGTCAACATTGAAATCGACGTGCTGGCAAAGCATGTTGAGCGACTCGTCAACCACGACTAGACATATAGACATGGCATCACTTGACAACCTCCGATCAGAGATCGACGACATCGATCACGCGATCATTGATCTCTTGGCACGACGCCTGCGCATTTGTGCAGATGTCGCTCGCATTAAAGCCGAAACAGGCTCAACGGTTATTCAGCCAGCACGAGTGCGCGATG
>CANLAH010000078.1 GCA_947488685.1 Acidimicrobiaceae bacterium | reverse complement strand
GATAACTGCAGCGCCACGCAGACCATCTAGTGACTGAACGTGCTCAAGGCGTTGGATTTGTTTTTCAGCCACGACGAATGTGACGCACGCGATCAACGAGTCGCAGTGCACGGTTGGCAAGTGAATTAGAAATCCCGAGGCGACGCTTGGCCATGTCAAAAATGCGCAAAGTCATTTTGTCAAGATAGATCAGGATTCCTTTAGAACCGTCAGTTGGTCGAGCACGATATTCAGTTGATCGCACAATTGGTTTATCTTCGTACGTGAAGTAATACAGCGCCATGGACCGCCTTGCTATGCCGTCAGGGCACTGCAATGGGTCAGGGTGCCCATGAAATGATGTTGTATCGGTGGCAAAAATAAGAACCCGATTGCCGAGTGGCTGCACGACTGTTTCTGCATGCGACATTGTGGCATCCCAAAGCTCAAGTCCGCCACCATATTCAGGGAGCCAGTTTTCATTGCAATAGAGCAATAGATTCAGACGCCGTTTCCAATGACGCTGATGCGGATGAACCGTGAAGTCAGCATGCATATTAAGAAAACCACCACGCAGGGACTGATGAAGTCCGCCTCCCTCAAAGGTGGGATCTGTGATGAGATTGGGTATCCCCGTGAGTTCTTCTAGGAGTGAGACAAATTCAGGAGTATTAAGTTCGGTAGCGATCTGTTGCAATGTCGGACCCCATGTGGAGGGATTGGAGTTAGCAAATTTTCTTTCATTGACGTGTAAATATCCGGTCCATTGCTCTTTGCTGACGACATCAAAGTCAGCCATTGCTTGATGAAAAACTTGTGAAGGGAGGAAATTATCGATGACAATGTGTTTGTAGGGATGAGCAGTAGCAAACTCCTCTTTGAGTACCGGAAGTCGTTCGCGAAGAATTTTGAGATCAAGCGCCGTAAAACTGGAAGAAGAAGGGCTACTCATGGCTTGAGTTCGTAGATGAATTGGTAGGCGAAGAACGGAGGGCGAATCTTGATGAGTGCAAAGTCAATGAGACGAAGTGGCGCAATGATGAATCTTGGAACCTTTGTGTTGCCCCGTGAGAGAACATCAAAAGGAAATCCAGTACACGCAACTCGTTGCACGCTATACCCAGCAGAGCGAGCAAGTCGCTCAAAACTTCGACGAGTGAAGAAGCGCACGTGGGTTCGGTCAAGAATTCCGCGGCGATCGTAGTCAAAGAATCCAAACATGGTTCGTACGCGTGGATACCAATGTCCGAAGTTTGGAATGCTCACGAGAAGACTTCCGCCAGGGGAAACGACGGCACGAAGGTCATTCAGCAGTGCATCGGGTCGTCGCACATGCTCGACGACGTCTGCGCACAAGACAATGTCGAATGGTCCAGGAAGATCTTTGGGGAGACCGTGGTCAAGGTCAGCCTGAATAAATTTGTCAAGACGATCTTCGACGAGATCATGGCACTCAACGTCAATACCCACGACAACATGACCAAGTGCACGCACGCGCTCACCAAGAGAGCCATCAGAACATCCAACATCCAGGACATGGCAATGAGATTTTTTGCTGAGTTGACGAAGCAGGACCCCGTGCGATGAATCAGCAGATGTTTTCATTTCGTACGCATGATTTTGCGTGACGTATTTGCCTGAGCCAAGACCCATTTTATGAAGTCGATAGCGGAATGTCTCGACCATGACTTGACGGCCATATTTGAGACCATCAACATGGCAAATTTCATCTCCGTAGTATGTAGGTATTGGGATTTCAACAATTCGAGCCCCCGAGGCGTGTAATTGCAAAATGATCTGGGTATCAAAATCAAATCCATCTGAGTTGCGCTGGAGAGCAAGTTTTTGCAACGCCGACATTGAGTAGGCGCGATAGCCACTGTGCCACTCAGAGAGATCGGTTCCGGCCATTGCGTTTTCCCAGCGAGTTAAAATTTTATTCCCAATAAATTTATAGAGGGGCATTCCTCCACGTCGAGCAGCGCCTTGTTCGAGCATGCGTGAGCCAAACACTGCATCAGCGGAGCCATTGAGCAAAGGCGCGATCATCTCGGGCAACATTTCAGGTGCGTATTGACCGTCTCCGTGGAGCAACACTATGACGTCAAGACCAAGTTCATGGGCCCACGCGTATCCTGCTTTTTGGTTACCGCCGTATCCTAAGTTAATCGGATGCCGCACAACATGAAGAGGCAAATGAGTAGTTGAGCGCTGGTATGCGAGTGCTGCATCGTGTGTCTGATCATGGCTTGCATCGTCACAGACGAGAACGGCCGAAATCTGGGGCGCAAACTCGGTGGGAATGCGGTCAAGAACATTTTTTAAAGTGTTCTCAGCATTGTATGCGACAATCAAGACTCCAATTTTTGGTGGTGAAGGTTGCATGTCCTGAGTGTACGCGCTCACGATTTTTGTTCCGTTCGAGATAGCTCAACTGACGTGTCACCAAGTGGGGCATCAGACTGCAAGAGAATTTGAGAAGTCTCCCATCCAAACCATGTAGGACACGACGCTACTTGTGCGCCACCAATGTGCTTTCCTTTGGCAGTGGAAAAAGAGATGGCACGCTTTGCGTCGAGGGATATGTCATAGAGAAGAAGTTTGTTCTGGCTGAAACCACCTTGACTGCGAAGAATTATCCATGAGTAATCCTGGTGGTCGGATGGTAAATCCAATAGAGATAGGTATCTTGCAACGCCACTGAGGCCTATTTGGATCCTTCCATTATCAGAAGTTTTAATCTTGGGAGGATCAAATTCTCCTGTGATTTGGCCGACGACTGGTGTCATGACTTTCATGTCGATTCCGTTGACACGCAAGGAAGAGAGTAATGGCGCTGTCCCAAACAATCGGGTGAGGGGTATTAAAGTATTATCCTGCATCGCAAAAATAGCGATATTTGAATCCGAGACATCTGGAGTAGTGAGCGGAATTTCAAACCAAAATCCAGGGGCAGGTCCAGTAGCAAAGATACTTATTCCCAAGTCGCTTCGTGGTTGCGTGGTTGTGCCGACATGGAGCACCGTGTTGTTTTGGGAAACAACAATCGTGGTGGGAGTTTTGCCAAGACTCGGAGTCCAGCCGTGAAGGGTCAGCATCCCGGTGACTTCTGTGCGGGTGATTGGTGTTCCAGCAGAGTCCGGTCGTGTTGGCATGAACTGCGCTGCATGTCCCCATTCGCACGTCACGACTGATTCTTCGGTGGTTGCATCAAAACTAGCGCGAAGCATGCGCCGAGACTCGCTGGCTGAGACTCGCGCAGGTGCTGTCAGTGCTAGGCCATTACCCAGCGCAAGGTCGTTGCGAATGAGCATCGTTTCTCCGAGGTATTCAATCCATGGTGAATAATTACGCAGAACGTATTCGCTGATGTCGTAGTGGCGGACAGCGTTTTCAACTTGATCCCATTCATTGAGACCACCTGCAGATGCATACACGACAACTTCAGGGCGTTGTTGGCGCATTGAGTTAATGACTTGAGCCTGGCTCTTTGCGGTTGCACTTTGCACGACGTAACTGAATTGTGTGGCCGGAACTTGATTGAGTAAAAAGTTGTATAAAGAGGATGAATTGCTGAAGTCATAGACATGAGCATTTTTTCCGATATTTTCTTTAAAGAAAGTTCTTAAAGCCGCAACCTTATTGACATAGGCGGTGTCGGCGTAGTAACCCAATCGAGGAACGGTGGCTGGATAATTAGCAATAGTGTGTAGGCGACTCGGCAGGGATGTCACGGTCTGGTCGAGCGCACTGACCAAAGGTGCACCAGGCAAGAGAAGCAGTGGCCCGATAAAGAGCCAAATCCAAGAAGAGGCACGAATGCGGCTACCGACAGTTCGAAATGGCTGGACAAGGTCTCCGAGTAATTCTCCGCTACGTTGGACCACATAGATCAAGACAGGCAACATCGCAATGAGCGATTGGTAGACGTGGGAGTCTGGCCGCGTTGTTGTCTTGCGGAAAAAGAGAGCACCACCAAGCGCAAGCGCAACAATTGTCCAGTCTTGGCTTGACACAGTTCTACGCGTACGAAAACGCCAAATGAGAAAAAAGCCGACGATGAGCACGAGTATGGGAGTGATCACTAAAATACCGGTAGGTGTTTGGTAGTTATCTGGGTCAACATTTAGTGGAACAGCAGTTTCGAGATACCAGCCCGCAGGAAATGTTCGCCACCAACTTGTGAAGCCCGAAAGAACATGCGCCCGATTAAGAATGACACCGGCCGCAGCAACGCTGAGTACTCCGCATGATCCGAGCCGCAATGTGAGTGATCGCAGCGACCATGGTTTGGTGCCTTCTCGCCAGTCATAGAGATCGATGACCACTGCCACAAGGCCAACAGCAATGAGATAGACGATCATTTCTGATGCCAAAATTGTTGTGATGACGAGTGAGGCGGCAAGGGCTAATGCACTTATCCAACTGCGTTTCTTGAAAAACCACAAGATTGGAATACCGATGAGTGCGAGCGGAATAAAACGGAAGATAAAGAGTGTTGGATCACCCCGCAATACGTCGGAAAAACCCCATAAGAACTTTTGTGGGAAAAAGAAAAATAGAGCGACAATACTCAAAAATGCGACATTATTTTTAGCGAAAACTGCCGAGCAAAGATAGAGCGAGACGACAAGTAGTGGGATAAAGATAAGTTCTGTTCCGGCGACGAGTCCCCAAAACGATGTCCCGAAGAGTTCAAAACTGATTCTCGGAACAATGGCTGCAGGAAGAAATCCGACATTAAAGAAAAAATCTCTCCACGGTAATTGTCCCATTTGCCAACGAAGGCCACCAGTAAGGCTTTCTCCATGATGGAAAACATCAAGTTCGGAAACGTCCCCCACCGCGTGACTTGTAAAAAGAAAAAGAAGGACAGGAACTGTCAAAAACGTAATTCGAGCACGTTCTAATGCAGCGATGACCGCTGGTCGTCTCTGAATGATTCGGCGTATATCAAAGGCGACTAACGCAGCCGTCGGAATGAGAACCCAAGAAAGCGGCAGCCACGCAAGCGAACGAGTTGTGTTCTCGCTCGCAACAAAGACGGTGGTTTTATGAGAGACGTACCACAATGCTGGTAGCGATAGCCATGTCGCAATGATTGTGAGCGTTGACCTCAGAGTTTGTGCACGATCATGAGTATCAGTGGTGCCTGAGAGTCGCACAACAATTTGCCCGATTGCCCATGGTGTAAGACCTCCGATTATCGATCCGGCGACAAGGATGATCCAGAGATGTTGAGATGCAACAGGGCGACCCACAATGAAGGCCACTAATAATGTGAACGCAACAACCCCCGAGCGAAGTATTCCCAGGACAGGTGGTGTCGCGCTGTTTGGTTCGTCTGAAGAATCGTGCCAGATTTGAAGATCTTGTGAGTCGCTTGATCGCGGAAGGAGTGGTGTCAGGAATTGCAGGCGTCGTGCTAAGCGTGGGATGAGCATGTAGGTGCCAAGGGCCACTGCGGGCAAGATGGTGACCCAGATGACAAATACCCACCACAAGTGATTTGGGTCATAGTTGTAGGTGAGTGCATAACCCATGTGGTCTGTCTGGGGTGGGGAGAACACAGGCAGCAAGAGTGAGCAAGTAAGTGCTGCGCACGAGCCGACAAAGACTGACACCAAGAAACGAACGGTGTAGCGAAATGCCATGGCAAGAATTTGTCCAATGTTCATTGCTTCCACCCCTGAGACTCTACTTCTCAGCGCATTGCGTGACGAGACGGACTAGTTCGTTATGGGGGACGCGCTGATGTGAATCCATTCGTTGTAAGTGAACCAACGGCCAAAGAAGGCAGGGAACGGGAATGATTGACGCGAGAGTTCACTGCATTGAACAGACGAGGCAAGTTGTGCAAGAGCTTCAAGATCGAAATACGTGACATGGGTTGAATCGGACGCAAATCCGCGTTGTTGGGGGCAGATAATAATGAGTTTGCCAGATGGCAAGAGGTACTGAAGATATGTGTGCAATAAGGCACGAGCATCAGAGAGAGTGAGATGCTCAAGCACATGAGAAAAAAGAATCGTGTCGAACTTTTTGTGCGCAGTGTCAGGTAATGCTATGAACTCATCTGGAGTGTAAGCGGCAAAGCCCCGCTCCCTACAGACTTTGATGCTCATGAAATTATGGTCGACACCAAGAGCACGAGAACCAAGAAAATGGAGGTTGCGCCCGATTCCGCAACCGACTTCAAGAACATTTCCACTGGCGATTCGCCGAATCTTCCAGCGATATGGTTGCCCACCGACAAGGCGCGAGATAAAGCGGCCCGAAAGTGCAGTGAGCCTATTCGTGTATGCCTCTGACTGTGTAGATGAATTCTCTGTACTCATCCGACCAGAACCGCGTAGGTGCAGATGATCCAAGCACTGCCACAAAATAAGGCGAGAAGAACATCACCGACACGACCTTTGCTCTGCGATGCGATTGCGATGACATAGACCGGAAGCAGACACACCGCATATCGGCCTTCTGCTCCGACAAGGATTCCAGATGTGATTGCTGTTCCGACGATAAAAATTGGTGCACCCACCAAACCAGCGACGCCAGCGTAGAGGCTCAGAGATGCGATGTCGTTGTCTTTTTGTACGCGTAGTGCAGTCACAATGAGGGCGCCGATGAGCAATGGGAATACGAGAGATCGCATGAGCGAAACGTATTGATTAAAAAACCTTGCATTATCAAAGCCGCGACCGGGTGGAAACCAAGTCAGTAAAACTTCTGGATTGAGGAGATGTTTCAGCGGAGGTATTCCATCAAAAGCCATCATGGAGGTTTGAGGAACGATGTCTGCACTAATTGTGGCTCTCAGTCTGTCAAAAAGAATCCATGCTCCGGATGTGAGTGCGCCGGCAGCAAACATCAGCAATGGGGCTTTAATCGGAGAGAGTTCACCCTGTTCATTGCGTTTTTGCAAGAGCGCGTCAATCACTAGCCATGTCACCACCGCTAGAAGCATCACGAGATTTGTCAGTTTTGTGAAACCAACAAGGGCACCGACAAAAATCAACCAACGGGTACTGAGCAGACCTTTTTTCCAGCGAATTGCTGCGAGCAGAGCGCCACCACCCGCCAACATGGCAAATGAATCAGGAGTCACAATCGATGCTGAGTGCAGTGCTCCTGGCAATGTAAGGAGAAGTGCTAGCCCAGCGAGCAGCGGAAACGATCGCACGCCTAGTTGTCGGCCAGCAGCGAAGGTCGCAACAAAACCAAACCCAAAGAGCAAGGCACTCATGAGACGAGCACCGTCAATGGCACCATCAAGAATTCCGAGACCACGCAATGTTCGACCAGAGATGCCAGACAGGATGTAATACGTGGGTGGATGTGGTGAGGCGGTTTGCCATCCGTCATCGCGAAACGCTACGGGGTCAAACGTGGCTGAATTGCACGCCGGGTCGAGCCAGGCGTAGTCAACGCCGCGACACGCTTCTTCGTGCATTGCATCTTGGCCAAGTTTGTCGCCAAGTTTTGGAACGTGTCCTTTTGTGATCTGAAGTGCGTAGTCAAGATGTCGAAGTTCGTCAATGGGTGAGAATTGTGAGTACTCAACGATGTGAATGAAAGCAGGGATAAAGGCAATCAGGAAAGCGACGAGATAGGGGGCCAGGCGAGACAAGGTTTTCGGTGCAAAATAACGCTGCAATGACATCTCCACAGACTAATCAGCATTGACTATTGAGGGGACGCTTCTGCTTTAGACTGTCGCAGTGAGTCCAGAGTCGATCCAAATTCTCACAGCTGCTGTTTTGGGAGTTGTTGGCTCTCTTGCGGTGTATCGCTTGGCACGAGTGCGACGCTTGAGTTTTCGATATGCCGTTGGTTGGTTGACACTATGCGGTATTGGGATGTTTGCTGGCATTGCGGCGCCAATTTTAGAACCGCTCGCACGAAGCCTCAAAGTGTCACCGGCCGTCGTCATTGCCCTTGGTGCTGTTGTGTTGCTTGTTGCAATTTGTATACAACTTTCGATCAGTATTTCTGGACTGCAAGAGCAAAATCGCCAACTCACTGAACACTTAGCGCATCTTCGCCTAGAGATGGAAGAAAAGATTTCAGAGTTAGGGAAGTAACGCGGTGTTGATAACGAAAGAAAACACGCTAGTTATCGTGCCTGCGCTGAACGAACAAGACTCAGTTGTAGACGTATTGAATGAATTGCGAGAATTTGGGTTTCATGTTCTTGTTGTGAGCGATGGCTCGACAGATGATACTGCGACACAATCTCGTGCTGCTGGTGCAACTGTTCTTGAACTTGCGATAAATCTTGGAGTCGGTGGCGCATTGCGGGCCGGATTTCAACACGCAGTCAGCAGGGGTTATGAGGCGATTGTGCAAGTAGACGCTGATGGGCAGCATCCAGCAAATGAAATAATGAACTTGATTACGGCGGCCAATGAGTCTGGTGCTCATATGGTGGTTGGGAGCAGATTTATTTCGCACGACACGACGATGTCTGTAGGGACGTCTCGTCGCTTGGTGATGAGAGTGCTTGCACGGAGTGCTTCACGCGCGACACATACTGTGATTACTGATGCAACGTCTGGGTTTCGATTAATACGAATGCCGTTACTCGGGGAATTTGCTCAATCGTTTGCGGTTAATTATTTAGGGGATACCTACGAAGCACTCGTTTCGGCTGGTCGTGGTGGCTACAAAATTCGAGAGATTCCAGCAGGACTTCGGCCGCGCCAAATGGGCGAGTCATCGGCGTCGATTGCACAATCAGTTCGATTTACGCTCAAAGGTATTGGCATTGCAATGCTGCATATACATTTTCCGATTTCGTCACTACAGGACGTGATGAAGTCAGGGTCTAGATAAAGTCCTGAAGTTTTTGCGGAGTCCACTTTGGCTTGGAGGGTTCGCATTTTTCATTTTCTGGGGGGAGCCCCGCGTACGGATCGTGTTCAACTTCGCGAGGCCAACGCTGACGGAACTCCTCAGTCATTCGGTGTCTGCC
>CANLAH010000077.1 GCA_947488685.1 Acidimicrobiaceae bacterium | reverse complement strand
ACTTCTGGCATCACCTTGGACTTGACCGCAATACCCGAGATCAGTTCGTCGATTCACCTTTTTATGACTACACCGAAGAGTTCTGCGCTAAATACGATCAAGTTGCATTCGATCCTGACTACAAGAGTGAGCCACTCGAACATTTCGTTCCGCTCATTCGCAGTGCTTTTGCTGCGCGATAGATCCTAAGTCGCGCGAGTCGTCAGCCGCACTCCCACAAGAGCCACGAGCAAGCCCACAACTGCAAATATCCCTAAGCGCTCTCCAAAAAGAACTGCACTTTCTATTGCGCTTAATGCTGGTGTGAGAAAAAACAGACTGCTGACTTTTGCCGCTGCTTGTCGGTTCAGCATGTACAGCATCACCAGCACAGCAACAATTGACAGCACGCCAACTGCCCACGCCAGCGATAGCCACGACTGGGCCGTCGAATGAAACTGCCAGTGCTCGTTAACAACAGCCCCAAAACACAACACAACTCCGGCAGATACGTACTGCACGGCTGTCCCAGCGACCAACGGAATATCTGTCCCCTTGGCTCGCTGCAATAAAGTTCCGGCAGCCATTCCAGAGATCGCCAATGCCATTGCGATCAGACTGATACTTGTAATTTTCACTGAAGAACTAGATTGCATTTTCTCAACGACCACTGCCCCAACTCCAATAACCCCAAGCGCGATACCCCGTCTTTGTAGTTTGCTCAGAGGCTCTGCCAAAATAAGACGACTAGCAACAGCGGTAATGACAGGGTGAAGGCCCGCGATCAATGCGATCAAGCCTGACGGCAAGCCATGGTCTGCTGCCACAAATACTCCACCTAAATACAAGCCATGCATGAGAACGCCGACAATTGCGGCGACGCCAATGTGTTGACGATTGAGTCGTAACGTTTTGGTGAACTGCGCAAACAACATCAGCACTGCCGCTGCAAAAAACATCCGCAATGTCAAGAAAGTCAACGGTCCAGCGTCGCGGGTTCCGTATCTTGCAACGATGAATCCTGTGCTCCAGAGCACGACAAATATTCCAGGAGCAAAGCGCTCCATGCGATAGGTGGTGCTACCCACCACTATTTCATGCCAAGAAAACGTCCCAATTTGGCTCGCCTACCTGATCGCGACATCGGGATCCCGGTTGCTCGAGAGATACTGCGCTTGGCTTTTGTTACACCTAACGCGCGTTTCCACGAGAAGGTTAATCCGGGTCCTAGTTTCATGCTCCCAACATACACCTCTGTCACGAGGGTTGTTCGGGTTATCTAATATGACACCATGTCACGACAGAATCCACGGTCGTGGCCAGAAGGTTTCATGTGGGGAACAGGTGCGTCATCGACGCAGTGTGAAGGCGCCGCCCCTGCATCGGATTGGTATGACTGGGAACAAACCGCGCATGCTCCACTCTCGGGCATGGGCAATGACTTTGGTACGCGATACTCCCAAGACTTTGCTCTTCTTGCTGGACTTGGATTAACTCATCATCGACTCTCTATTGAATGGGCGCGCATTGAACCCAGCGAAGGCGAGCATGATCAGTCAGCGATCACTCATTACAGGGCGATTCTTATCGCAGCAAAAGAAGCAGGCATTCATCCATGGGTGTGCCTTCATCATTTCTCTCTACCGACATGGTTTGCACGGCTTGGTGGATTTTTGATTGAAGAGAACCGCACGAAATACTGGCAGCGACATGTTGAGTTTATTGCCGAGACGTTTGGCGATCTCGTTGCAGGTTGGCAACCTGTCAACGAAAGCAATTACTACCCCACTGCTGCATACCTAGGACGCGGATGGCCGCCAGGACACAACGATCTTGAGGAGTGGCGCACAGTCAGCCAACAGATTCATCTCGCCACAGCAGAGGCAGCATTGCAACTCAAGCAAACTGGTGCACCGGTCGCGTCAATATTTGGACTCTCTACTCTTGAACTACTCGATGATGAACCACAAACACACGAGTTCGCTGAACGATTTTACAGTATGAACTGGAACGCAGGTTTAGGACTACACACGAACGGAGTGTTACGAATAAATGAACGCGACCCCATCGAACGACCTGACCTAGCCAATGTGTTTGACCTGATCGGGTTCTCGTATTACTGCGCCTTTGGTGTGCGCAATGGCCAACTCGCCATGTATCCCGATACACAGAAGCCGTCACCATTGGGCTACGCGATCTGGCCAAATGGTTTGTCGCTTGTGCTTGAGCGTCTTCATGCCGAAGTGCCAAACACGCCATTACTGATTGCCGAATACGGCATTGGCACAGCAAACGACACCGAACGCGCTGCGTACTTAACTGCGGGCCTTGATATCACGCATTCTGCAATACAACGCGGAATCGATATTCGCGGTTTCTTCCATTGGACTGCAATTGATAATTACGAATGGCTCCACGGATACGACCTGCAGTTTGGAATCATCAGTCGTGACAGGGTCATCAAACCAAGCGCCCAAATTCTGCGTGTCGAAACCACTTCCAGTCGTTAAACCCTGTCATAGTATTTATCTACGACAATATTATGGAGGCTCCAATGGAACCTGAAATCAGTAAGTTACGGAAACTCAATTTAGCTGCGGGATTCTTGCATCTTGCCTCTCTCGCCGCAATCTTGCTTCTCTCCAATGATGCATCGCTTCCCGTTAACGCAACGTATCTCACAGAAGCACCAGGAACTGGAAATTTTTCTGACCCGATTAACTTATTTAATCTCAACATCGGCTACATGGTTGCCGCGTTCTTAGCGCTCTCAGCTTTCTTCCATTTCTTGATCAGTTCACCTGCAATGTTTCCTCGTTATGTGTCCGGTCTGAAAAACCACATCAATATGTTCAGATGGGTTGAGTACTCGCTCTCGTCATCCTTGATGATCATCGTCATTCTTCAACTCAACGGAACTGCTGATTACATCGCACTGCTCGGAATCTTTGGTGTCAATGTCTGCATGATTCTTTTTGGCTGGCTGCAAGAGAAATACACAACACCCGGTGATGGCGATCTATTGCCTTTCTTCTTCGGCTGTCTCGCCGGAAGCATTCCGTGGATTGCCACCGCTATCAATCTGGTTTCCCCTAAAGGACCAACCGACGCCACGGCACCCGGATTTGTCTACGGAATCGTCGTCTCATTATTCATACTTTTTAACTGCTTCGCAATTGTTCAGTGGAAGCAATACAAAGCACGCGGCAAATGGTCTAACTATCTGCATGGCGAACGCATCTACATCGTGCTGAGTCTCGTGGCCAAGTCAGTTTTGGCATGGCAAGTGTTCTCCGGAGCACTCGCTTCGTAGTATCTGATCTTTATTTTGGCCCTATAGTTAACGCATGCCTACTCAAACATTCACGATGTATTCGACCCAATGGTGTGGGTACTGCAAGCGCCTCAAATCCGATCTTCGAAAAGCCGGAATCGAATTCCTTGAAGTTGACATCGAAAACGATGATGTATCTGCTGCGCTGGTCGAAAAAGCCAACAACGGAAACCAAACTGTACCGACACTGATTTTTGAAGACGGAACGTCGATGACTAATCCCTCACTTGCCAAAATTAAAGAGCACCTCGCCCTCTGATCACTGTGTAAATACCATCAACCCGAAACCTATCTAGTATATTTTGTGTTGATGGAATGGACTTCAGACCCCACCGCTTGGAGTGCGCTTGCGGCACTGCTCACGCTCGAGATTGTGCTGGGGGTAGACAACGTTGTATTTATCTCAATCCTTGCATCAAAACTTCCTGCTGAAGAACAAGATAGAGCGCGTAAAATCGGACTTCTTGCTGCCGGCGGAATTCGGGTACTACTTCTATTGGCTGTCGGTTGGGTCATCAGCTTAAAAAAAGAAATGTTTTCTGTCGGTTCGGTGGGCTTTAGCGGAAAAGATTTAATTCTTTTGGTGGGTGGAATATTCCTTATCTACAAGGCCACCAAAGAAATCCACCACAAGCTTGAGGGAGACACTGGTGAAGTATCCGCCAAGGTCGCTCCTACGTTGGCTGCAGTGATTGGGCAAGTTCTCCTCTTAGACATGGTGTTTTCCATCGATTCAGTCATTACCGCTGTCGGCATGACTACTTATGTTTGGGTCATGGTGATTGCCATAGTGACGGCGGTATTTGTGATGCTTCTCGCTTCAAAGGCCATCTACACTTTTGTTAATACTCACCCTTCGGTCAAGATGTTGGCACTCGCTTTCTTGCTACTGATAGGTACGACTCTCATTGCCGAGGGGTTCGGACAGAAAATTCCCAAGGGTTACATTTACGCATCGATGACTTTTTCTATTTTTGTTGAGGTTCTAAATATCAGAGCACAGATTAAGAAAAAGCAAGTTGACCCGATTCGTTTACGAGAATCCATCGTTAGCGACGAGGCGCAGGCCTAGTGACCCTCGTTAGTCACGCTTGTATCAGAAACCTTCGACAAAAACCACACTTCCAAAATCAGCCAACTCATTTCGAGTTGAAGTAACTTGCATTTCGCAACCTAACACGAGTGGAGCAGCACTTCGCCCGACACTTGAAGCGCTTGGTCATGCGCAGTTGAGTGCTGTGACTAAACGAGGGCACACCACTATTGGTTTTGGAAACTCAAAGACACTGGGTTAGGCAGCCCAGGAACACGTTGAGACATACGTCGCGAAGAAACCAGCCACCTCGCAAGCACACCCGTGCTCGTTCGCATCGTGAGATCTAGTTCCACTCAAATCGTGAGATATAAAACCGGCAAAACTACTTCTCCGCATAACGAACTCTGGCGGGACATCAAAAACTTTGCCGTCAAACACTGTCGTCCTAATGGGAATCTTGCCGATCAACTTCGGGTCGCATTCGTATGGGTCTGAGTCGAGTGCCGTCAAATTTGCAATCTTGCCTACTTCAATGCTTCCAAGTTCATGTTCGCGACGCCACGAATAAGCGGCTTCAATCGTCACCGCTCGCAGTGCGTCATTCACTCCGATTCTTTGTTCGGGCCCTGCAATGCGTCCAGATGGCGTGGTTCGATTCACGGCAAATGACGCCATCAACATTGGGTCGCTTGCACACATCGGGAGATCAGAATGAAACGAAAGTGGAATACCTCGTCGAAGTACCGATGCTGAGCGCACCATCGCATCAGCCCGCTCTGGGCCGAGACCCCATGCACCATATTTGTCTGCAAATCCAACGGGATAGTACGGATTCGCGGACACGATTGCACCAAGACTCGCAATTCTCTCCACTTGCTTCTCTGTTGAGTTTGCAAAGTGCACGATGACTGTGCGGTGATCATTTCTTGGCTTGCGGCGTTGTGCTTCGTCAATGATGTCAAGAAGAACTTCAAGACCAAGGTCTCCATTGACGTGAATATGTATCTGCCATTCGGCATCCCAATATGTGTCGAAAACGAGTTTTAGTTGATCGGGCTCCATCATCCATTGACCGTGATGATCGGGATCTGGATTTCCGTCGTGGTCAAGATATGGATCCTTCATCTGCATCAATTGCGAGATGATTGCACCATCGGCAAAAAGTTTGACGTGACGGTCGATCACTCTCACCTTGGTTCCACTACCAAATTCGACCTGGCTGCAAGCGTCAGCCACGAACTGCTCGGGTGATAATTGCCGTAATGGTTGGGTGCGAGCCTCAACCATGAAAGTACTTTCGAACGGCACATTCTCATGACCGAGAATTTCTTGATACAGATCCCATGGCTCACTTGTCCACCAAATACCGGGCTCGTTGATTGCAGTAACGCCGTTCATATGCAGATACTCAACTAATTGTTTCAATCCGAGATGAAACCGCTCTCGGGTCATGAAATGCGGCAGTAGATACTTGGCGAGAACAATCATGAATCCGTTTTCATAAAAATGCCCGCGCTCCCAATCGATCTGCTCGCTGGCGAGTCCAAAGCCCTGGGTCAACTCGCGGGTGAGCCCAATTGCGTCGAGAGCCGCGGAATTGAGAATCCATTCATGGCACGATCTTTGCCATATTGCAGTCGGGCGATCTCCAACCAACATGTCAAGGCGTTCGCGACTTAGCGGACCATGCCACAACGCATGCCATCCCCATGAAAAGAGCCACTCGCCTTCTGGTAAAGATTGGTGCGCAGCAAGTAGACGAGCGTTGTAATCAGTTCCATTCACAGCGGCAGCAAACGTCCGTCGTGGCAAGATCCACTCTTCTGGTGCGATGACTTCGGTTGTCAACGTGGTTGCCCCAAGCATCGGGTGAAGGTGTTGATCAATTAGTCCCGGAACAAGAACACGATCAGCGAACACATTTGACACTTCATGATCGGAGCCAACTGTGGTCAGAACTTCTTTGAGTGATCCGACGGCGAGAAACCGACCGTCTCGAATAGCTATTGCCTGCGCCGACGGGCAATCGTCGTTCATTGTGATGATGCGCTTGGCCTGATAGACAACGGTCTTGGACATCACCGAATCGTAATCCGTACAACAACCTGCCAGGTAAGCAGAATTAGCAGTTAACCGCGCTTCAGGTCGGTGACTACATCACCAGCAGCACGCACGATGTCCGCTGACGACAAGAACTCTCGCTCTGTGCTCTACCAGACAATGCGACTTGTTGCTCCTGCTGCTCTGCCCTCGACACGCACACCCTTCGCAACAAAATCACTCGCCGTTTCGCGCCAGAGTGCTTTTAAGCGATAGTGCGGCACGCGCGGAAAGAGGTGATGCATCGCATGGTGATCATGGCCTCTAATGAGAACTCCTGATCCGCGGAATACCGCCACTCGGGTATTGCGATAGCGACTTGTTTCGTTCGCTGGATGATGCGGATACCACGCAAAGATGAACATCAGCCAACACAACTGAATTCGAGCAGGCAACCACCACAACATCAAGGCCGCTACCCCATGACCAGTTGCGAAACCTGCGATCAGGACAGCCGTAGTTAATAGCCAAAAACGAATTTGCGACTTGCCCTCGCTCTTACTCGCCTGTCTATCACTCAAGGTCATGCGCAACTGCCTCGGAATGAGAACGCGTAATGGTTTGATAAATGCAAAAAATGGCAGGAATGAATACAGCATCGTCATGCCGTAAAACTTCTTGGGAAGCTCACGAAGTCGTCCATCGGTGAAGTGATCTGGATCGCGGGCAGGGTCGTTGGTGTACGCATGATGACGCATGTGCCCCGCTCGGTGAGACGAAAAATTAATACCTGTTGGTACTGAGCATGCAATTCCAATTGCTTCTTCTACCCACCGCCCACTCAAACTTTTACCCCAAATGTTTTTATGAGTTGCCTCATGCATGGGCATATAGAAGGTTGATGCGAGCACTGAGTTTAAGATCAGACAGATCCACAACGGTAAAACGTCCATCATTCCGAGAATGACAACCCCAACCCAACCGACCGAGAAAAGCAAAAAAGTGAAGATAATTCGGTACTGAATAGTCCCCCAGTATGACGATGCAACCAGATTCTCTGCACGCACTTGCTCGATTCGACTATTTTTTGTCTGTTCGTCTGAACCGATTGTTGATTGATTCGCAAGTATCTCTTCTAGAGATTCGGGTGCAGGCGCTGATGTCATTCCCGCACCTTACACTCTCAATTTAATATTTTCTTACCTTCTGATAGATATCGTTTCAGAAACTAAACGAAACAGAGAAATGAACTATGAGAATTCAGTGGATACGAGATAACGCGAGAATTATTGCAATACCTGCAGCCCTCATACTTCTTGCCGGAGCATGCTCAAACAGTACGACTTCATCTGATACCGCCATTGATGCAAATAGTACGACTTCATCTGATCCCGCCGTCGCTGATCCCGCCATCGCTGGGACAACCATTGATACAAATGATGCAATTAAAGGCGCAGCCTGGAATCCCACTATCAAGATCACCTATTCCGAGGACTCCATCAACTTTCAGCCAGATGGTATTCCTAATCATGAACGAGACGCGTACTACGCAGTGCCAAACGCCGGTGTTGTAGTTCCAGATGCGAGCTCGTCATACGTCATGAAAGATCCAACGAAAGCGCAAACCTACTCGTTTGATATTCCTTCATCGCCTGCGTACTCATCAGAAGTAACCAAGGCGTCGCTCGGCTCGATTGGGGTCATGATCTCTGGTGCAATTCTGTTCAACCCGTACGAAGGCGACGGCACTACCGTTGCCATGTCGAGCAACTTCACCGTTACAAATTCAGATGGAATCACAGCATCATTTATTGACAAGTGTGCAGGTCATCCAACACCTAATTCAGGTGCGTACCATTATCACGGTCAACCTGAATGTGTGACCGCCAAGGTGGACAAGTCCGAAGGCCCATCTCATATCATCGGCATTGCTCTTGATGGGTTCTTGATTTACGGCGCAAAGGACATCAATGGCAAGATCGTGCCTTCGAGCGCACTTGATGAATGCAACGGAATTACTAGCCCGACACCCGAATTCCCGGATGGCATCTATCACTACGTTCTTCCCGGAACTGCTGATGCAACGTCATCAATTAGATGCTTCCACGGAGTTGTCGACATGTCACAAATTCAGCAGATGCCGCCAATGGGGCCAATGGGACAAATGAGGCCGATGCCAGACCTAGCTGCAGCCGCAAAGAAACTAGGCATCACAGAAACACAATTGAAAAATGCACTTGGCGACCAAATTCCACCTAATCTTTCTATCGCCTCAAAAAACCTTGGGATCACCGAAACAGAACTCAAGGCTGCGCTTGGGGTATAGCGAGTCTGCACCAGTTTTTATTTAAGCGCGCTTAGCATCTGTGAACAAAAGACGGCACGCCATTATTGGTTTAAGCAACCCTTTGGTCGAGGGCGAAGTTCTCAACTGTTAGCCAGCAGCGGCTATACTCTATAGACACCCATGACTAAGCCATATTCGTTCGACGACTTCCTCAAGGAACATGTTGGGTCGGTAACGCTCTATACCAAAGCAACTTGTGGAATCAGCCATCTTGTAGATG
>CANLAH010000076.1 GCA_947488685.1 Acidimicrobiaceae bacterium | reverse complement strand
ACCCTTTAGTACTGCAGCAGCAGCGCGCAAGTCCTCGATGCGGCTGTTGGTACATGATCCAATAAAAACCGTGTCAACCGTGATGTCACGAATTCGAGTTCCGGCAGTGAGTCCCATGTATTCGAGTGCTCGCGCGATGGAGTCAGCAGCAGTGGCATCAGTAGCGTCAGCAGGTGAAGGCAACACTGAGTCGATGCTGATTACTTGGGCAGGATTTGTTCCCCATGACACCTGTGGTCGCAATGTGGATGCGTCAATAGTGACTTCGCGATCCCATGTGGCACCATCATCTGTGTGTAAGTGTCCCCATGCCGCCACCGCTTCATTCCATTGTTCGCCACTTGGTGCATGAGCGCGACCCTTGAGATATGTAAATGTTGTTTCGTCCGGTGCGATGAGTCCAGCGCGAGCGCCTGCTTCGATTGACATGTTGCATACCGTCATGCGACCTTCCATTGACAACGCACGTATCGCAGCGCCTCGGTATTCGATGACATGTCCGATACCACCACCTGTTCCGATAGTGCCGATGATTGCTAAGACGATGTCTTTAGCAGTGACGTCACTCGGCGCAAGACCTTCGACATTAACGGCCATCCATTGAGGGCGAGACTGGGGAAGGGTCTGCGTGGCAAGAACATGTTCGACTTCGCTGGTTCCGATACCAAAAGCCAACGCCCCAAATGCTCCGTGTGTTGCGGTGTGACTGTCTCCGCACACAATTGTCATTCCGGGCAATGTTCGCCCTTGTTCTGGTCCGATGACATGAACGATTCCTTGATTAGGGTCGCCCATCGGAAAGAGCGTGACGTGAAATTCTTTGGCATTGTCGCGCAGCACTTGTACTTGTCGCGCTGAAATCGGGTCGGCGATGGGCAGATGAATATCTGCGGTGGGCACATTGTGGTCTTCTGTAGCAAGAGTGAGTTCTGGTCGGCGCACTGTGCGTCCTGATAAACGCAATCCATCAAATGCTTGAGGGCTCGTCACCTCGTGCACGAGATGGAGATCGATATAAAGCAAATCAGGTTCGTCGGTGGCCTGATGGATGACATGGTCGTCCCATACTTTTTGCGGCAATGTTTTGGGTGACATCACATCCGTCCTTTGCTTTCTTTATCTCACTATATGGGATACACTTCCCAACTAATGGACATTGTATCGGGAGTCGGAGTCATTGACAAGGCATTTGTAGTGCTCAACGCTCTGGCAGAGCGCCCACATTCATTAGCGACAATTGTGCAGGCCACCGACATGCCTCGCGCCACTGCGCATCGGTTGTTGCAAGCGCTTGAGCAACATGGTGCTGTGCGTCGCATGGCAGACGGACAATTTTGTCTTGGTACAGCGCTCATTGGTCTTGGCGTGGGTGCTCAGATGCAGTATCCGTTTGTTGAGCAGGCACGACGCGTTGCACACGATCTTCGCGATGCAATTGGCGAGAGCGTGCAGGTATATGTAGCCGAAGCGGCAGGTCGTCGATGCATTGTTTCGTTCGAGTCGACACACGGCCTGCGATGGATTGTTCCGGAAGGTTCTTTGTTGCCATTGTCGCGAGGAAGCGCCGGCCGATTGTTGGCAGGACACAAGCTGTCAGTCGGTGGATGGATTGAGTCAGTAGAAGAACGCGAGAAAGGAGTGGCGTCAGTCAGCGCACCAATTTTTGATAGTGATGGTGACGTCATCGCAGCACTCAGCGTGTCTGGTCCGCTTGAACGATTGTCGCGAGCGCCTGGCAAGAAATATGGTGCAAAGTTAGTAAAAGCAGCGAGGTTGTTGCGCTAAGCAGTGCCGAGCAACTTGACTAACAGGCTTTAGAGAACTTCGCGTGCATTCACCGCAGTTGGCAACAGCCAACCGCGCATCATCCACCGCTCAGCAAGTTTTTTACCTTTTTCATCTCCCATATCGAATCCAGCAACTGTGGATGCTGGTGCAACCATCCCCCAGAGACATTGCAATTGAAACTCTGACCAAAATGTAGCCCATGTGTAATCGCTCACGCCAAGAGCAAGAAGTTCATCGTGATACAGATGCAACAATCGCATTCCGTCAGAACGCCAGATGTCTGGTTCGACAGATGAATTAAAGAGATATTGCACATCTTGTGCCGGCGTTGCCTTGAGAACCATCTGAAAATCAATCATCATCATGTCGGTTGCATCATCATTAAAGAAAATATTTTCAAGTCGCAGGTCACCATGACACAGCGTTTTTGCGGCGGCACCTGTGCGTTGCAGTATTTCTTCAAACTTGTCTGTTGTATCTCGTCCGAGGGAGACGGCCTCTTGTCCCAACTTTGAGACCCACTCGCTTTCAATGACGGGCATCGCACCGCGCATGATGTCAGGCACTACTGCCATTTGGATAGGACTGTCATTTGTGGGTAGCCAGTCATAGATGTCAAGGTCTGGATGCAGCCACCAAGCAGCATGCCATTTCGCTATTTGCCGCAAGGTGAGTTCGAGTTGAGCGATATTTGCTCCACTCAGTTGATCCCCAACCTCAAGATGTGCGATTTCTTCCAAGATAAGAACAAACTCACCAGCCGCAATGTCCATGTCTGCGTACAAACAGTGCACCGAAGCAGTGGGAGTGCGTGCCGCAAGTTCGCTAAAGAAATTTGTTTCGCGAACGTAAATACCAAGCGCAAGTGCAACCGCTTTGTTCTCTGGTGCAGTCGTGGGTAATTTGAGAACCATCTGAGTAGGTGCAGATGTTGGCTTGCTGTATTGAACCACGAGGCGTGCAAGAACTCCGAACACCCCAGTGCCACCGCCAAGAGACTCGTTGCGCACTGAGACGACATCTGTATCAGCCGCTAGCACGCCACTTGATTGCAGTGCTGTCGAGAGCCACGATGCGGTGACATCGTTGGGTGTTAGTGGTCGAGTTGTCGGACGTTGCGTGCTCATGTGCCCCCAGAGGTGTTACTCGCAGTATTTTGCTCCCATCAGAGTACAACGATGAGATCTTTTTCCACGAAGTATGCAACATCGCACACTTTGTCTGTATGAACTTAGACCTTCCAGAACCATGCCCACAACTTCCGGATACTGTCTCGCTTGCGACATTTGTCGAACAGCGACTACACGTAACACTCAACACATTTGAGTTGCCAGGGGCTCATCTACATGGAGTAACGGTGGTTGACTCAAAATGTTTTGATAGCGATGCCGATGCAGCATTTCGGCTCTCTTTTTTGGCAGAGCACCCAGACGTATATGAATTACTTGAAGCACCATCAAGTGCGCTTGGCCGCATGTTTGACGCTGTTGCAGTAGTCACCACCGGATGGGCAGCGCCGCTTGGTGAAAATGGCGAGGTAGAAGGTGCGCCAAGCCAACACGCCAAACGCCGTCGCGTCCGCCTCACTGTGGTGGTCTCTGATCAAGGCGTCGCATCAGTCGTGCGCTTTGCCGATGAGCCAGACGAGATCATCACAGATGCTGGGTCAGCAACGGGATCACTCGCCGATGCCATCATTGGTTATTGGGCACAGGGTCCAGCGGTCATTGAAAGTCGCTAGCCAGCCTTTAGCCTGAAGGTGTGGCAGACCACACGGACGGCGCATGGGCCAAGAAAATTCGAGCGCTTGCTGATCAACGTGACGCAGTGATACTTGCGCACAATTATCAAGTTCCCGAAATACAAGACGTCGCCCACCACGTGGGTGACTCACTTGCGCTGTCGCGAATCGCAGCCTCTGCCAAACAAAGCACGATCGTGTTTTGCGGAGTTCACTTCATGGCGGAGACCGCCAAGATTTTGTCGTACGACAAGACCGTCTTGATTCCTGACGAACGGGCTGGGTGTTCACTCGCCGACGCAATCACGGCAGATCAATTACGCGACTGGAAAGCGCAGCATCCTGGAGCCGTTGTTGTGAGTTACGTCAATACAACTGCTGCAGTAAAAGCCGAGACGGATATTTGCTGCACGAGTTCTAACGCCGTAGATGTCGTTGCATCAATTCCGATTGACAAGGAGATTCTGTTTTGTCCCGACCAGTTCTTGGGAGCCCATGTGCAACGCTTGACTCAGCGTGAGAACATGCACATCTGGATGGGAGAGTGCCACGTACACGCTGGCATTAACGGCGCAGAACTCAAAGAATTAGTAGGCACTGAGCCAGACGCAGAACTATTTATTCATCCAGAGTGTGGCTGCGCTACGAGTGCTATGTATTTAGCGTCTTCTGGTGTTGTACCGGCAGAACGCACAAAGATCTTGTCTACTTCGGGAATGATAGACGCCGCTCAAAAAACAACGGCGCGAAAAGTTCTTGTGGCCACCGAGACCGGAATGCTGCATCAGTTGCGCAAAGCGAATGCCCTCACTATTTTTCAGCCCATAAACCCAGCAGCAATTTGCAAATACATGAAGATGATTACCCCTGAAAAACTCGAACATACACTCATGCACGGAAACGATGTCGTTGATGTGCCCCAAGATATTGCTGATCAGGCGCGGCTGTCAGTAGAACGCATGATTGCGATTGGCACACCGTCTCGCACGGGAGAATAAATCATGTCGCAACGACTGGCTGTGCCAGAACCAACATGGGAGATCGACACCGATGTCGTGGTCTTGGGGTCTGGTGCTGCAGGGTTATCAGTTGCGCTTGCTGCACGACCAGTTCGTGATGTGATTTTAATTACAAAAGACACGCTTGCTGCAGGTAGTACTCAGTGGGCGCAAGGTGGATTAGCCGCCGTATTAGATCCCAACGACTCAATCGAAAATCATGTGCGCGACACATTGGCCGCAGGTGCTGGACTCTGCAATGAAGCCGCGGTGCGCACGCTTGTCACGGAAGCGCCAACGGCAATCAGGTATCTGTCGCGTCTTGGTGCAGCGTTTGATCCTGGTGCTGACGGAGGCATAGCGCTCACTCGCGAGGGTGGTCACTCGCATGATCGTATTGTGCATGCCGGAGGCGACCAATCCGGAGCAGAAGTACAAAAAACTCTTGACGAGTCAGTTCGCCTCGCGGGAGTACGCGTCGTAGAGCACGCATTTGGTATCGATCTACTCATTGGTATCAACGATCAGGGACAACGATGCGTCGCAGGTGTGCGAGTTGCTCTTTTGGATGAGAACGGCGATGTTGAGAGTGTTGGTGACATCACGGCGCGAGCTGTCGTGGTGGCAACTGGTGGCTTTGGTCAAGTGTATGCATCGACATCGAATCCATCGGCAGTGACAGGAGATGGAATTGCTCTTGCATTGCGTGCCGGTGTTGAGATTGCCGATATTGAGTTCATCCAATTTCATCCAACCGTGCTGTGGACCAGTGCCGATGCAACTGGACAACAAGCACTCATCAGCGAGGCTGTTCGTGGCGAGGGGGCAGTCTTATTTGATGCTGCGGGCGAGCGAATTATGAAAGGTGTGCATCCTCAAGAAGACCTTGCACCCCGTGACATCGTTGCTGCTGCGATCAGCAAGCGCATGTCAGAGTCACCCGCAGGTGTAGATGACCATGTGTTCTTAGACGCGCGTTCAATCGGAGAACGATTCGCCACGCGTTTTCCTTCGATTACTGCAGCGTGTCTCGCTGCTGGCATAGACCCAGCGCACGACCTCATTCCTGTTGCTCCTGCTGCGCACTACGCCTGCGGCGGAATTCGGGCTGATCTTGACGGAGTCACGTCGCTCAAGGGATTATTCGCTGTTGGAGAAGCCGCATGCACCGGTGTGCACGGGGCAAATCGATTGGCATCAAACAGTCTGACAGAAGGCATCGTCGCCGGAACTCGAGTTGGGCGTGCGCTCAGTTGGTCACTTCCGATCACGGTTGCTCCGGGTCTTGATGAACGCACAAGTGGGCTATTGCCAGCAGAGTGGCGAGCTGAGTTACGCAGCACGATGTCAAAACATGTTGGTGTATTGCGCAGCCCCAACGGTCTGTTATCAGCGCGCAACACGCTTGAGAGATTGCAGGACAAAGTGGGGTCTGATGTGATTGCAACACGACGATCTCTCGAAGCAACCAATTTGCTTACCGTGGCTGTGGCCGTTGTTGCTGCTGCAACTGCTCGCACAGAGAGCAGGGGTTGTCACCGTCGTACTGATTTCACAGAAGCATTGCCCGAGTGGCAACGTCATCTGCTTGTCATTGATGCCGACGGGACAATTGTTGCGCAATGAAACTTTATTCTTTTTCAGACCACCTCACACAACGCTTACAGAGTGCAGGGCTAGATGCGTCATACGTGCTTGACATTGTGCAGCGAGCCGTTCTAGAAGACCTTGCCGGGGGCATCGACATCACGAGCACGTCAACAGTGCCGATCACGCAACGCAGCATTGCCACTTTTGGTACTCGTGCTAATGGATGTCTCGCTGGACTTGATATTGCATCTGGCGTGATAGAGGTTGTGTGTGGCCCATTGGCAAGTGAGTTCACAAAATTGGCAACCGACGGACAGCGCGTACAAAATGGAGACATAGTGGCACGAGTCGAAGCTCCGACCCAGTTATTGCTCACCGCAGAACGAACCGCCTTGAACATAATGTGTCACATGTCAGGCATCGCGACAATGACTGCTCAGTGGGTGGACGCTGTGCGCGGAACGAACGCCATCATTCGAGACACACGCAAGACAACCCCAGGGCTGCGCGCTTTAGAAAAATATGCAGTGCGATGTGGTGGTGGACAGAATCATCGAATGGCTCTGAGCGATGCTGCTTTGGTCAAAGACAATCACATTGCTGCAGCAGGCGGAGTCGCCGAGGCATTTCAGTTAGTACGACAACATGCGCCGACAATTACCCTTGAAATAGAAGTTGACACACTTGAGCAGTTAACGCAAGCAATGTTGGCTGGTGCAAACTTGGTTTTGCTCGACAATATGTCGACAGCAATTATGGTGCAGGCAGTCAAAATGGCAAAAGAGCACACCGCACGCACCGGAGCAGCAGTCGTGCTCGAAGCAAGTGGCGGTTTATCAATTGATCGTGCTAAAGAAGTCGCTCAAACCGGCGTTGATTTTATTTCTGTTGGCGCACTTACACATTCTGCGCCAATTCTTGATCTTGGCCTCGATCTCGAGACTGTGCTGTAGTCAGCCGCTAGCCCGCGCCTGCAGCCATTTTTCTTCTTGTTCACCCATTGGGGTAGATGCTGCAGAGTTTGTCATTGGCCAAAGTTCTTCTGCCATTAAACGGTAATTGCCAACTGCGCCAAGTTGGCCGAGCAAGGCATACAAGCCCAAGTTAATGCGCTGAATAAAAACAAAAGCACGAGGAACAGTGGAATATTGCGCAATCGGCGACGTGCGATCAAAAGTGTGTCGCACGATAGACGACGCATATTCTCCCGACCATGTCATCACTCGTGACTCACGTACTGGTGCATAGAAATGGGAAAAATATTCTCCGGCATCTTCAGTGGTGACAGGTGCACCAGGGCTCAGCATTCCGGCTTCTTCGATGATGCGTCGAAATTCGGCAACGTCATTGTCAATTGCTGCGGCCTTGACCATGCCTTGAAAAGCATCCATCTCTGGGATTGTAAAATGCTTGACGAGGCCAAAGTCTAAAAACGTGACTTTGCCATCGCGATGAAAGAGATAGTTGCCCGGATGAGGGTCGCCATTAAATGCTCGAAAACGATAGAGGCTACGAAACACAAATCGGAAAATTGCTTCACCGACCTGATTGCGTTCGTGTTGGTCCCATGTCAGCATTTCAGCCCACGTAGCACCCTCTACTAATTCAGAAGTCAGCACATGAGATGAAGAAAGATGCGGGATTACTGCTGGTATGTGAATAAAAGGATGACCGAGGTAAAACTCATGGAACAGCATTTGATGACGAGCTTCTTGTTCGTAGTCAAGTTCTTCTGTCAGTCGTTCTTTAATTTCTTCTACCATTTCTTGGGGATTAAGGCTCTTGAATCCAAAAGCCAATAATGTTCCAAGTAAGTCAGCGGTTCGCAGATCGGCAGCGATTGCTTCGGCAACACCCGGGTATTGCACCTTGACTGCGACGGCTTGCAATGTGCCGTCTGGTTGCTTCACTAAAGCACGGTGCACTTGTCCGATAGATGCAGCAGCAATTGGGTCGCGGTCAAACTCAACAAAGATGTCACTAATTGGTGCACCAAGATCTTGCAAAATGACTGCTTCAACAAGTTCGTGAGCCATCGGTGGTGCGTTTGTTTGTAATTGTGCCAATGCCAAGCGAAATGGTTCAGGTAATCCCTCATCGAGGTAACTTGCCATCTGACCGAGCTTCATGAGAGCGCCCTTCATGTTGCCTAATTCATCGGCAATTTGTTCGGCAGTCTGTAACTCGCGAGCTCGCGAGAGTTCTTCACGCCGCTTGGCGCCAGCAAATATTTTGCGTGCGGCGGTGCTGGCATGACCAAGACCGACGCGGGTGCCAAGCGCTGCTAGTCGTGCGTTTCGGCGCAGTCGAGTACGAGATTGGATGGCGAGTTTCACGAGAGCGGAGTCGCTGTGCGTGGGTTGTTTGAGTCGCTGACTTCAAGGCAGGCGGCAACAAGTAGCGGTACAAATTTTGCTGAGTGTGTGTAGACGGCATCATGATCTGCCTCAAGTCGGCGCTTGGTTGCACCATTAATGCTGAGAACGAGTTCTTCTTGTCGACTTGTGGCAACAACATGATCTTGTCCCGTGATAACTACAGATGTCGGCACATCGATGGTGCCGAGCCATTCGCGAGCGTCGTAGTTACCAAGAGCCGCACCTGCTTCTAGAACTTGTTGCCAATCGTGATTTGCTGCTTGTTGCATTGCCCATGGATCCCAGGTTGCAGTTTTGCGTTGCACATACAACTCCTCGCTGATCCAATCGAGTGCTGCTTTTGGAGTGAGTCTTGCCAATGCACCAAGACCCTGCAAACCCAAGAAGCCGATGCGTTCTTCGCGAGACTCTGCAAAATATCCAGATGTTGAGCACAGCACCAAGGCGCGTACCCGAGATTCGTGGC